>DAOSYC010000046.1:9593-21697 GCA_035380905.1 Spirochaetota bacterium | reverse complement strand
ATTCTTTCCACAAGCAGCGCGATACAGTGTCTCGGCGGATACGGATACTGCCAGGATTTTTCCGTTGAACAGTATTTCCGGGACATGCGGATACATCCCATCCATGAAGGCACCACAGGTATACAGGGGATGGACCTTCTGGGAAGAAAGGTTATCATGAAAAACGGAAAGGCTTTCGCGCTCTACCTGAAAGAAGTTGCCGCATCAATCGCCGCGGCGGAACAGGCAGGCACCCTTGGAAAAGAGGCCGCAGCACTTGCTGGTGCAGTGGAACTATTGAAGGATGTCACCGCCCATCTCACAGGTTTTGCAATGAAAGGTGAAATTGACAGGTTTCTTTCGGACGCAACGCTGTATCTTGAAATGTTCGGTATTATTGCCGTCGGGTGGCAGTGGCTTGTGCAGGCTGTCGCGGCGGAAACAAAACTGAATTCAGGCGCGTCGAAACAGGAGAGCTTTTATCGTGGAAAGCTCTATACCTTCAGGTATTTCTTTGAGTATGAGCTCCCGAAAATTGAAGGCATTGCAAAGATACTGAAAAATACCAGCGGTATTACCATACAGGCAGCGGAAGATATTTTTGCTGATGTATAGATGAATATCATACACGCTGTATGCCGCGAAGGCCCTCAGCAGGATCGGGAATTGTTCGGAACGCTTTTTGAAAGGAGAAAAGTACTGATGGCGCTTGATACATTGTTCTCACAAATAAAAATTAATTCCATGGAATTGAAAAACCGTGCAGTAATGCCGGCAATCGGCACCGGGTACGGCAATACAGACAGTACCGTGAGCGACCGGCTCGTTGCCTATCTCGCACGGCGCGCACAGGGTGGCACGGGACTGATTATTACTGAAATCTGTGCCGTCGATCCACGCGGGCGCGGTTTTAAGGCTGAAGTGGGTATCTGGGATGACAGCTTTCTACCGGGTCTGTCCCGGATACCGGAAGCGGTGCATCGTGAGGGAGGGAAAGTTGCCGCACAGCTGCATCACGCCGGAAGGGAAACCTTTCAACAGGTGCTTGATGCACTTCCCGAGGCCCCGTCAGCGATACCGAGTGTGATTCTGAACCAGCCCTGTGAGGAAATGAGTATTGAACGCATTCTCGAGGTGGTGAATGCGTACGGCAGCGCGGCGCTGCGGGCGAAACAGGCGGGATTTGACGCGGTGGAAATACACGGCGCACATGGATATCTGATAACACAGTTTCTTTCTCCATTTTCAAATCAGCGTACCGATGAATACGGCGGTACCGATGAGAACCGCGCACGGTTCGCGATAGAAATTGTTGAAGCTGTGCGGCGCAGTGTGGGGCCGGACTATCCGATTCTCATGCGGGTTTCCGCGGATGAACTGATTCGTGGCGGATATGACCTGGAATTTATGAAATACCTTGCTCCGCGCCTTGAGGCTGCGGGAGTTGACGCGCTTCATGTGTCAGTGGGGGTGTATTCAACACCGGGGAACCTCAGCATCCCATCGATGGATACGGAGGAGGGATTCAACCTGTTCAGGGCCAGGGCGATAAAGGGACTGGTGTCAATTCCTGTTATCGGCGTGGGGCGTATTCATGATCCCCGGCTGGCGGAGGAGGCCCTGCAGCGCGGTGATGCGGACCTTATCAGTTTCGGGAGGCAGCACCTCACTGATCCGGACTTTCTCCTGAAGGCGAAGCGGGGTGACTATGATGATATCCGCTGGTGCATGGCCTGTAATCAGGGTTGTATCGAACGCCTCAGTTACGAGATGAAGTCAGCGACCTGTTCACTCAATCCTGAATGCGGTCAGGAGTACAGAGGTGATCCGAAGCAGGAACTGTCTCCGAAACGGGTATGGGTAATCGGGGCAGGGCCGGCGGGACTTTCAGCGGCACTGGCTGCGAAGAAACGGGGACATGATGTAGAAATCTATGAAAGGGAACAGGAAGCGGGGGGACAGCTGATTTCCGCGAGCAAACCCCCTCATAAAGAGGGCCTCGGGGTGTGGTACCGCTGGGCGCTGCGGCAGGCGGAAAAAGCCGGTATTCCTGTGAAATGCGGTATTACGGTTACCCCGGAACTTCTTGGAAAGGAGAAGCCCGATGCTGTTGTCCTCGCGGCGGGTGCCCTTCCGGTGGTGCCCCCCATTCCGGGAATTGACGGCGCCCATGTATACGATGCGCGGGATGTTCTTCTGGGAAAAGTGAATTTTGCAGGACCCGTAGTTGTTCTCGGGGGAGGATATGTGGGGATGGAAACCATGGATTTTCTTCTGGGGAAAGGTATTGCGGCGACCCTTCTGGAAATGCAGGACTTTCCTCCCGTCGGGAAACATACCGCACACGGATACTGGCTGCACCGCCGTATCCGGAAAGGAGGGGGAACGATAGTTACCGGTGCAAAGGTCACGGATATAAAAGACAACGCGGTTACGTTTATTAAAAATGGTGAAGTCAATGAGCTATCACCTGTGAATATGGTTGTCACCGCTCTCGGTGTACGTCCGGAAAATGATCTCGGAGAAGCGCTGAAGTCCCGGGAAATACCTTTTCTGACTGCAGGGGATGTAATCAGTCCACGGCGTATTATTGAAGCGATTCACGAAGGCCACAGGGCCGGACTTGAAATATAACATTGAAGATGGAGGTACACGTATGATAAACTTTTCACTTGACGGTAAAATAGCACTGGTTACCGGTGCAAGCAGGGGTATCGGGGAATCGATCGCAAAAGTGCTGGCGGCGTACGGCGCTGAAGTAATTCTTTCCAGCAGAAAACTCGAAGGACTTAAAGCTGTTGAGGACGATATAATTTCAACCGGGGGAAAAGCCCACTCCATAGCATGTCACAGCGGCGACATGGAGCAGATCGCAGGGTTGTTTCGTGAAATACAGGAAAAATACGGCCGTCTTGATATTCTCGTGAACAACGCCGCGACAAACCCGTATTTCGGAGATGTCCTCAACGCATCGGAACAGGCATGGGACAAAACAGTTGATGTGAACCTGAAGGGTTATTTTTTCATTTCCCAGTATGCCGCGAAGATGATGGCGGAGAAAGGGGGCGGCTCAATAGTGAATGTCGCCTCAATAAACGGAATACGCCCGGCCCCCATGCAGGGAGTGTATTCAATAACGAAAGCCGGAGTTATCGCAATGACAAAATCATTCGCGAAGGAACTGGCGCCCTTTAAGGTACGCTGTAACGCGCTCCTTCCCGGTCTGACAGACACAAAATTTTCTTCCGCCATGACCCGGAGCGATGACCTGATGAAAATGATACTTCCCACCATTCCTCTTGGAAGAATGGCGGAGCCTGATGAAATGGCTGGTGCGGTACTCTATCTTGTGTCAGATGCGTCTTCTTTCACAACGGGAGCGACAATAGTTGTTGATGGCGGGTCACTTGCGTGAGGACCATGAATGTTCTACAAAAAAGAGTATATCCCGGGCCCTGGACTAACCGGGGAAAGTGAGTGTAGAGCACATGCCGTTTTCACATTGAAATTCTATTGTTCCGTTAAGCTGTTTTGCAAGCATGGGGAGCAGTTTCATGCCGAGTGTTTTCGATGTTGCAGTATTGAATTCAGGGGGAAGGCCGATCCCGTTATCACTCACCTGAAGCTGTATTGTGCCGTTTTGTGAAGAGAGGGATATATTAATTACACCTTCCTCCTCTTCCGGAAACGCATATTTCAGGGAGTTGGTGAGAAGTTCGTTCAGAACAAGGCCGCAGGGGATGGCTTTTCCTGAGGGGACCGGTATGTCGGTATCCAGGCTGCATTGCATGGAAATGTGATGCAGCGGGTTCTCATGGGACTTCAGGATAAAGTTCGCGAGGTTTCGTATGTACTGGTTCAGCTGTATTTCATTAATGCTGTCTGAATTGTGCAGTATCTGGTGGAGCTCTGACATTGTGGATATCCGCCCCATGAGGTCGCGGAGTTGTGAAACGGTAAGTTCATCGCTGATTGTCTTCATCTGTATGCTTATCATGCTCTGCACTGACTGAAGGTTGTTCTTTACGCGGTGATGTATTTCACGGATAAGGACTTCCTTTTCATCAAGCGCACGCTTCAGGCTTTTTTCAGTTTCCTTCAGGTTTGATATGTCAAGCATTGATGTAATACCTGCGGGCCTTCCGTTGTAATCAATTGTTTCCGCAGCAACATATAACCACCGGCTATCGCCTCTTTTCGTGAGGAATTTAATTTCAAATGTTTCAAATGGGACTGTAACCCCACTCTGCCGTTTTTTCCCGCGCTCTTTCACAATCTGTTGATATTCAGGATGTATATAATCCCAGAAGTGATTGGACCGGACTTCGTTAAAAGAATAACCTGATAGTTGTTCGAATGCATGGTTTGCATACACAATGCAATCGTCCTGAAAAATGATAATTGCTGTTGGTGATGATTCCGCGAGTGTCCTGAATTTTTTTTCACTTTCCTCAAGTGCACGCTGTATTTGCTTATTTTCAAGGATATCCTGAAAAATAGCCTGTACCTTGTTGAATGTGCCGTCTTCTTTATATACGGGGCTGATTTCATATTTCAGGTACACATCTTTCCCCCATTTTGAAATGTAAGGGGCCTCTCCGGATACGGGCTTTCCGGTTGTGATACAAGTATTGAAATCAGCCGAAATGCCGCTTTCAATAAGGGGCGGGAATGAAAGAACGTTTATGACCTGGGTTTCGTCTTTTGACGGGGAGCCGAGTATTTCTGAACTTTTAGAATTGATATCAATAATCGATCCCTTCACATCTATTGAAATAATTCCTAACGGTGCGGTTTCAATTAACTGACGGTAATTCTCTTCACTGTGCCTGAGTCTTCGTGTGAGAAGCCAGGTCCTTAAATGATTTTTAAGACGGGCATGGAGATCTTCCGCCGCAAATGGTTTGTTAATGTAGTCTGTTGCTCCGGACTGAAACATTTCAATGATCAGCGAACGTTCTGATATTCCGCTTAGAAATATCACGGGAATTTCTTTGAGGTTGAAGTCATTACGTATGCGGCGGCATACTTCATCACCATTTATACCGGGTAACAGGTAGTCCAGGATTATAAGATCGAGGGAATCTTTTTTCTCTTTGATGATTTCAAGTGCCTCCTCGCCGCTTCTGGCGGTATGTACACGGTTTACGAGTTCGCTTATACATTTTGATACGACATGGATCGTTATCTTCTCATCCTCAACCACAAGGGCTTCAAGAGTGTTGTAAGGAAGAACAGGACGCAGATAACGGTATATTTCCGCAAGGAGCTCCCCCGGTTTGAATGAATCGGTGATGAAACCTGTGCCCCCCGAAATGGATACCTTTTCACTGACATCCCGCCGGTCTTCAGATGTAATGAACACCACGGGTATCTCAGACGGTTTAATGCTGCCCCAGCCCTTCCGTAAATAGGTACAGGTTGTATACCCGTCAATTACAGGAAGTGAAGATTCGATGATTAAGATATCAGGATTGACACTTTCAAAAGATTTCAGTATCTCTTCACCGGATGATGCTTCAACTATTTGAAAGTCGTCCAGTGCAAGTTCCTGAAGTACTTTAATCCTTGCTGTTTTACTCTGAACAGCAAGGAAAATTGTAAAAGAATCATTTTTCATGTATCTGTTTTATTCGTGTCCAGTAAAATAAAATGTAATTAATCAACGTTGCAGCAATCGAACGTCGTCTGATAACGTGTAGAAATTTATAGCATAAATTTGTAATAAGTATACTTCAATATACAGCATATTATAAATAATTTATTACAAATAATAAAAAAATTAGTGATAATAATAGTATACACGCAGGTCATATAAAAAAGATTGTACCACTATTACGAGTTATCGACGGCAGGAGGAAATTCTGTTGTTAAGAAGAATGTACTCAGGGTTACAATCATCATTGTAATGCAAATGCCGAGAAATGCCGTATGGTAATCAATCAGGTCCATAAGGAGTCCCGATATAACAGGACCCGCAAGCATGCCGAGACTGTGCCCCATGGTTAAAATTGACATGATATATCCCATTGCGGCTTTGTTTTTTCCGAGTGTAACGGTCATTGCAAGAATTGCAGGCATAGATATGCCTCCACCTATGCCTATAAGAAGTGCTGCGGCATACAATTGCCAAATACTGTGAAGCTGTGACAGGAAAAACATTGAGATAATAATTGCTGCCCCGCCAGACACAATCAGATACCGTCTGTCCATGATGTCCGCAAGCATTCCCATCGGTACCATAAGCAGTGCGCTCACAAGAACGCTCATTGTTATAACCGTGCCTATTTCAAGACCGGAAAGATTAAATTCAGTATGGGCAAGAAGGGGCGTGAATGTCCAGAAGGCCCCTATACAGAGTGCGTGGAATAAACGAAATGTAAAAAATGCGAATACATTGCGGTCCTTTAAAAGCTTTATGTTTGTTAATCCTTCTTTTTCGTGGTGCCTGATCTGTTCATTCTGACGCGGCGGGAGAAAGAATATACTTATAAGGCATCCCAGTAGACAGAGTATCCCCATTGTGACAAATGAAATTTCTATACTGAAGAGGTCTTTCATTATTCCGCCCGCAAGGGGACCGGCGCTGAGTCCCGCATAGAGTGAAATATTCAGAAAACCCATCATGGAACCTTCCCGGTTGAGCGGGGTTATTTCACCGATATATGCCTGGGCAACAGGGAGTATCATCGCGGACGCGATACCCTGGAGAAAACGAATAACTATAAGCGCGATAATACCGCTTGATATAACGTATCCGATGGAGACAAGGGAATAGAAAAAGAGTCCAAGGACAATGAAGGGTTTTCTGCCTTTCCGGTCTGAAAGGTTTCCGAAATACGGCAGCACAATGGTTCTCGATATTGAGAATGCACCGAAAATGAACCCGATAGTGAGACCTGTTGCCCCCAGACTGTAGGCATAGCCGGGAAGCAGGGGAACAACAATTCCCTGCCCGAGCATTGAAAGAAATATGGAAAGAAAAAGTGTTGTAAATATTTTCCAGTTCATGAAGAGGGGGGTACCACCGGATAAAAAAATTTCTTGTCTTCACGATGGCGTTGTATACTTGTATCTGTCAAGAACTTCAGGATGAATGTGTTTCTGTTCAGGAAAATTGACCAATCCCATCTCAGTGAGTATATTTTTTATGATTCACATGAATATAATAAAAGAAAAATTGTAAAAAAATGGTATTTTCAAGTGACATAAAAACCGTTATGCGTAATTATATATGTATGGAGGAAGTATTTCGGTGGAGAACATTAAAAGGAGATAATAATGGATAAAAAGGGACACGGCGGCGATATATCAGGATCTTCAGCGACAAAGAATGGTCCGAAACTTACTGCAGAAGATAAGTCATACATAAAAAGAGACATGGAATATTCTCTTGAGCAGATACAGGACCACATTGACGCGTATATATCATGCTCTATGGTGCTTAATAAAACCGGAGAGGCTGCGGCAAAAAAAGAATTACGCCTGCTCATTGATGATTATCTGAAAAAAATAAAAATTGACGACTGGCTCCGGGAACAGAAATAAGGGGTGAGAGTAATCTCACCCGGAAATTCTGCAAAGGAGGCTGTGTACAGCTTCGAGAGTGCCCTCTACTGTTGAGAGGCCCGTTGCATCATCATTGAAAGGTGAATGAACCGCTCCTCCGAAATGGCTGTTGTCTCCCACAATTATCATTCCCTGAACCAGCATCCATGCGTGAATATTCTGAATTGTCAGCTCCTGTCCCCCGTTACGGGAACCGCCTGTCGCGATTGCGGCGCCTATCTTACCTTTGAGTTTCATGCCGTCTCTTCTGAGGGGGCGGGTTTTGTCGAAGAGACATTTTAATTGTCCTGTCATACTGCCGAAATATACAGGAGATGCCACAATAATAGCATCAGCGTCAGAGAGTATATTGTTGACGCGGTTGGCTTCTTCATCCTTCGAGCAGCGGGGTTTTTCTTTGCAGAAATCGCAATGAATACAGGGGCCAATTTGGGATTCCCGTAATGAAATGAAATCGGTCTCGTATCCTTTATTATCGAAAAATGACAGGCAGTGATGGATTATTGATTCAGTGCTGCCGTTTTTTCTCGGACTTCCGGAAATTCCTGCAATTTTCATATGCGTTTTGTCTCCATGTAACATTCTATTGGTTTTTCAATTACCGCCATTTTTTCAGCAGCTTTATTTTTTCACTACAATTTTTTTTATTTTCATATGGTCAATTATCAAAATATTGATGACAGTATTGTAATTGACGGTAGGATTGAACAGGTATAAAGAGATAGCAGCACAAATATGAATAATAATACCTCACATACAGGTTCCGCAGAACACTTCTCGATGAATGAGATGTTTTATCGCCGCCTTATTGAAGCGTCGCCAGATCCAATATACATATATGTCAATGAAACAATTGTGTTCGCGAATGTCGCTGCCGCAAAACTCCTTGGTTCAGATAATACCGGCACTATAATTGGACGTTCAGTATGGGATTTCGTGCCGTTATCCAGCAGGCCCGCCCTTGAAAAGGGCATTGAGCTGATTATAAACAGGGAACGGCAGTATATACTTGCAGACGATATGGTCAAGAGGCTTGACGGCAGGGTCCTCAATGTTGAGATTTCTTCTTCATTTTTCCGGTTCAATGGACAGCCGGGTATACTGGCGTTTTTCAGGGACATTACAAAACGGTACAAGGCTGAAGAGCAGCTGAGAAAATCGGAAAATGTGTACCGGACAATTTTTGAAACAACCGGCACCGCGATGATTTTCATTGAGGAAGACACAACAATTTCATTGATGAACAGCGAGAGCCTGAAATTGTCCGGATATACAAAAGAGGAAGTTGAAGGCAGAATGAGCTGGATGGATTTTGTTTCGGGAGGTGACCTGCCGAGGCTCAGGCAGTACCATGACCTCCGTACAATAAATCCAGAACTTGTCCCGAGAAATTATGAATTCATGTTGAAGGACCGGAACGGTCAACTTCGTGATGTTTTTATGACAATCGCACTGATACCTGAAACAAAACAGCGTGTGGCATCAATTGTTGATATCAGTGACAGGAAGCATGCAGAACGTGCACTGGCGGCCAGTGAGGAGAAATACCGCCTTGTGGTCGAAAACGCGAAAGAGGCAATCGTTATAATCCAGGATGATGTAATTAAATATGTTAACCCGAAAGTATGTGATATTACCGGTTACAGTGAAAGCCGTCTTCTGGGAAGGGATTTTTTCGCATATATTCACCCTGATTCACGGGAGTATGTTGAAGCTGAATATCAGAGGCGCCTTGAAAATGAAGCGGGGCGGTCCATTGGTCCGATTAAAGTATTTGATACAGAGCGTGAAGTGCGGTGGCTGGAAATATATTCTGTACATATCCGATGGGAGGATAAAAAGGCAGTTCTCCTGTTCCTCACGGACATTACGGACCGTAAAGCGGCGGAAGAGGCCCTTGCCGCAAGCGAGGCAAAGTACCGTGTCCTTGCGGAAAATGCCGGTGACATTATTATTATCTGCGATATGGAGGGAGTGATTACCTATATCAACCGTACCGGATGTGAAATCACGGGAATGACTATTGACGATATCAGGGGCCGTAATATAAATGACCTTATACAGCCGGGGAAAAATGTATCGCTGAAGAACTCAATTATTGAGAAGAAAATAAATGACAGCAACGTGTACCGTCACAAGGCGCAGATAGAAAACAGGGATGGCGACATCGTACAGCTCGAGACAATATCGAACGTAATACGGCTCGAAAAGGACACCAGGGGTGTGCTCGTGATTGCTCGTGATATAACTGAACGCAACCGACTGGAGCGGGAAATAATTAATATTTCAGAAAGGATAAGGATGCAGGTCGGTCGTGACCTTCATGATGATATCAGCCCCCATATTATCGCGATAGGTGCTTTCGCGGAAGTGCTGAAACGGAAACTGGAGAAGAAGGAGCTCCAGGAAGCGGAGGACATGGAGAAAATCCGTGATTTCCTCAGTGAAGCTTCCGTGAAAATACGGAGACTGGTGAAGGGGCTATGTCCGGTTGATCTTGACGCAAAGGGTGTAATATCTGCTCTTGATAATCTTGCTGAACGAATAAGCACCATCTATAGTATAGAATGCAGTTTTGAATATGACAGATCCATAATGATTTATGATAATACTCTTGCAACAAGTGTGTATTATATCGCACAGGAGGCGGTATATAATGCCGCGAAGCATTCCGGGGCCTCGAGGATTTCAATATCATTTTTTCCTGATGCTGATGGTAATTATATACTCAGCGTCATGGATGACGGGAGTGGTTTCAGTCCCGTCGAACTCCGCAGCAAGGGGCAGGGGTTGAAAATCATGCGTTATCGGGCTGATATTATTAATGGTTCATTCGATATTAAGAAGAACGATCCCGCTGGAACAGTGATAACTGTTGCTATTCCCGCCGCAACACTGAAACGACAGGGGCTGAAACTATCATGAAAAAACAAATGAAAGAATCAATAACACCCAAAACAAGGATTTTTATTGTTGAAGACCACCCCCTGTTTCGTGAGGGTATTGCGCAGCTTATTGATACAGAAGATGACCTTGAGGTATGCGGTGGGGCCGCGAGCGGACCTGAAGCGCTTGAACAAATAGCAGTCCTGAAGCCGGACCTTGTTATTGTGGATATCACTCTGAAAAACAGCTGCGGTATTGACCTCACAAAGGAACTGCATAAAAAATATGAAGCACTTCCCATACTTGTCCTATCCATGCATGATGAACTTATTTTTGCGGACAGGGTGCTGAAAGCAGGGGCATGCGGGTATATAACAAAAGAGGAAAGCACTGACAACGTTATCAGGGCAATACGCCGTGTCCTGGGCGGCAAGATGTATATCAGCGATGATATGATGGACCATTTCCTGAACCGTTTCAAAAGCGGGGGTAAAAATATTCATACCTCACCGGTTGAGTCCCTCAGTGAGCGTGAATTCGAGGTGTTCAACCTTATAGGAAAGGGGCACACGAACAGGCAGATCGGGGACATGCTGTGTGTCAGCAGCAGAACTATATCGACCTACCGGGAACGTATCAAGGAAAAACTGAACATAGAATCCAACGCGGAGCTAAACCGCTATATTCTCCACTGGATGCAGTCCAGGGAGCAATCCTGAAAAAAGTCATACAGGCTTGTAGTCATTTATCATACATACTATTTACACATTCTCATACGCCGATTTTATACTATCACTAATTGCACATCCTTCACCTTTCACCATATATTTCTAACAATAATTAAAAAAACTTTCTACGGATTCGGCAATAATCGGATCAATCCTTTGATGCGTGAAGAACTGGATTGATATATGAATAATGCTTCATGTTGTACAAAAATGTTCTCATGGCTATTCATACTCTTTTCGCGGTGCGGCCTCGTGCCGTAACCGCGATTTCTTTTAAAGAAAATTTTAAACAGGAGTGAATGTTATGTTGAAACTAGTTGTGTCTGCAGCACATGCAGAAAAAGGTGATGCGGAAAGTAAGGATGCATCATGGAAAAAGGAATATGATGCACGTCTCTGCTCGCCGGAGGAGGCTGCTTCCGTTATTCAAACTGGTTCATATACACATAAAGGAAGACCCGCCTGATCCGGCTGAAAGCGTGCCGGTACATACTGTTACGTTAATTGCCGTGACATAAACAATCAACCTGCCTCTACAGCTGTACTGCCGGAATGCCGGTTTGTGCAGTTATCTTCGTTTTTTTAAGAAAGTACCTCAAATATTTATCTTGATTTCCTTCCAGTGCTATAGTTTATTAATGAACATATCATGGAAGATATTATTGTGACAAATGTTGATGAGTTTATTGCTGAATGCAAAACTATGAAATCCCTTCCCCGGGATACAATTGAGGTATATTGGTTCCTTCAAAAAGTTATTACTGAAGCATGTGCTGCGGTTCCCGGTATTGTTACCGTTACTGACATATTATGCCGTGAATATGTGGATGGATATCCATGCAATGGGATGATATCTGTCCTCCGGACAGATGTGCCGGCTCGTATCACATGGAGGTGCGGCTCATGTTCAGGAAAAGGTGTACTTGTCAACTGGAAGCATAT
>DAOSYC010000046.1:4054-9493 GCA_035380905.1 Spirochaetota bacterium | reverse complement strand
CTGATTGTATTAGTGTTGACAGAACTTTGTAGCGGTGACGATATCCTTCCGGCTGGTGATTACACTGCCTTAGACCTGTTTCGGGGTGTTTGCCGATATGCCGGTGATTATCAAGACGGTAGTTCTTCTTACGTTATCAAATGTTTTTATGACGTTTGCATGGTATTCCCACCTGAGAAATATGAGTGTCCAGAAGTGGTATATTGCCGCGATTGCAAGCTGGGGAATAGCATTTTTTGAGTATCTCATTCAGGTTCCGGCGAACAGGATCGGTTCTGCCTCCATGACACTGCCCCAACTTAAGATACTGCAGGAAGTTATAACGCTTTCGGTATTTGTCCCATTTGTGTTCTTCTACATGCACCAGCCGCTGAAATTAAATTATGTGTGGGCAGGGATATGCCTGCTGGGGGCAGTATATTTTATCTTTAAGGGCTAAATGCATTTTTGTTTCCGAAAAGATGATATAATGGTCTTTTAATTCTGCCTGTAATTCTCCAGAGCTGTAATAAAACTTTCGGGAACATTTGACTTTTCACGCCGCAGAAAGCTGAAGGCGACAAATCCGGTTTCCGCCATGGCGACAAGGGTGTCACCTTTCATTACACGATAAAAAAACCGCAGGTTGTTTGATCCAATTTCACCGATATGCACATGAATTTTCAGTTCATCAAACAAAAAAGCTTCTGACCTGAAATTAATGGCCATATCAGCCATAATGATACCTGTCTCACCGTCTCCGAGGTTTCCCTCATCAACATTTAATTTTCTTAAAACCTGTACCCGCGCTTCATGTATGATCCCGACAAGTTCGGAAGCTCCCATATGAGAGGCCGGGTTCAGGTCGGAAATCCGGACATGAAGAATATGGGTAAATTTATATTCGGGTTGTTCAATGAGCTTGATTCGTGGCATTTCAGTGTCCTTTCGGGTGTGTATTTGTACATATGTTGTTAATGTGTATAGATACAATGTTAACGTGACGGCATATGTGTCAATACAAAATATATGTTATTCTGTGATTTCATCTGTAATGATTGTAATATGAAAATATCCGCCGAACATGTTGTAAATAAATTCCTGTAATTGTTTCAATTCAGCTGAATAGGAATGTTTGTGAAAAATTTTACAATAATTGCTTGACGAAATAGGGCTGTAACGATGTTGTGTACACAGGCCAGAAGTTCGTGTTTGATCCCCCTGCAGGTCATCCAGCTCTCTCTTAACGTTTTTTCGTAGAAAAAGTTAAATATTGTTGTACCTATTTGTTGGTATTCCCGGTTTAACGTCAGAACAGGTGTGTTGTCGTGCCCAAAAAATCTGCACCTTCGTTTTGCAGGTTTAACGTGTAATATAAATCATTATAAAGATGTAAATGTAATGCATGATTAAGAAAAATATTATGTAATGGAGGTTGATATGGAAGATATTCTCAAGAAAATAGAAGATCTTGCGCTGTCACATGATCAGTTGTCGCCGGAAATAATAAAGGAAAAGAACATTAAACCGGGATTACGGAATGCTGACGGCAGCGGTGTGGTGGTGGGTATTACCTCCAAGGGACTTGTACTCGGGTATGATAAAAAAAAGAAGAGAGACGGCACGTTTTCCGTTACACCACGTGAAGGCAAGCTGTTATATTGCGGATATGATGTTGCAAATCTTGTTAACAAAATTCATGGTGAAAACAGGTTTGGTACTGACGAGGTGACATATCTTCTTCTTACCGGTGAACTTCCAAACCGGCATGATCTGGACCGGTTTACAGAAGCCATGGCCAGGAGAAGGGCACTGACAAAGCTTGAAAGAAGCGTGCTGATGCAGGAAGCGGAAAACTATAATCAGATGTACGCACTGCATTCAGTTATTTCTCACCTCAGCCGGTGTGATAAAAATCCTGATTCAACGAATATACGGGATATAAGTAAACAGTGTATAAATATTATCGCAAAATTTCCCACAATCGTAGCGTATAACTACAATGTTATGAAATATAGAAACGGATCAAGTTTAAGTATTATTAAACCTGACCCTGAATTGTCAACTGCTGAAAATTTCCTTTACATGATGAAAGGGAAGAGGCCGACAGAGTTTGAAGCATATCTTTTTGATCTCATGATGATACTTCACGTTGAACATGGCGGCGGTAATAATTCAACCTTTACAGTCCGTACCGTTTCTTCAAGCGGGGCAAATACATATATGGCGATATGTTCAGGAATTTCTTCACTGAGCGGTCAGCTTCATGGGGGAGCAAATGAGGCTGTCATGAAAATGATGAAGGACCTGAAAAGCAAAGTGAAGGACTGGAAAGATGATGATGAGATAGCGGACTATCTCTCCAGGATACTTGATAAAAAAGCATATGATAAAACCGGAAAAATATATGGTATGGGGCATGCGGTATATACCTTGTCTGACCCCCGTGCGGTTTTATTAAGGGAAAAAGCGCAGAAGTATGCGGAAATTAAAGGCACTACTGAAGAGTTTTCACTTTTTGAGAAAGTGGCTGAAATTTCACAGAAACTGTTCATGGACAGAAAGGGGCAGCCGATTGCGCCGAACGTTGATTTCTACTCCGGATATGTATATAAACTTATGGGTATTCCGATGGATCTGTTTACGCCGATATTCGCAATGGCAAGGGTTATCGGATGGTCAGCACATAGAATTGAACAGCTCGTGCAGGGTAAAATTATACGTCCGGCGTATGTTTCATCCCTTGCGGAGGAAATGGAATATATACCCCTTAATGAAAGGGCTTAAAAGAAGATTACAGCGCGAAGGACATACCTTCTCGAGCCATATAGATATTTGGCATGCTTGCGCGTAATTCGTTTCTATGTTCAAGTGCGTTTGTGTGTATCTCTTTCAGCTTGTGATCGGAATATGCAGGTTCATGGTGTGTCAGGACAAGGTTCCTGACATTCCACCGTACACCGCAGTTGACTGCAACAGTGTAACAGGTGTGCCCCCATGAGAATTTTTGAAATGACTCATCAAGGGTATATTGAGAGTCCAGGACCATGAGATCAGCATTTAGAAAAAAATCACTATGATTTCCCAGTTGCTCAAGGGTTTCTCCAGTGATCTCCACGTCGGTGCAGAAAATAAATGTTTTATTATTTTCCCGTACACGGTATGCGTAACTTCCGCCGGGATGTTTTAACGGATAGCAGTCGATAGTTATATCATCAAACGTATATTCTTCACCCGGAGTGATTATGTTGAAGTTTTTTGAAGACGCTGTGCTCTGCAATGAAGCCGGGAAAAACTGGAAATCCATTTGCTTTGTCAGGCGGTCTTCAAGGTCTTCATTGGGAGAATAGAAGTCAAGAGTATATCCCGGAATATACAGTGGTTTAAAGAAGGGGAGCCCCTGTATGTGGTCCCAGTGGGTATGGGTGATAAATATTTTAATTGGTATGTCACTGTTCTCTGCGGCACCATTCGATAACTCCTCCCCGAGGTTTCGTAAACCTGTTCCGCAGTCAAGAATAAATGTAGCGCCGCTGTTTGAGGTTACTGATACACAGGTGGTATTGCCTCCATAGGTATAGCCCAGATGGTCAGGAAGTGTTTTCATGAATCTGTCTATGTCATCCTCTGCAGAAAGGCCGTACGCAATGGCATTCTTCAGGATATATTTTATTTTTGTCCTGTATTCATTGTTGCTGATTGGTGTCGGCAGGGACCCTCTGACTCCCCAGAGTTTAACTTTCATACTTTCCTCATAAATCTTCCTGTAAAACATCACTTAATGATGTCGAAGGCTATTTTTTTCAAGTCTTTTCCTAAAAAAATAAAATAAGTATAAAAAACTTCTTTTGCATGGCACATACAACAATGTGTATCTCCGATGATCAATAATTGGTGCGGTGTCATTCATTACGATAATGAATAAAAGTATTCACATAAATGATAAATAAATATAAATATCCAGGAAGCATATTTTATAAATTATTACTTGCCTGTGGAACTATGCTGTAATAAGATTTATCGTGAAGTAACCAAAAAACAGGAGGTTGTTATGGCTGAAGAAATACCTGTAGGGTGTGCGCGTCCGACAGGTTCCGTAGTCGGAGAAAAAGCCGATTCAAAAACAGAAGACAATGTCCAGTCCAAAATGGAAAAGGAGGTACCGAAAACAATGTTAAAAGTTGGCAAAAAGGCGCCTGATTTTACTGCCCCGGCCTATCATAAGGGAAAGTTTATTAATGTAACCCTCTCTGAACATCTGGGGAAGTGGGTGGTTCTATGTTTTTATCCTGGTGACTTTACGTTTGTTTGAGCGACAGAAGTTTCGGCAGTTGCCGAAAAATATCCTGAATTCCAGAAACTTGGCGTTGAAGTGTTCTCTATGAGTGTAGACAGTATTTTTGTTCATAAAATGTGGAATGATCACGAGCTTTCAAAGATGGTAAAGGGGGGTATTCCTTTTCCCATGCTTTCAGATGGCGGAGGCAGGGTTGGCACCATTTACGGCATATACGATGAGGATGCAGGTGTAGAAACCAGGGGTAGATTTATTATTGATCCTGACGGAGTTATTCAGGGTTTTGAGGTTCTCACACCCCCGGTGGGAAGAAATGTAAATGAAAGTATTCGGCAGATTCAGGCTTTTCAGCTTGTAAGGCAGAGTAAAGGGACAGAAGCAACTCCTTCCGGCTGGAAACCAGGTAAACCAACACTGAAACCCGGTCCGGATCTGGTGGGGAAAGTCTGGGAAGTATGGAAAACAGATAATGCTTTCGATTAAACATTAATTATTGCAGTTTAGAAATAATTATGAAGCCTGCAAAGGCTTCATTTTTTTTGTTTCAGAGATATATCGGCATTGTACTTGACTTTTAACCGGATAATGTCTGATAAGTTATCCAATATGATGGCGTGTATAAGTAATACAAGTCTAATAATCCACTCTATACGTATTCCCCAAAAAGGTTTAATTATGAACAGTAAAATGACAGTTTATGCGGGCATTGGTATATGTATCTGCGGGATCCTGGCAATGATATATGCACTGAATGGTGAGAGCCGGGAAAATACAGCAGGCAATACCCGTGCTCAAGTAAATTATTATAATCAGGTTGCACACTATATTGCGGGAATTCCTGCTGACGGACACGCTGCAGTAAAAAAACTGACTGCAACAAAGGCATACCGCTCTTATCAGAAAAGTGCTGAAGGCATGTGGAGCAGCTATCAGAAAAGAAATCTTTCCAAAATACGAACATTTCAGGAGCGGAACCTGGTACGTATTCAGGGTGATGTTGTTTTCTATCCTTTTTCCGGTCCGGACATTCTCAACGCCCTCGCATTCTTCCCGGGTGCCCACACGTATATAATGGTTGGGATGGAACCGCCGGGAGGATTTGTTGATGTCGTGCGTCTGGGTGCAAAAAACAGTGCCCAGGGATTGATTGGACTTCGTGAATC
>DAOSYC010000046.1:0-3954 GCA_035380905.1 Spirochaetota bacterium | reverse complement strand
TCCAGCTTTTATCGTTATTCCGGTTTTATTTCGTATCTGCTTTCCCGCAGTGATTATATTACTATACTGAAAGCAGCCTCCTATCTGATGTTCAGGCGTCAGTTTGATGACGTAAGAAATATCATTCTTAACCGCAGTCAGGTTGTCATGCAGGACTCCTCAGGAATACCATACCATTTTTTTAAAGATGGGCGATGGGATATTACTTTCTTCGGTACATATATAAGGCCAATACGGCTATTTGCTGTCCGCCATCAGTCTGATCTTGCGAATGATATGAAGAAGGGAAGGAACCGGCAGGCATTGCCCTTTTATTATGGATATACATCAACCCGTCCAATGGGGGCGCACCTTATTATTGCCCGAAAGAAAAAAAATGCAGGCGGTAAAGAGGTTGTTCTGGATAAAAACAGCTATCGGGGAATTGAAACAATATATCATGGAAAAAGAACGGTAATACGTGAATTCCGCTGATTATGTTCAGGTTCAATTTCATAAAAATGTGTTGACATTCTGTTTTATTGAAAAGGTATTACCATTACTAATGTGAATGTTACCTGTACTGACATAATATTTTTAATGTGAGTACTATTGGTTTTTCATCCTTTGCGCAGTCCGTATTTTACGGCTGTTCCGCAGCATACAATTCAACCTGAATCTGGAGCCATACAATGCCGAAACGTGATGATATTAAAAAAGTACTGATAATCGGGTCAGGTCCTATTGTTATTGGACAGGCCTGTGAGTTCGACTATTCAGGCACCCAGGCCTGTAAAGCGCTGCGGTCCCTTGGATATGAAATAGTGCTGGTAAACTCGAATCCTGCTACAATCATGACTGACCCCGGAATGGCGGACTACACCTATATTGAACCGCTGAATATAGAATATCTTACGAAGATAATTGAAAAGGAACGGCCGGATGCGCTGCTCCCGAACCTCGGAGGACAAACAGGACTGAATCTTTCCCTGGAATTGCAGAAAACCGGGGTTCTCGATAAATATGGTGTCCGGATAATCGGTGTTGATGCCAGCGCCATCGAACGGGGTGAAGACCGGATAGCGTTTAAAGAGACAATGGATAAGCTTGGCATTGAAATGCCGAGAAGCAAACCGGCCTATACCGTTGAAGAAGCAAAAGCAATTGCCGATGAAATGGGATACCCGGTTGTGGTCCGTCCCGCCTATACTATGGGTGGTACAGGTGGAGGACTCGTGTACAATATGGAGGAACTGGTTACTGTCTCCTCCCGCGGCATTGCAGCAAGTATGATCGGACAGGTGCTCATCGAGGAATCGGTCCTTGGATGGGAGGAGCTGGAACTGGAAGTTGTGCGGGACAGGAAAAATCAGATGATCACCGTCTGCTTTATCGAAAATGTTGATCCCATGGGTGTCCACACCGGTGATTCCTTTTGTACCGCCCCCATGCTGACAATCAGCGGGGAGCTGCAGGAAAAACTGCAGAAGTATTCATACAGCATTGTTGAAGCGATTGAAGTTATCGGCGGTACCAATATACAGTTTGCACATGATCCTGTTTCAGGGCGGGTAGTGGTTATCGAAATTAACCCGAGAACTTCACGATCCTCAGCCCTGGCGTCAAAGGCAACCGGATTCCCCATTGCACTTGTTTCAGCGCTCCTTGCGGGGGGGCTGACTCTTGACGAAATACCATACTGGAGGGACGGGACCCTTGATAAATACACTCCATCGGGAGATTACGTGGTGGTGAAATTTGCCAGATGGGGATTTGAAAAATTTGAAGGTGTTCAGGACAAGCTTGGAACACAGATGCGGGCCGTTGGTGAAGTTATGAGTATCGGTAAAACATACAAAGAGGCGTTTCAGAAAGCAATACGGTCTCTTGAGACCGGAAGATACGGGCTGGGATTTGCAAAAAATTATTCAAATCTTGACCTCGAAACACTTATGCGGATGCTGAGTGAACCAACAAGCGAAAGACAGTTCATAATATATGAGGCATTGAGAAAAGGCGCGGATATTGATGTAATTTATGACAGAACGCGCATCAAACGCTGGTTTCTTGAACAGATGAAGGAACTGGTGGAGCTGGAGGAGAAAGTCCTGAAGTATAAGGGCTCGTCAATTCCTGATGCCCTTCTCGGGGAAGCCAAAAAATCAGGATTTGCCGACAGGTATCTCGCAAAGATTACCGGAGCTGCTGAACAGGCAATCCGCACACAACGGCTGAATATGGGGATGCATGAAACATGGAATACCGTTCCGGTGAGCGGAGTGGAAAACGCCGCCTATTACTACTCAACATATAATGCACCCGATGAAGTGTCTGTATCGGCCAATAAAAAGGTGATGGTACTCGGGGGCGGCCCTAACAGGATAGGGCAGGGTATTGAATTTGATTACTGCTGTGTCCATGCGGCCTTCGCGCTCCGTGACGAAGGATATGAGTCCATCATGGTAAACTGTAACCCGGAAACAGTCTCGACTGATTATGATACTTCAAACAAACTCTATTTTGAGCCGCTCACCGTAGAGGATGTGCTCAGTATTTATGAAAAGGAAAAACCGGAAGGTGTCATCGTTCAGTTCGGCGGACAGACGCCTCTGAATATTGCCAATGAACTTTTGGCCGCTGGTGTGAAGATTCTCGGAACTTCACCGGACTCGATTGATCTCGCTGAGGACCGTGACCGTTTTAGAAAAGTAATAGATAAGCTTGGTATTCCCCAGCCGAAATCCGGGATGGCCTCAACGATGGAAGAGGCGCTGTCGGTCGCGAAGACGATTGGATATCCTCTGATCGTGCGGCCTTCATATGTGCTCGGCGGCAGGGCGATGGAGATCGTGTATTATGAAGAAATGCTGCGGCAGTATATGGATGCCGCTGTTGAAGTTTCCCCGGAGAGGCCTATCCTGATAGACAAGTTTCTGGAAAACGCAATTGAGGCTGAAGCCGACGCTATCTCTGACGGTACAGAAGCGTTTGTTCCGGCGGTGATGGAACACATAGAACTTGCGGGGGTCCATTCAGGCGACTCCGCCTGTGCGATTCCTCCTGTCAATATACCGGAGAAGCATATTAAAACTATTGAAGAATACACGAAAGCCATTGCGATTGAACTGAAGGTCGTGGGTCTCATGAACATTCAGTATGCCATTGCGAATGATGTCGTGTATATCCTTGAAGCAAATCCCCGTGCCTCCAGGACTGTTCCACTTGTTTCAAAAGTATGTAATATACCCATGGCCCGAATCGCGACACAGGTGATGCTCGGGAAGAAAATTGGCGACTTCGCACTTGAACGGAAAGCTATACCGCATTTTGGCGTCAAGGAATCCGTATTTCCGTTCAACATGTTCCCGGAAGTTGACCCGGTCCTTGGACCGGAAATGCGTTCCACGGGAGAGGTCCTGGGGATGGCAGGTTCCTTCGGCCTTGCTTTCTTTAAGGCCCAGGAGGCGGCAAAACAGCTGCTGACTCTTGAGGGCACTGTACTTATAACTGTCAATGATAAGTCAAAGGCGGAAGCCGTTGACGTGGCAAAGTCTTTTGCGGAAATGGGATTCAAAATATTTACAACAGAGGGTACCTATGACTATTTGTCAAAGAACGGTGTTTCCTCAGAAAAGGTGCTGAAACTCGGCCAGGGGCGCCCGAATATTGTGGATCAGATAAAGAACATGGAGATTCAGCTTGTTATAAACACTCCCGGCGGTAAGGAAAGCGAGATTGATGATTCCTATATCAGAAAAGCCGCAATCAAATACCGGATACCATATCTCACCACAATGGCAGCGGCGTATGCCACGGTGAAAGGTGTGAAGGCAAAGAAGGAAGGTGCCGGCGAGGAGGTGAAGTCATTACAGGAGTATCATGGGATAGGGAAAGCTTCAAATTAACGGAAGGGGCTGCTCAAGAAATTCCGTTCCAGGATTCTTTCCACATCCGGCGAAGGGCTTTGCGCCATTC
>DAOSYC010000045.1:7153-22064 GCA_035380905.1 Spirochaetota bacterium | reverse complement strand
CGTCCCACTCCAGTATTTCCCGGGATTTCAGGCGCGCGAGGAGGCGGGAAAGGGTCTCCGGAATGGTGCCGATAGCGGATGCTATTTCCTTTTTTGACAGGGTGATATGATATATCTCCTCTTTCCCGTACCGTTCGGCGAGAAAACGGAAAAACCGCTCCTCCACGTCATAGGCCGAAAGATAGAGTATCCGCTGCGCGAGGTACCGTTGTTTTTTCATAAGGGTGGCGATGAAATCATTGCGGAAGTCACGATGGTCCAGCATCGAGAGGAAGGGGGCTTTCGGGATTGCGAAAACCTTTGACGCCGCTACAGCTGTAGCGCTGACGGGATAGGTCTCGTTTTCGAAGAGTATCACTTCGGCAAATATTTCACCGGGACCTATAAGGTTCATGATGAATTCTTTTCCGTCAAATGACGTTTTAAAAATTTTAATGGTGCCTTCAAGGACAAGAAAAAAGGCGGTCCCTTCTGTGCCCTCAAGAAAAAGTGTTTCGTTCCGCGCAAGGTCCCGCATTGTGCCAAGGGCCTCCACCTGCCGGAGCGCGTCGGGGTTCAGCTCCCTGAAAAGGTCTGTGTCCTGTAGTAAGGTTTTCTTTTTCATGACAGAACAGTATCATCCCCCGAAAAAAAAACAATAAAAAATGGTTCACGTTGACCTGGGTCAATGCGGTTTAACGCGGAATGTGCTATGTTTTTTTTACCATGGCGGCAATGCCTGACGTTGTAACGCAATAACCGGAAGGTGAAGGATGAATCAGGGACGGTGTCCGGGAACGGATATGAGGTACTGGAGTTTTAATGATATTTATGAAATACGGTGCCCCCGGTGCGGTACAATGGTGGAGTTTTTTAAAGATGACCCTTCACGGAACTGTCACGGATGCGGTGAAAGGATAAGAAACTCACGGCTGCAGAAGGGGTGTGCGGAGTGGTGCCCCATGGCGGGTTCATGCGGCGAGGGGCAGTGAAAGATTACAAATCACAATTCAGTTTCAGTTGGAGAAAATAATGAAAAGAAACATTATCACGATTGATGAAGATAGATGCACCGGCTGCGGAGAATGTGTTCCTGACTGCCCGGAAGGGGCCCTGCAGATAATTGACGGTAAGGCGCGGCTTGTGAGCGATCTGTTCTGCGACGGTCTCGGGGCATGTATCGGGACCTGCCCGGAGGGGGCGATAACCGTTGTTGAACGTGAGGCGGAGCCCTATGATGAGCGGCGCGTTATGATGGAGAACATTATCCCGAAAGGGCCTGAAGTGATAAAGGCGCACCTGAAACACCTCCGGGACCACGGTGAGGAGGGATATTTCGCTGAAGCGGTTTCATGCCTGGAGGAAAAAGGGATTGCAGCTCCTGCGATGCACGACAGAGCTCCCTGCCATGGCGGGGGATGCCCCGGTTCACAGACCATTGACCTGCGGAAGGCACCTGTTGTTGCAGCGCATGCACAGGGGACAGTTCAGGGGGTGTCGGAGCTGCGGCAGTGGCCGGTGCAGCTGAAACTGCTGAATCCCGGGGCGTCGTATTTTGATAACGCGGACCTGCTTATCGCGGCGGACTGTGTCCCCTTCGCCTACGGTAATTTTCATGAGCGGTTCCTGAAGGGGAAAATAGTCATCATGTTCTGCCCGAAACTCGATCCATACAGTGAAGAGTATATTGAAAAGCTGACGGCAATATTTACCGGGCATAAAATAAATTCCATCACCATCGCCAGGATGGAAGTTCCCTGCTGCGGCGGCGTAACGGCCCTTGTGGATGAAGCCCTTGACCGTTCCGGAAAAAGGGGTATAATAAAGGAGTATGTTATTTCTGTGCGGGGTGATATCCTTTGATGACTGAGAAACGGCCCCCTGCGGTGAGCGGGGCCATACGCCGGGACGCGGAGGTGCTCGCGGAATTTATCTCGCTGTACTGTGACGGGCACCATGGGGAGAGGGAGCGTGCTCCGTTTACCGCGGGCGGTGCGGTGGGGCGATACTGCGGCACCAGCGCCGGTGAGCTCTGTGACGAATGCGGCAGGCTCCTGAAATACGCGGTGTCCATGCGCATCATCTGCCCCCATGACCCGAAACCGGCATGTAAAAAATGCCCCTCCCACTGCTACAAGCCGGAGTACCGTGAAAAAATAAGAATGGTGATGAAGTATTCCGGAATGCAGTGTATTAAAAAAGGGAACATATCGCTTCTGAAAAAATATTTTTTCTGATGCTCCTTCCGGGGAATGAAAAAAGGCCCCCGCGTTACGGCGGGGGCCCTGACTATAGAGGTATATCCTTCGGCGAAGGAAAGAGTATATTATTGTGCGTCCCAGCCGCCGTTCTTCCTGATTTCCTCCACTGCCTTTTCCGCCATGGAAATGAGCTCCATCGAATTGACTTTTCCGGTTTTGTTCATCGGAAACTGCTGATCTACCGGCCAGAACTCCACATGAATCGGGCGTTTGTAGGATGCGATCCCCTTGCAGTATTCCATGACCTCTTCGGCGGTAAGGGACTCTCCGGGCTTCGGCTGTACGAAGGCGAACACCCCGTCCACGAACATAGTATGGGGGACGCCGACAACCTGCGCCTGGTTTATCTTCGGGTGTTTTGTGAGGAAGTCCGTTACTTCGTCCGGGAACACAAGGTATCCCTTCGGCTTAATGACAAACTTTCTTCGTCCGGAAAACACAAGGGCCCTGTAGGTCCCCATATCCTTCAGGTATCCCATGTCGCCGGTATAGAGGATGCCTTCTTTCGATATTGTCTTCGCTGTGGCTTCAGGGTTGTTGTAGTAGCCGAGGAACACCACGTCCCCGTCAACGCATATTTCTCCGGGTTCGTTCTCGGGAAGCTCTTCCCCGGCGGTGCCGTCCTCGTTCATCGGCTTGCGGATGGTGACCTTCGCGAGCTCCGGATAGAACTGTCCTACCTGACCCGCCATTTCTTCCACGGAGATGCCGCGGGGGGTGCAGGTGAAATATCCCGAGGTTTCCGTCATCCCGAGGGCGGTACCGAAGGTGGGGGCCATCTTCGCCATCTCTTTCAGGAAGGCGGTGTCCACTGCGCTGCCGCCGTACAGGGCGTACCGGAGATTTGAAAGGTCATAGTCACTGTAGTTCGGGAGCGCCCATATCATCCGGAACATGGTGGGTACGCCGCCGTAGAAATTGGCGCGGTATTTTTTTACCGCCTCAAGGGACTTCACCGGTTCAAAGACGCTGAGGGTCACAATGGCACCCCCGCAGAACCACGCAGTCATTGGTCCCTGGGCTGTCCCGGCGACATGACTTGTGGGCATAATGTTGAGGAACCGGTAATCGCACCCGTACAGGCCCACTCCCCGTGAGAATACCGCATTGTTTGTCATGATGCTGAGGTGGGACATGAGGGCCGGTTTCGGGTCCCCCGTCGTGCCGGTGGTGAATATAATAAGGGCAGGGTCACGGGGCTGCAGTTTCTCGTAGTCCGCGAGGAGCTGTGCCGCCAGCGACGTGTCTCCCTTAATTTCACTGAGTGCCGCATCGCCGAAGAGGGATTCGAAATTTTCTGTTCCCGCGACGAAATCACCCCCGCTGCCGCCGGGTATCCACTGCACAATATGTTCCACGTAGGAGCATTCTTTTTTCACGGTTTCCACGACTTCCGTGAAGTCACGGATGGATGTTTTCCCGTAGCAGAAAAAGGCCTTTGCCTTGATTTTATCGAGGTCGCGCACAACCTCATGGGACTGTTCCTTGACGTCAATGGGTGATATTATCGCCCCGATTTTAAGGCAGCCGTATACCAGCATGTAGAATTCCGGTACGCCGAGGAGCTGTGTCACCACGATGTCCCCCTTTCCGATGCCCATTTTTTTGAGCCGCATTGCGAAAAGATCGGTGAGTTCATCGAATTCTTTGTAGCTGATCACCCGGCCGGTGTCGGCAAATACGATGCAGTCGTTATCAGGGGTAAGGTCGGCCCATCTCATGACGTAGTCCGGGAGAAGAGGGAGTTTCCACCGTCCGTCAAAATTCGTCTGCCGCAGTTTTGTATTCATAATAATGCCTCCAAAAAATAGAATAATGCCATCCCCGTTATATGATGTAAACATGGTGAACAGTCCCCTGCAACGGATGAAAGAACGACATGAAAAACGTTTTTTTGTTGTGAGGATTCACTGTTCCAATCATAAAGGTCTGACAGGGATGAAAATTTCCTGATGCTTTGAAATATAGCAGAATATGCGATACCTTTCTTTCAGATATATATATCTGAAAGAGCTTCCGGTTCAAAAAGTATAATGTTGAAACTATGGAGGAATGGCCCGAAACGTGTATCCAGGGTGCACTGATTTTTTTCAGGCTGAGAAGGGAACATGGAATTTATTCCGCTTCTGATGTTTTTCGGCGGCTTCTTTTCCATTATGATTGCCATGGGGCAGTTGTTTTACAGGAAAAAAGCGCTCATAAGTTATATCTATGCCTTTTCGTTTCTGGGCCTGGGGTTCTGGATTTTTCAGGTGTCCCTGTATTCAACAGACCTTCTGCACCGGTTTCATTTTCTTGCACTCTATATAATCCCGGTGTCGTTTCTCGCGGCGCCCCTTATGAGCCTCCGTTACCGCTGGGTCATTGTCAACCGGTTCCGTGCCGACCGCTCATTTGTATTGCTGGCTTTTCCTGCTCTGGTATCCGTGATTATCCTGGGGGTTCCCCTTTTTTGCGATGATATAACATGGCAGCCGCAGTATATGGAGTATATGCCTGTATTCAGCAGTTCTTTTCGTGAGCTTCCGCTTTATTTTAAGATTGTTCATCTGCTGTATCCCTTGCCCAAGCTGTACCTTGTGGCTGCAATGATACCTACCCTGGTGCAGATGTCGGTAATATGGAAAGAGCAGCCCCCGCGGAAATCCCTGCAGGCACAGCATTCACTTATGGTTTCCAGGATGGGGTATGTATTCGCAATAGGCATTATTACCTCCACGGCCCTTATGGCGCTGGGTGATTTTATTTCCCGTGAACTTGTGCACTGGTCTGTCATCATGGCGAATGCCACCCTGTGTTCGGTATATGTGGCCACACAGCGTCATCCGGACTTTAACCGTCTGTTAAAGATAGAGACCCGCCGTGCCCACTATGAACAGTCTAAAATTAAAGGTATTAATGTTGAAAAAATACTGAGCCGCCTTCATGAAATTATGGATGCGGAAAAAGCCTTTGCAGACGAAGAACTGTCGATAAAAGTGCTTGCCGATGATCTTGATGTGACGGTGCACCAGCTTTCAGAAATACTGAATGAAAAACTGAAAAAGAATTTTAATTCATTCGTAAATGAGTACCGGGTGAAGGAGGCAAAAAAAATGCTGGTGGAGGAACCTGACCGTTCAGTACTTTCAATAGGTGTCGCGGTTGGGTTTAATTCGAATACCACATTCAGCACGGTCTTTTCCCGGATTGCAGGGTGTTCACCGGGTGCGTACAGGAAGAAAAAGCTTTCTATGGAAACTGACGGCTCCTGATGGTGTCTTTGTTTTTTTTTATGACAAACCGGATGTGTATGATATAATTTCCAGAGACACAGATTGAGGATTTACGGGTAAAGATGTATGATGCTATTGCAGGAAAACTGCGTTTCCCTTTATGATATATCGATGTTTCTTTCCGCCACTGCCGATATGGTGTCGCCTGCGTTGTTTGATCACCATAAAAGGGTCGCAGTGATCGCGCTTTCCATCGCAAGGGAGATGGGACTTGACGAGGAGGTACAGCAGCAGACCATAATAGCCTCCCTGCTTCATGACATAGGGGCACTCAGTCTTATGGAGCGGATAGAACTTCTGCAGTTTGAGGAGCGCATAGGGAAAGTGAATCCGTATCACCATGCTGATGCGGGGTATTTGCTTTTGAAAAAATTTTCACACCTTGCGGGGGCGGCGGATTTGATCCGTTATCACCATGACTGGTGGGACAGGAGCGGGCGCGGTTTCGGCGGAGAGGATATTCCGGTTGCGTCCCATATTATACATCTCGCTGACCGTATCGACATCATGAGCCGGAAAAAAGAATTTTCTCTCAGTGACGCGGAACATGTGACAGAGACAATTACCGGGCATAGGGGTACCATGTTTGCCCCGGATGTCGTTGATGCATACAGAAGCCTCGGGGAAAAGGAGTATTTCTGGTTTCAGCTTTCGTATCCGGATTCAGTGTTACGCGGCTGCAGATCTTTTAAGTCCGTTCGGCTGAACCTTTCGGAACTGCTGGAGCTTTCCGGGATATTGTGCCAGATCATTGATTTCAGAAGCAGGTTTACTTCCACTCATTCAAGCGGTGTTGCAGCAGCCTCCGAACGCATGGCAGGGCTTATGGGATATTCTCCACAGGAATCCATGATGATGAAGCTTGCCGGATATCTGCATGATCTCGGGAAGCTTGCGGTGCCCGGCGAAATTCTCGACAAACCATCGGCACTGACCCCGATGGAGTATATGATAATAAAAAAACACCCGTACCTGACATACAGAATGCTGAGTATGATTGAGAACCTTGAAGTCATCAACATATGGGCTTCGCTGCATCATGAACGGATGGATGGTACCGGGTATCCTTTCCATGTTGGAGGAGAGGAGCTGTATCTCGGGTCGCGTATCATCGCGGTGACTGATGTGTTTGTGGCCCTTACTGAAAACAGGCCTTACCGGAAAGCGATGGAAGCCCATGCCGCGATGAAAGTGCTGAAGCAGATGGCTTCATCGGCAACGATTGACGGATCTGTGGTGTCGGTGCTGAACAGTAATTTTGACGAGATTAATGACATCCGCCGCCAGGAGCAGGAAGAGGCTTTCGAGTACTATGTCGATTTCGGGAAAAATATTTTTGCCGGCCAGGGTGCAGCGGTTAACTGAAGTTTGAAACAGTGTTGAATATGGTTCCTGCATAAGAAAAGCCCCCGGAGGGGCTTTTCTTATGCATATTATTTTTTCATTTCTTCAGGCGGCGGATATGAACCGTCATCCCGGTGAACTTCATTTCCCACAAGGGCCGGATTAAACGCGCACACAAGACGCATGTCACGGGTTGCGCGAAGCAGGTGGTGGTCATGCAGGTTCAGCGCGTACATTGTGCCGGGGCGTATCGGGTAGATTTTACCGTCATCAATTGTCTCAACTTCCCCTTCACCCTCTACGCAGTACACCGCTTCATAATGGTTTTTATACCATATCTCCGTTTCCGTGCCGGCATAGATGATTGTTTCATGAAACGAGAACCCCATGCCGTCATCTTCCAGGACAAGGCGCCGGCTTACCCAGTTTTTGTTTTCAGCGAATACTTCACGTTCAGATCCTTTGATTTCTTCAATTGTGCGGACAATCACAGCTCTTCCCCCTTGATGACTGATTCCCGGTGGTCCAGGACTGCCCTGATCGCGTCATCAATTATTTTCAGGCCCTCTCTCAGGAGGTCTTCCTCGATGACGAGGGGGGGGAGAAACTTGAGTACATCATCCTTCGCGCCGGCAAGCTCGATAACAAGACCGCGCTCGAATGCTTCGGCTGATACGTCACTGCAGAACCCTCTCATGGGGACATGAAGCCCGTATATCATCCCGTAGCCCCTGACTTCCGCGTTCAGCTCCGGATATTTATCAACGAGTTTTGTAAGTTCCTCTTCCAGAATCTGGCCCTTATAGGCAACTGCCTCGGAAAGATTTGTGTTTTCCCAGTAGCTCAAAAGCTGTGTTGACGCCACAAAGGCAAGGTTGTTGCCCCTGAATGTGCCCGTGTGCTCCCCGGGTCTCCACTGGTCAAGTTCCGGTTTTATCAGTACCAGGGCCAGCGGCAGTCCGCCTCCTATGGATTTTGACATGGTGATCACGTCAGGATTAATCCCCGAGCGCTCGAAACTGAAAAAATTTCCAGTCCGTCCGTTCCCCACCTGAATATCATCCACAATGAGAAGGATGTCGTAATCTCTGCATATCTTTTCAATGTCCTGAAGCCATTTTTCACTTGAAACGTTGACGCCGCCTTCCGCCTGGATTGTTTCCAGAATGATTGCCGCAGGGAGGTCAACGCCGCTGCTGCTGTCCTCCAGAAACCTCCGTAAATAGTCGGCTGTATTGACATCTTTGCCGAAGTAGCCGTCATACGGCATGAAGGTCACATTCTGGCGGTTGATAAAGGCCTCGTCTCGGTAAAAGGAGTTGCCGGTAACCGACATGGCCCCCATCGTAAGACCATGAAAGCCGTTGGTAAATGAAATGATGTTCGAGCGTCCTTTTACCATGCGCACAAGCTTTAACGCGGTTTCCGTGGCGTTGGTCCCGGTTGGTCCCGTGAACTGGACTTTATATTCCATGTTCCGCGGGGCCAGGATCGTGTTGTAAAACGTCTCAAGGAATTCTTTTTTCGCAGACGTGGCTTTGTCTAATCCATGAATGATTCCATCGTTTTTTATATATTCGATTAGCGCTTCATTTGCCTTTGGATTGTTATGTCCGTAATTCAACACGCCGGCTCCGGCAAAGAAATCAATATATTCCTTGCCCTGTTCGTCATACAGATGCGAGCCTTTTGCCTTTGTGAAAATTGTCGGGAAATGACGGACATAACTCCGCACCTGTGATTCAATTTGTTCAAATATTCTCATACTACCTCCTGTAGGTTGCTATAGTTTACTTTTTTAACGGTCCTATTCGAAACAAAACCTCCTCCTCATGAGAACCGGAACCAAAAAGCTCTGCGGGGAAACACACCGACTCGATGCAGGACGTGTTATGCTTCTCCGCATAACGGCGAAAAAGTGTTTCCGATGCACCGTTCGAAGGAGTAACAGTTGTTTCAATATATGCAATATTCTCAAGACCGGGACGTGCAATAATCTCATCAAGCATCATGGTCGCAAGCCCCAGTTTCCGTGCGCGTTCATGAACAGCTACCTGCCATACAAAAAGTGTATCCGGTTTTTCCGGAGGGATGTAGGCGGAAATAAAACCCGCGATATTGTTGTCTGTTTCCGCAAGTACCGAAGTCTTTCTGAAATCCCTGCAGATAAGCAGGTAGCAATACAGCGAGTTACAGTCAAGGGGAGGTGAGGATTTAATCAGATTGTGGATTGTGCTTCCGTCATGTATGTCGGGTATTCTCAGGTTAATAGTGCCTGTAATGTCATTCAATTGTAATCTCCGTTTTCTCCCGTTCCTATAGTCTCCACGTGATTGGCATAGTAGTCCCCCAATGGAACCATGCGTATCGTTTCAGGGTGTTATGCAATCAATAGCGGGGTTTATACTCAGCGGACCAAAGCTCCCGTCCGTATGATAACAATATATCTCATGCTGGAAATTCTGTCAACAAAAATAATTTTTTACACATATTCTATGATATGTACAATTGGTCGGTTTAATTAATCATTTATGGATTATTTTGTGAAACGGGAAAATATATATTACACATTGGTAAGATTTGAATAAAAAATTGAAGATTTTGTGTTCCAGAGGCTGCATCAGATTGTGTAATCTGATGTATACGGGATTTTTTTTATGAAAGAGGTTCATTTTATTGACAAAAATCAGGAAATGGAAGAAAAGTCCCTTTCCGGACATATAAAATCTAACTACGGAAAAGTAAAAAATTTTTCAGGAAGGTGATTGGATGAAAAAAGCAATTTTAGTACTGTTTGTTGCTGCAGGTTTTATTTCCTGCGGTGCTTCAACAAATCCTCAGCTTAAGGCAAAAATCGGCGGCATATTCGCGCAGAGCAGCAGTTCCAGGAATTACGGGAATTCCCGTCGTTTTACAGCTCCCATGAGGTATGCGGTGGGACAATATGTTGTGCATGGTGTTACTGAAGATGACGGGACCCGCTCAATTTCCAAAACAGCAATCGTGGGACGGGACGGCAGCGCCTATGTTTTTGAATTTTCGAACCTGACCGAATCACAGGACTCGGTTGCGCAGCTCTGTATCGACGGAATGGACAAGGCGAGAAGGACCGGCAATACGGATGATATCGATATCCGCTGGATCAAGGTGAAAGGCGAGGATGGTAAAGTCCAGAAACTTGAGGGCCCCATGATATATATGATGCGTGCTGTATATAAAAATTCGCTGCGAAGCGTCAATGTGAAGATCGGCACATACACTGACGGCGGGGTGGTGAGGGTTCCCGCGGGTGTCTTCGGCAGGACCAATGTGGTGAACGCGGAAGTGGTTGTCCTGGGCAGCACCTATCGCTCAAAGTCATGGTATCATTCGTCCGTGCCGATTAATGGCATGGTGAAATCTGTTACCGATGATAACGAGCAGACCATGGAACTTCTTGATTTTGGAACCAGAGGAGCCACCGCGCAGATTCAATAGGTACATACATAGTGTTGCAATTATTGTAGAGTGGGCCCTTCGGGGCCCCTGTACTGCTGTCATGAGGAATTTACTTGATGACTGATGAATACATATTAACGCGGCCCGGCCCTTACCTGATAATTACCTTAAACCTGAAGGCCGTGAAACAATCGGGCTATTTCGCGACAAGAACGGTTATTAGGAAATTTTCAGCGTATTGCAGGACCGGTTTCAGGTAGCTGCTCATCCCTTTTTTTCCCCATTTGTTCTGTTCGATCTGTACGATTCCCCAGAAAGTACCCCATACGAAATCTGTTGTGTGGTTAACGTCGACGTTTTTGAAAAGACCTGCCCTGACTGCATGGTCTACTATAAGGTTTCCCTCCTTGAAACTTTTCCCGCCCCATTTATTTATAATTGCAGTTGCTTTTTCGTTCATTTCCTGAGCAATGCCTACCTGCAGAAAAATATTAAAAAGCCTGAACAATTCCTGGTCCTGATCAAATGTCGCATAATATACGTTGAATACGTCGTGAACGATGTCTTTACCAGAGGTGTAATCCCCCTTTTGGACAGATATCCGGATCGACTCGAGTTTTTTTGCGAGTGATTCAATAAGCGGTGTGACCATACTAACGAAGAGCTCATCTTTGGTACTGAAATACTGGTAGATCGTCGGTTTCGTAATACCTGCTTCAGCCGCGATATCATCCATCGTCGCGCCGGAATAGTTTTTCATTACCATGACCTGCTTCGCCGCATTGAGAATATCCTGAATCCTCCGGTTTTTCTCGCGCTGCAGTCTTTTTTCAATTGCCGGGTTTCGTCCCATATATATCACCTTTATTATGAAGACTTGTGTGGAAAATAACAAAAAAAGTCAATTATTATATAACCATTGGTATGTCAACCTTACTGAAAGTTTAAAATACCCTGATTGAATAGCATGTGTCTTTTTTGATGGATAACGAGAGAAACCCATGCCTGGAATATGGTGAAAAGAACAGACACAAAATGATCTTCCATTCGAGTGGATACGGGAGAAGATTGTGCAAAAAGTGGGAAATGATAAAAGGCCGTGGAAGACAAAGGCTGATATGCCGGTTTACTGAAACGAATTTTGCATTCCACGCCAATAGCCTGAAACCGGCATTGATGGAGTCAGGTTATTGGCGTGGAATTGTACGGGAACTGATCCGGTTACGTAAGTTCCATGTCCCCATTGTCGCATTTCGGACAGTTTGTCCACCCGTCAAAGCATGACGCGCATACTTTCGCGCCGCAGTTTTTACAGGTTGCGTGAATGTCCTTTTCGTCTCCGCATTTTGCGCATGTGTCGATCATGAATCGCCTCCTGAAGTGGAATAATATTGAAACGGAAAAAGCCGCTGCCGCCTCGCATAGATGTTTCCCGGACAGCCGTCAAAGGCGGTCCTCGTAGCGGTTCGGCACCACGGCATTGTGCACATGGTTGATCATGGTTATGTAGTCGAACACCGGAAGCCCTGTGGCGTCATGGACCGCGGCTGCGTACGGGGGAAGGCAGCTGCATTCAAGGAGAATGGCCCCCGTGTCGGGGTGATCTGCAATGAGTGAACGCGCAGCATCGGTCATTTCCTTTCGGACCTCCTCCGTGTCCAGGGTCCCTGTTTCTTTGATAAACGTGTCATTGAACGCGGGATAGTTCTGCATCCCGTGAATCGCGAGCCTTCCGGAGTCATGAATCCCCGCGGCGCTGAGCAGTGCGGCGTCAAGGCTTTCCGAGCTGGCGCAGAGTATCCCCGCCTTTTTCTCCGGCGGCAGTATTGACAGGATAAAGGGCAGCTGCAGCAGGCTGGAGAGAAACACCGGCACCGAAACTCGCCGCGCCACCTCCTGCTGATGGAGTATCATGTATCCGCAGTCTCCGGTAATGGCCCTGACCCCCTCCCGTTCGAGAGACACTGCGGCCTCAATGAGGGGTTCCAGCACTGAGCCCGCTTTCCCGAGTGCCCGGGCCACAGTAAAGCCCTCCACTCGCTGATACCGTACCGGATAGGGGAAGGTGGCGGCATTGCCCACATCGCCCTGTATAAAAGGGGTGAATGTATCCAGCAGAAGGATACCGATTGCCTCCCCGTAACTTGTCTGGCCTTGTTTCGCGTGAATAATCATTTCCTGCTATCCAACAGTGTCCTTCTTGAATTCCTCAAAGCCGTATGATTCAATGACAGCCCCAAGGCGTTTTTTCCCTTCCGCATGCTCTTTATACCATGTAATGATGCGGTCGGTCAGCGCAAGGGCCTCGTCGTCCGAAAGGTCCCGTGTGAGCTCCTGCGAAAGGCGCGGTTTCACGCCGCCGTTTCCCCCGACAAAAAGGCGCCAGCCGCTTTTCATTCCCACAAGGCCGATCTCCTTGATGCAGGTTTCCGCGCACTGGTTGGGGCACCCGCTCACGCCGATCTTGAATTTGTTCGGGGTCTCGAGGCCGTGATATTTTTTGTCCAAAGCCATGCCCATGGAAAGGCTGTCCTGCTGTCCCATGCGGCAGAAGGCGGTGCCGGGACATGCCTTGATACTCCGCACGCAGAGGCCTGTCCCCGCCCCCTGTTCCATGGCGAGGTCCTCCCAGAGGGCCTCCACATCCTCTTCCTTTATTCCAACAAGGGCTATCCGCGCGGCGCTGGTGAGTTTCATCGCGGCCACATTATATTTTTCCGCAACATCCGCGAGCCGCCGCAGGGTTTCAGGGGTGATGACCCCGCAGGGTACATGGGGAGCAACGGCATAGGTTTCTTTGTCGCGCTGAAGGATAACTCCTTTTTCTCCGTCCTGCAGCATTGTGTTCCTCCTTCGTGAAATAACACTCAAACCCGGTATCCGGTGCAGCTGTACGCCGGATTGACGAGTATGTATGCAGTGTATCCTTTTCCCGGGAAATAATCAATGCCTTTTTTCCCGGGTGTTTGGTACTGTTTTCGTGTAGTATTAATCGATTCATGGAACAGGGTCGTGTACATAAAGGACAACATATATGTGACATAATCAAGAGGCGGTTTTTCTGATACTGCGGATTATATCGCCCCCCCTTGAAAACTCCGGAGATTTTTTGTATTATTTCATAACGGTTTTACGGGGCGATATCTCCCCGGGAGCCGGAGGGTGTTTATTTTAATGAAGTGAGGTTACTTCAATGTATACAATCGTACTGCTCCGTCACGGAGAGAGTGTGTGGAATAAAGAGAACCGTTTTACGGGATGGACCGATGTGGACCTCTCGGAGAAAGGGGTGCAGGAGGCCCACGAGGCGGGAAGGCTGCTCCGCGAGGGGGGATATTCTTTTGACGTGGCGTTTACGTCGGTGCTGAAACGGGCTATCAGGACCCTGTGGATCGTGCTCGATGACCTTGACCAGATGTGGATCCCTGTGTACCGAAGCTGGCGCCTCAATGAACGGCATTACGGCGCGCTTCAGGGGCTCAACAAGGCGGAAACCGCGGAGAGGCACAGCGAGGAGCAGGTCCATCTCTGGAGAAGGAGCTATGATGTGCGCCCGCCGCTTCTTGACGTGAGTGATGAGCGCTATCCGGGAAACGATCCCGCATACAGGAACCTTCTGAAAAAGGACCTGCCCCGGGGAGAGTGCCTGAAGGACACCGTGGAGCGGGTTGTTCCCTACTGGCACGATATCATTGTCCCTTCAATAAAATCCGGTGAGCGGGTGCTTGTCGCGGCCCACGGCAACAGCCTGCGCGCCCTGGTGAAGCACCTTGACAATATCAGTGATGAGGATATTTCGGGCCTCAACATCCCGACAGGTGTTCCCCTGGTGTACGAACTGGACGGGGACCTTCATCCGGTAAAACATCATTATCTCGGGGACCCGGATGCGGTGCAGAAAGCGATTGAAGGGGTCGCGGCGCAGGGAAAAAAGAAGTAAGCGGTTACAGCTCCCGGTCCTTCCAGTTCCACCATTTCAGGAGTTCCGGGTCATGGTTTTCTTCTGATGCGAAGTACACCGCGCACCTGAATACATAGAGCATACAGCGGTCCACCTGTGTGCCCCGGAGAGCGCAGAATTCATGATAAAGCGCTTCAGGGCTTCGGCCCTTCAGATCGGATATTTTTCGTATCCCGAGGTCCAGGAGGTCGCGGGAAATTGATTTTCCCACTCCGGGGATGGTCCGGAGTTCCTTCAGTATTATGAACGATTCCCTGTTGTCATTTTTTCCTTTCATGGTGGTCCCCCGTGAAATTTATTTCCGGTCATCAGTTTTCTGCATCAGAATGAAGATAGAACTGTAGCGTGCGGGATTTTTTTTAAATCCTGATATTTCTTCCCGAATTTCCGGGAATGATATGGGGTTCCCGTCGGTTGAAGGGGACAGTTTCGTCAGTTCAATTTCAAGGGGGCCGTAATAATGCTCCCACCAGATTTCGGGTGAGAGCGTGAAATGATCGATCAGTGCATAACCGGATTTGGTGACCGAAGAAAGCTTTTTCACTGTATCGGATGCATCATCATGTAGTACGCAAAAGCCTCCATCGGCAATATAGGCCCGCCACGCGGTGATCGCGTTGGAAAATCCCATGGGAAACACCGCTCCCTCGCAC
>DAOSYC010000045.1:0-7053 GCA_035380905.1 Spirochaetota bacterium | reverse complement strand
CCGCCACGCGGTGATCGCGTTGGAAAATCCCATGGGAAACACCGCTCCCTCGCACCAGAGGATATCAAAGCATTCCCGTCTGAAAGGAAGTGAAAAGAGGGACCCCCTGACAAGTCGTATCCCGGTTTGCAGCCCTGCGTCCCTGATATTCTTTTCCGCTTTTCGAAGCAGTATTTCGTCGATATCGACAGCGGTTACCGTGCCGCCGCTCATGCGGCAAAGGGCAATGGATGGGATACAGGAGCCGCAGCCTATGTCAAGGATTGAAGGGGATTGCATGGGGGGCAGCATGGTAAATGCCTGTTTCGTGAAACGGTTAAGGGTTTCCCTGAATATATCGGTGTCAATTGTCATGGAAGTATTTCAATTCATTGAGAGGATATTGTCAATCAGTTATAATAGAAAATATTTTCATGCTTTAAATTAAGATTTCGAAAAACTGCTTGAGTTCCAATGATGTATTTTCTATTATACGTGGTCTTCATCTGAAAATACCATGAATGCGCTGAACGTCTTTTCCGGTGCCATTCGAAATATTAAATAGAGGAGTGTTCTGATGAAACGAAGCCGGTTCGTACAATACAGTATTGCGGGGGCAGTGATTGCTGCGGCATGTATGTTTCTTCCTTTCGAAAGAGCGTACAGCACTAATTCAATAATTATGTATGGTTCCGAGAGGTGCGGGCTTTGTATGGCAATGCGCCGGAACCTTGACCGTGAGAACCTGCAGTATACCTTTTATGATGTCAATAGTGACAGCTCCAGAAACCGTGAAATGTGGCAGAAGGTACGCTCGGTTCGTTCCGGCAGCACGTCGGTGCGGTTTCCGGTCATGGATGTGAACGGACGGGTCCTTATCAGCCCGTCGTTCAGCGATGTTAAGGCGGCACTTACTGCAGGGGGCAGTCAGGACGCATCCGGCGGCAGTTCTGCGGGAGAGCAGGCTTCAGGCGGTACGGTGATGGTGTATGGTACAGACCGCTGCGGATACTGCACCGCGCTGCAGCGTAACCTGAGACGTGAAAATGTTCCTTACACTTTTTTTGATGTGCGCCAGAACCAGAGTAAGCGCCGTGAAATGTGGACAAAAATCCGCAGTTCCCATCCCGGCCTTTCACGGGTAGGGTATCCCGTTGTTGATGTCAATGGTAAAGTTCTCATACGCCCTTCTGTAGATGAAGTGAAGAGGCTTGCGGCCGCGAACAGTTCGAGGGGGGGCGATACAGCTCCGTCATCAGAGGATAAACCCCGTGAAGAGGCGGGAAACGCGGATGTCACACCGCAGAATGATTCCGGCTGGAACATCGCCGCCATAGATACCGCCAGAAACGTGGATTATTTAAGCCAGGGGGAAAAAGATGTGGTGCTGCTCCTGAACAAAGCCCGGACCAATCCGTCGCTTTTTGCGCGGACATACCTTGAGTCCAGAAGGAACAGCAGCAATTATGCCCGTGAGTGCTATCAGCAGATGTTGTCAATGTCCCCCATAGGGGCGCTCCGTCCATCGAGAGCGCTTTCAAGCGCGGCAAAAGACCATGCCATGGATATGGGACAGAACGGCCGGACAGGCCATGTGGGAACTGACGGATCGAACATGTCGACACGCATACGTCGCCATGGACAATGGCAGAGAACAATTTCTGAAAACTGTTCCTACGGACACAGCGATCCTCTTGAAATAGTGTTACAGCTTCTCATTGATCATGGCGTTCCCAGCAGGGGCCACAGAAAAAACATTCTCAACGGGAGCTCCAATTATGTAGGCGTGTCTATTCAGCCTCATAACGGGTACAGATTTAACTGTGTACAGGATTTCGCCGGGGGAATCGTAGAGCGTTAAACAGGCGAAGATAGGGTTAAATGGTTCCGGTACGCTTCTGGTGCCGGCGCCGTTCGGCCTGGCGCGCAAAGCCGCCGTATTTCTTCGTAAAAGGGGCCAGGCCTTCCTCGGCAAACCACAACGGGTCCCAGGGGCTGTCGTCAACAATGTACCGGCAGCTGTCGCGCAGGACGTACACATACACGTTCACCGTGCTGCCGTCAATACACCGGCATGATTCAACAGTTCTCCGGTAATATTCCCCTTCAAAGGCGTCAAGGAGCTTAACGTCACGGCATTCGACATCAAGATATACCCGGCCCGGTACAACGGAGGATGGTGTATCCTGGATAAGACAGGGGTAGGTTTCACCCTGTACCCTTTTCCGTGAGTACCCGCGGATAATTCCCGGGAGTGAAAGGTACTGTGTGGTGATGATAGAGGACCATATAGAATCAAACATCAGGGTTCCGTAACAGAAAACGTTCATAATGAAATCCTCTGAGCCTTGAGGCCCGGGGTAATGCACATTGCCCTGTCTTTTGCATGTGTATGTGTAGTATATCAAAAAAGCTTTGATTATTCATTAAAAATTATAACTTTTCTGAAACTTTATACATATAAAGCGCATTGAATAAAGGTTTTTTTCCGGCAGATGCGGTCTATGGCATATAAAATATTGAAAAATGTTATCCGGTTACTATAACTTGTAACAATATGACAGTATGAGGGGATATAATGTATACGAGGACAATGATTGAATTAAAGCCTATCGATACAGACAGCGAGGAAACAGCAAGAATTTTTGATCTTACAAAGGAATCATGCGAAAGGCTGAACAGTTACCTTCTGGATTTTATTGAAACAATACAGATACTATCAGAAAGAAAAAACAAACTTGCAGCGGGCGGTGATGCCGCTGCAGTCACTGAAGTGGATGACAGTATCACATTCGTAGAGTCCAAAATTGCCGAGGTGACCGAATCAATGAAAAAGATTGCCGAATGGATGCCGGCCCTTGTCGAGTTAAAAGAGGTGCAGTAACACGTAGTGCCGTTACAGGGAAAATTTTTTATCCAGCTTTTTGTGGGTGAACTGTTTATTCCCCGAGGCATAGTCCGCGACAATCTGCCCGCTGCCCTTTATTATCCATTTATAAATAAGAAGCCCCTCCAGCCCTACCGGGCCCCGGGCATGTATCTTGTTGGTGCTGATCCCCACCTCCGCCCCAAGCCCGTAGCGGTACCCGTCGCTGAAACGTGTGCTGCAGTTCCAGAACACATCACCGGCATCTACAAGTGAAATGAAGCGGTCTGCAGCACTAATGTCGGCGGTGACAATGGTTTCCGTATGGCCGGAACCGTAGGTGTTAATGTGGCGGACCGCGTCATCGAGGGAGCTGACTACCCTGACGGACAGGATGTAGTCCAGGTATTCGGTTTTCCAGTCCTCCTCTGTTGCCGGGACCACATCAATTATAGCCGCTGTCTTTTCGCATCCGCGGATTTCCACATTGCGTTTCTTCAGTTCATCGGCGGCCGCCGGAAGAAAATCACGGGCAATGTCTTCATGGACAAGAAGTGTTTCCGCCGCATTGCATACCGCCACATACTGGCACTTCGAATCAACAGTGACGGACACCGCCATGTCGATGTCGGCATCGCGGTCAACGTAGACATGGCATATCCCGTCGGCGTGGCCCAGAACAGAAATGTTTGAATTCTCCATGATATAGCGCACAAACTCATTGGACCCCCTCGGTATTATGAGGTCGATATATGTATCCAGTTTCAGCATCTCCTGCACGTCGGCGCGCGTTTCAAGGAGCTGTATCCATCCATCCGGTATGCCTGCATGTACTGAGGCCGAGGAAATTATTTCAGCAAGGACCCGGTTGGTGTTGTGGGCTTCGCTCCCTCCCTTCAGGAGCACGGCATTGCCGCTCTTCAGACAGAGGCTCGATATCTGCACAAGGGCATCGGGACGGGATTCAAAAATAACACCGATGACGCCTATGGGACAGCTTACGCGGTAGAGCTCAAGTCCGCGGTCCAGCTCTGTCGCGGAAAGGGTGGTGCCCACAGGTTCCGGAAGTGATATAAGGCTTTCAATCCCTGCGATTACATCATTAATTTTACTGTCATCAAACTTCAGGCGTTTCATGAGAGGCGCGGCAAGGCTGTTCTGCGCGCTTTCCTCGAGGTCTTGCATGTTTGCCGCTGTTATTTCATTACGCCTGCTGTCAAGGGCGAGGGCAATTTCCTTCAGCGCCCGGTTCTTCCGGTCAGTTGTTGCTGCTGCGAGTTCGAGAGATGCAGTTTTAGCTGCACGTGCCAGTGCTTGAATTTCCATATATGTTCTCCATCCGGCGGTAGTCTGTAAATTCCTTACAGCAGGAATTGCTGCCTTGGTACACTTTTAGAAATGGATACAACCGTTCAGAATACCCGGGTCCTCTGTATCCTGAATAGATATGTACCAGCAGCAAGGTGTTGTTATTAATTGAATTAAATACATATGAAAGGCCGGTATTTGTCAATAATTAAAGGGGGTTAAGGGTCAGGGATACCCGGGGTGGGGTGCTCCAAAAACGCAACAACGGAATGCTTCACAGTGCATTCCGTTGCTGCGTGTATACATATTTGGAGGTATTCGGTATATTTATTTACAATCCGCGTACTTTAAGATCGTTTACAATGTCCACATACCATTCTTCAACATCGGCGCCAGGGGTCATGCCGAAAAAGTGATTGATTGCGTTTATGTGAGAGACGCCGCCCATGTTGTACCAGGAACCTGTCCATGTTCCCCTGAAATTTCCCCATTTTGCGGAAGTAACTGATACAAGGCCGTCATTCGCACCTTCATAGAAATTAAGGAGCATCCATGTTGCTTCGAGTACTATGTCTGCTGTTATGGTATAAATCTTTGTTGCGTAACTCTGATAATACACACCGCTTGCGTTCGGAGTGTTCGGGTTGAATACATTCGTCATATAACTTCTGGTCAGGTCGTATGCGTTGTCAAGGCTGTTCGGGTTTTCGTCTCCGATGAGAAAGCGGTATACGATGTCGCAGATGCTGCCGACAAGCCACTCGCCTGCATCAGGCAGTACGCCGATAACCACATCCGCCACAGCGCTCCCTCTGTGAGGGCTGCAGATTGTGGTAAGGCTGGCAACCTTTGAAGCAAGGCCGAGATTGGAGATGGCATACCGTGTGTAGAGGCCGCCATGTGAATGTCCGATTATATTTGCTTTGGAGGCTCCCGAAGCTGCAAGAAATTCCAGAAACTGCTGACGGAACTGTGAAGCCTTTGCCGCAGTGCTGTCCATGCTGTTTACTGCCGCGACATATACATCAGCACCATTGTCTTCGAGGTCGTCAATTATGTCCCACCAGTAGTCTATACCAAGCGCTCCGTCAGTGAATGCCATGCCGTGGGCAAAAACAACGGGATATTGTGTCTGGCAGTAGTTGTTGCTGCCTCCCGCAAAAAGTGCCATTGGAACTGCTAATAATAAGAACGTTATTGTCAGGGTGAATTTTTTCATAAATTCCTCCTTTATCCCCGGGCTTTATATAGCTGAATAATAGGGAAAAAAGGTGCTGTTCGTCAAGAAAAAAATACCGACCAGACGGTATTTATGCTGAAAAATGGAATTATTTTTCGTATAAATGGACACAAATGGGTGAAATGTGTAAATTTTGGTTGCCTTTCGGCGGGTGTTTTACACGGCAGGGCTAAATTGCCTGATGAGGGCATCCCAGTCCGGAATCCCGGGATTAAGGGATTCCGGAACCAGTACAAGGTTGTATGCGGCGGCATTTTCTTCATGTTTAATATGTATTGTCTCAATGGAGAGGGTAATTGCGTCTCCGTATTTATTTTCTGTGAATGCCTTCGCATGTTCCGTGAGGTACGTTTTCCCGGAAGGAGCCGATGAAAACCTGCAGGCATATACAACAGGGGAGCCGACTATGCTTAACTCGTTGTTAATGGTTGCCATGTGGATTGTTCCGTAGTCAATACCTATTCCAAGGCCTGTATCCCCGAGTGACGTAGAGAAACAGCCGGAATATTCACGGTAATGATCTGAAAAAATAGCATGGCAGGCTGCTGCTGATTTCAGGGCAAGCAGCATTGCGTCGTTCCCGGAGTAGAATTCCGGAAAGAAGCACAGCACGCCGTCTCCGGTGAATTTTTCGAAAATACCGTATTCTGTAATAACAGCATCTGATAGTTTCGTCGTCAGGGATGTGATGAATTCAGCGTAAAGTTCAGGGGATCTTGCCTGGAGCATGAGCTCTGTCGAGCGGCGTATGTCCATGGATACCACAACAGCATTGCATTCAGTTTGAGAGTGGAAGAGTTTAATAAAGTCTTCCGAGTCGAAAAGCTTTTGCACAGCATCTTCATTGACTCTGGATATAAGAAATTTTAATTTTTCCTTGAGCTGCAGTTCCTCAATATCGCCACGAAGCCTTGCAATAAGTTCATCATCACGGTTCCGGATCCTGAGCGCGTCGGTAAGCTCGATGGTCCGGCTTTTGATACGTTTCCGCAGTTCGCTGATCTGTGATTCAAGATCAAACTGGGTTTCCATGTTTTTGTTGAAGTCAGGGAAGGGAGGGTTCCTGAAAATATTTTTTTTAAGAAACGCGTTCAGGTTGATTTTTGAAAGATCATCAAGTACCCGTATCCGGTTGAGCTTTCCGGAAAAATCGCTTCTGAACTTTGTGATGAGGTTCCCGGGGGTTATTTTTTTATCATTTCCCTCCTGGTTTTCAGGCTCTCCCTTGTGCTTCTGATTGTCCTCTGGCATCTGTTTTTTCCTGTTATGTTTTGTCAGTCGAATTTTTTTCACGGAATGTGCTTTCATTCCGGTACAGGTGATATGCGCAATCCGGTCCTATTAGTTTTTCAGCATCTTTATGTGGTATTTTAATTGTACCTGACCGCAGAATTTTTCTGTATTTATATCCAATCCGGAGTATTTCGGCTTTTTCATCCATGGTTTCTCCCGATACCTTTTGAATTAATATGAGATGGGAAACCGAAAAAGTTACCAGTTTTATGTCAATTGTATGGTTGCATTGCAGATTAGATGAATTACTATTATTGGATATATCCTGCTATATCTAATAATAATTTCAAGCGTAATGAAAAATTGATTGCAAAAAAATATTTTCAAACTTCAATGTGCTGAAGTTGTACTGTTTTCAAAAAGGAAT
>DAOSYC010000044.1:12067-22546 GCA_035380905.1 Spirochaetota bacterium | reverse complement strand
CATGCGTATCTTCCTCACACGGAGCAGCTTCTCAGACATTTAGAAAATGAATATTTTTCACAATAAAATAAAGGCTGACACACGTCTGGCAATTCTGGCGCTTCTCATTGTCATTGTACTCATTTCAAGTGTACTCTTCAATGCCTACTTTGCATATAACAAAAAGGAAATCAAAAAGAGTTATATCAACGAACTGAATTCACGGTTTATTATAACAACAAGTGTATATTCCTATATGGCCGATTCGATTTACCATCTTCATATTAACACCGAAAGAGTAAAACGTATACTGGCCCGGGGAGTAGAATCACAGGACTCCCGCCGAAAGAACATGTTCAGGAAACAGCTTTTCAGTGAACTGGCACCACTATATCAGAAAATTACCGCCTATAACTTCAGACAACTCCACTTTCATGAATGGAACAACAGGAGTTTTCTCCGTTTTCACCGTCCGGAAAAGTATGGTGACGATCTGACAGGAGTACGGTATTCAGTAGAATACGCAAATAGAGAGATGAAACCGATCTCCGGTTTCGAGGAGGGTCGAATTGTAAACGGGTACAGATATATTTATCCCCTGCAATACCGGAACAGGCATATCGGTTCAGTCGAAATAAGCATTTCAATAAAAACAGTCACCAGTCAGCTGAAGCAGCGCTTTAACATAGATACGGAATTCATCATTCTCGCGAGCCAGGTTACAAAAAAAGTTTTTAAAAGTGAGATATCAAATTATAAAGCCTGGCCCATTGACAACCGGTTTGTTCTGGACCGTGCCATCAGTGAATCGTGCATATTAAAAAATCAAATCAACGCTGTTGAAAAAAGGAAAATCCGTGACGCTCTCACAAAAAACACAAAGAAGGGAACACCGTTCTGCCTTGAAATTAAAAGTGAAGAAGGCCCCCTGCTCCTGACATTTTTACCAATCAAAAATTTTACCGGCAAAACCGTGGCATATATTTTTTCTGTTTCAGATGATACAAAGATCCGTTTTCAAAACATCTCCTTTTACATGCTTTCAGCAGCGCTGGCAATGCTTCTGATTATTCTTATCATGTTTACAATATACTACGGGGTATCGCAAAGGACGATTGAAGACATGGTTACAAATGATTTTTTGACTGGCGTGTATACACGGAGAATAATTTTTGAAAAGCTCGAAGATGAGTTTAACAGATTTAAACGGTATGGAAACATTGTATCCTTAATTATGATAGACATTGATCATTTTAAAAATGTCAATGACACCCACGGCCATGGAAGAGGTGACATCATACTGAAAAGTATAGCGGAAATTATAAAATCTCATATCCGGAAGAATGACATTGCCGGAAGATACGGCGGAGAAGAATTCATTCTTGTTCTCCCGGAAACAGATAAACACGGCGCGGGAGTGGTCGCGGAAAATCTTCGATTCGCAATTTCATCTCATGAATTTCACAGTGTTGGAACAGTTACTATCAGCTGCGGTATTGCAGAAGCACGTGACACCATTGACACCATCGAACAGCTCATTGATATAGCTGACACTAATCTTTATACCGCAAAACATGAAGGAAGAAACAGGGTAGTACTGTAAAGTATTGTGTGAAAACCACACGCTACGGAGAGAACTGCAGCTGCCCTGCGGATTCTCCTTGACACGCAAAAATCTGAATGGATACTGTTTCCGGAAGATATAAAATATTTATTACAACAGGCATCGGCTGAAAATGTACGGGAAAGCGCTTCTCACACTTATTCTTGTATTGTCCCTTCAATGTGAATCGACAGGTGAACGTGAAAGACCCATGTCCCCCATGTCCGGGAATCCGGAACATATGTACGGTAAATACCTTGTCCGCATTAATCAGTACACCACGAAAGGATTATATTACCATAAAAAGTATTACCGCCAGCTGCTCGAGGTGGCCCATGCGTTCAACGCAGACAGGTCCCTGCGCATTGTGGAGCGCAGCATCGGGTTCTATCATGACAGAAAGAGGAAGGACGACACGAAGTTGTACATGGGAATTGACTTTTCGTTTGATAACAGTGATGTCGAAGGCAGGGGATACGGAGAGAGAATTTCGAATCTGCTGACAAAACAACTCCCCGCCATACTGCCGGTCCTCATGTCACAGAAGGAAATCCACAGCGAAAAAGAAATAGCGGGGATAGTCGTGGGCATGCGCTGGAAACAGGGCTGGAGTTCTGAACACTTCAATTTCTGGCTGCTGAGCGACGAGGCCCGGCTCTATGAAAAAAACCGGCTCACCCTCAAGGAGCTGATCCAGCGCAATACCATCACCGACATGAACGGGAACATCATCAGGCTGACACGATAGGGTCCAGCTCCTTCAGGAGTGCCTTGATCTCCATCATGGTGCCCACGGTAACACGGATATACTCCGACTGCACGGGGCCGTTAAAATACCGCACAAGGATTTTCCGTTCCTTCAATTCCTCATATATTGTCTTTGAGGAAACGGTACTGTGCTTCACAAAAAGAAAATTCGCCTTTGACGGCACAATAAAAAATCCAAGGTCCTCAAGGCGCTCTTCAAGATATTCCTTGTTGTTTTTCAGCATGCCGATGTTATAGGTGAACCCCTTTTTATCCTTAAGCGCCGCGAGAGCTCCCGCTTCAGCGAGGCGGTCCACATTATAGGAATCTTTCAATTTAAGGAACCCCTTAATAATATCCTCATGGGCAACGGCAAGGCCCACACGGAGCCCCGCAAGGGAATAGGACTTCGAAAAGGAGCGGGTAATGATTACGTTATCGTACTCTTTCACGAGGTCAATCAGGGTTTCGCCATAGAAGTCGACATACGCTTCGTCAATGACAAGGAGCCCCTTGAACTTTTTCAGGAACTCAACCACCTGCCGCCGTTCGCACCCCTTCCCTGTGGGATTGTTGGGGTTCGATATAATTGCAAGGGGATAATCCTTCTTCAGAAATTCATCAAGACGCAGGTCAAGGTTTTCATCGAGGTCCACTTTGTCGTACTTTATACCGTTTGCTTCCGAAAAGGTATAATACAGCGAGTACGACGGATAGGGGAACACAACCGTACTCCCCGGGTCCACGAAGCCCCTGAAAATGAGATTGAATATCTCGTCTGACCCGTTCCCAAGGAAGACATTCTCCGCGCCGAAACCATTCTCCCGGGCAAACAGTTCCCGAACGGCAATATTAGTGGGATTCGGATACCTGCGCAGTGACTCCGTACAGGCCTCCTTAATTGCATCAAGGACAAGTTTCGACGGCGGAAAAGGGTTTTCATTGGTGTTCAGCTTTATATAGGTTTCAAGATTTTCCGGCTGTTCTCCCGGCACGTATTCTGACATGTTCTTTAATCGTTTATTCCAGTACTTCATTGTATATTACTCCGGTTATTGGTTTCTTTTTCCGGGACACGAAGCCCCGAAGGGGACCTGTTTCCCCGATGAAACAGGATAGTACCGCATTCTGTCAATTCAGGGCCCCTGCCCTCCGGCAGGAGCCTACCTATGAGCGAGTCCGGTGATATCTTTCACATCCTTAAATCCTTCATTGTCCAGATACTGCTCCAGGGCGCCGGCAAAGTCCACGGACGCCATGGGGTCCACCAGGCTCATGGTGCCGATTGACACCGCCGATGCGCCGGCAAGCATGAACTCGATCACGTCCTCAACGGAGGAAATCCCCCCGAGCCCTATTACAGGAATATTCACCCGTGAAAAAATGTCGAACACAATCCGCAGCGCCATGGGCTTGATCGCGGGCCCGCTGTACCCCGCGAACCTGTTCCTGAAATGCGGTTTTTTTGTGGCAAGGTCAATCTTCATTCCCAGAAAGGTGTTCACCGCTGACACCGCGTCCGCTCCCAGTTCCTCCGCCCGCACGGCAAACTCGCCGGGATCGGTGTTGTTGGGAGAGAGCTTCACGATGAGGGGCCCCTTTGTGACCTTCCGCGCCTTTTCAACAAGCTCCGTAAAGACCCGGATGTCGCGCCCGAAAGCCATGCCACCTTCCTTCACGTTTGGACAGGACACGTTCAGCTCCACTGCTGACACCCCGGGAGTTTCCGAAAGCACCCTGCAGAGCTCGACATTTTCCTCAATGGAATGCCCCGCCACATTGGGAATCACCGTGGCCCCTTTGGAAAGAAGAAAAGGCATCTTGTCCCGGAGGAACACCTCAAGCCCCACGTTCTCCAGGCCGATTGAATTCAGCACCCCGGCGGTGGTTTCGCAGATGCGGTTTCCCTTATTGCCGGGCCTCGGCTCAATGCTGAGTCCCTTGGTGAAAATTGCCCCGAGGCGCGATATATCAAAAAACCGTGAAAACTCCTCGCCGTACCCCGCGGTACCGGAGGCAACGGTAATCGGATTTTTCAGTGTGAGATTTCCTATTGTAACTGCTGTCTGTGCCATTGTTCTGCTCTCATTGCATTGTATTATACGTTGATTTTTCCCGCCCACCCGCGGTTGTTCACATACCAGTCAACGGTGCGTTTCATGCCGTCCTCAAACTCCACGTCCGGCTGCCACCCCAATAGCTTTCCCGCCTTCGTGATATCGGCCCAGGTTTCCATCATGTCCACTTTCTGAAACGGCTTCTGGTCGATAGCGGCGCTCTTCCCTAAATATTTTTCAATTGTTTTTATCATATAATTGATGGTAAGGGGCTTCTGCCCGCCCCCGAGGTTGATGATCTCGTACCCAACCTTTTTCAGCGCGAGAATTGTCCCCCGTGCGATATCGTCAAGGTACGTGAAATCGCGGCTCTGTGAACCGTCCCCGAAAAGCTCAATAGGCGTCCCCTCGTCCACCCATTTGATGAAGCGGAAGGGGCTCATGTCGGGCCTTCCCGCGGGGCCGTACACCGTGAAATACCGCACCACGGACACATCGATCCCGTACAGATAGTGATAGGTGTACGCCGTCACCTCCGCGGCCTTCTTCGAGGCGGCATAGGGAGAGATGGGGGTGTTCACCGGGAGTTCCTCGGAAAATGGCATTGCCTGCCCGGCGTACAGCGATGACGTCGATGCCAGCACCAGCTTCTCAACGTTGAACTCCCGCATCAGCTCCAGGAGATTCAGGGTCCCGTGGGCGTTCGTGGTAAAATACACATGAGGGTTCTCAATACTATAGCGCACCCCTGCCCGCGCCGCGAGATTGATTACGGCATCAACATTATGGTTCTCGAAGATCTTCCGAAGCGCCCCTATATCTTCAATGTCAGCATGGTAAAAGGTAAAGTTCCTGTGCTGCTTCAGCTCATCAAGACGGTGCTGTTTCAGGGACACGTCGTAGTAGTCATTGAGATTGTCCACTCCCGCCACTTCAATATCGTCCCCTAAAAGAAGCTCCGCGGTCTTATATCCAATAAACCCGGCGGCGCCGGTAAGCAAAATTCGTTTCACGTAACGCACTCCTCTGTAGCGTCAAATATATAATATTGTGAGAATTCACGAAATGAAAATCCAGTCAAGTATTATATTGCCCTGAACTGTTTTTCGGGGGGCGATATTATTTTGTTGAAATACGCAATGCGCCCCATATCATGGCCCCCACATTCACGAGGCAGGGGCACATGACACCGACCATACGATTTGTCCTGTTCCAGGGGGTAATTATACTCCCCTTCATGGGGGGCTATTTTCTGAAACAGCGCATACGAGACGCAGAACACGCCACGAAGCGCATCATCAACACCAACCTGGCCCTGGTGGAACCTGTGGTGGCGCTCTGGAGCATCTGGGGCCTGAAGCTTTCCGGGGGCCTGATAGCACTGCCTGTTGCCGGATTTTGTACCGTATGCCTTGGGCTGCTGTTCGGAATACTCCTTGTCCGTTTTGTCGGGGGCAGCACGAAGAAGCGCGCTACATTTCTGATAAGCTCCTCACTGGCGAACCACGGCTTCACCATGGGGGCATTCATCTGCTACCTGTTCATGGGGGAGCGGGGCCTGGGGCTCGCCTTCATTTACATCTCGTATTTCATGCTGTTCCTGTACACGGTCATTTTCCCCTATGCCCGGAAAACAGGCCAGGGGCCGGACGAAAAGAAATCCCTGCGCCGGTATTTCATCAGCCTCCAGAACATGCCCCTCTACGCCGTGCTCCTGGCGCTCCTGCTCCACGCACTCGGCATTTCACGTCCCAACGTCCCCGCGCCCATAGAGCTCCTCATCATGATATCCGTCGCCGCGTACTACTTTTCCCTGGGAATAAATTTCAGCTTCAGCGACATGGGAAATATAGGGAAAGAGTCGGCGGCGCTGGCATGCATTAAATTTCTTCTGGTACCTGCGGTTGTTATCGGCGTACTCTCGCTACTGCCAATCGAGGGGCCGCTGAAAAAAGTAATCATTATACAGTCATTCATGCCCGCGGCAATCTATTCCGTGATATCATCCCTTCTCTTCGACCTGGATTCACGGCTGGCGTCGGGGCTCTTTGTATCGAACACGCTTCTGTTCATTTTCGCGGTGTTCCCGGTGATGTTTTTTGTGCTGGGGTGATGGGCGGATTGTTGGCAACGTAATCCCCGTTGGCGACATCGGTTCCGTAGGGGCGGGTTCCGAACCCGCCCCTACCTCGGATATATTTCCCCATAAGGCGGATGCATTTGCCCCAATACCGGACATATACACCACACCGGCAAAATCCGCCCATCAATCATAATAATTTTCGTCCGATTTCCAATTTTTTGGATTATTCATAATATATTGCCGGACATGATACAATTCAATGTCGTCCCGGATTATGCGTTCATAATAATTGCGCTGCCACACCGGGACGCCCGGCGTCCCGCGCATTTGATTAATCCGGCGCGCAGAAAATGTTTTCAATTGCCGCACAATTTCGGGCAACCCGTGTTGTTTGGGTGGTGTTGGTAATTTTGGTGATATTGGCACCGTAATCCCCGTTGATGACATTGATTCCGTAGGGGCGGGTTCCAAACCCGCCCGGACATCGGACGAATTCCCCACAACATCGGAAATTTCCGTCCCCACATCAATATCGCCGATAATTATTATCCCATGAAAATGGTTCGGCATTACCACGAAGGCATCCAATGTAATGCCGCCCACATGGTTCAACAGATCATACCATGTACGGCGTACAATTTCTCCGTATCCGTTTAATACCATGCAATTCTTTTCAACGGTGCCGAAAAGCCGTTCCTGGTTATGGGAACATATCGTAATATAATACACGCCGGGGCCTGAATAATCGTATCCTTTTTTTCGTATGGAACGCCGGTGATGGATGTCGGGATTATACGAAAATTTTTTCGTCACCCCCTCCCCTCCACAATCCGCACCTCCTCATCCGTGAGGCCGTAGAGGCCGTACACCAGGCGGTCAATCTGGCTGTCGATGGCATCGATTTTCTGCTGGAGGACGGTTTTGTCCGCATCGGACTTCGCGGAATGCAGCTGGCGCTGGGCTTCGAGCATTGAGGTGACTGCTTTATCTAATTCAGGGGATTCTTTTTCTACAATCGGCAACGGTGCCATATATTGATATTTCCACCTGTAATAACCACCACGTATTACAGAACTTGTTTTTGAGAAAAGGAATGTCCATAACTTCGAATTCAATATTCCCAATACAGCTTTCGAATTACAACCCATGATGTAAGATGTTGTATCACCATAATATCCTTCATCATCAAATGTGAACTGCCCTCTATTTGCTATTTCAGCATAAATTATCTTCTCTTTCTCAAATTCATCATAATAAACGCATGCGCGCAGTTCCCACCAGTAATCTCCTTTGTCATATCGTTTTGCGCAGGGTACCTCATATTGCTTAAGATATTCAGCTATGGCGGGATATTTTTCTGCCAGCACATTCCATGCAGTCCGGTCACTGCCCCCGTTCGCTTTTGTCCATCCACGGGGAATCAGGATAAGGTATTTCCCGGTTTCAAGGGGCGCATACCGCTTAATGTCCCGTCCCGCGAGAAAAGGTTTGATGATCTCCGCGCTTTTCGGGTCTTCCCCGATCAGCCACTGCCGCATTTCGTCGTCGATTACAAAGGCCTCGTTAAAGCCGGTCTTTATACCATAAAAAATTTTTCCCTCAACATACCGCTCAAGAGGAATCCCCTTGCTTTTAATCTTCTCAATCAAGTCAAGCTCGGCGGTATTGGTGAGGTTCCACCCTTCTTCGGAAAGCCGGTTTTGAGCAACTTCGAAGGCGTTCTTCTGAACGTATTCCCCGAGAGATGGAAAGTTCAGGTCCTCCACGTTCACCGCGCAAAATGTCTCCGACGGTTCACCTTTCCGTATGCGGAAAATACAGGGATAGGTGGTTGCCTGCTGGAACACCGGCAGGTCGCCGAAGTCAATTATTTCCTGAATGTCTTTCTCGCCAAGCCACCGGCGCAGGTTTTTCGCGTAATTTGCCCGCATCCACTTGTTCGCCACGATGTAGCTGAAAAGCCCTCCTTCGTTCAGCAGCGTATACCCTTTTTCCATGAAACACACGTACAGGTCCGCGGTCCCCTGGAACGTTTTGTAATGCTTCTGGAAATAGTCCTTCGATTCCGAAAGAAGCTCCTGCCGTACGTACGGCGGGTTCCCTATCACGCAGTCAAATCCCCACTCACGACACCCCTCTCCGCCGCGGAGAGGGGCCGGGGGTGAGGTCAAAAATTCCTTCTCCCACTCAAACACATTCACCTTCCGCATTTCCGCCGCGCCGAAGAGGTCCATGTTCTTGTCTTCGTAGTAGTCCTTGCCGATGAGGGAGTTGCCGCATTTGATGTTTCCGGAAAGGTCCGGGAGCAGGTGCATCTGCTCCGTCTTGAAGAGCTGTTCCCGGTATTCCAGGTTCTCGTCTTCCAGCACCTTCAGGAGGAGGGAAAGTTTCGTCACCTCCACCGCCTGGGGGTCGATGTCCACGCCGAAAATGTTGTTCACCAGAATCTTCGACTTCATTTCTGCGGAGAGCCGGTATTTATCGGCCCCCGCCTCGTAGACGATACCTGCGGAGAGGGCCTTTTCCCTGCGGCCCTTGTTTTTCAGATACCATTCCAGGTGATAGTGGAGCAGGTAGTCGTAGGCCCCTATGAGGAACGACCCGGAGCCGCAGGCGGGGTCAAGTATTTTCAGCGGGGCGATATCGTCCGGCGCGTTCCCCTTCACCTTTTCCCCCACGGTGTGTTCCACGATATAGCGCACAATGTAGTCCGGGGTGTAGTACACGCCCCCGGCTTTCCGCACCTCCGGCTTTTCCTCGATCTCCACGGCGTGGCCGTATTTCGTCTTCCGCGAAAACCGGATGGTCTTCCCCAGAAACTGCTCGTAGGCGTGCCCCAGGATTTCGATGGGAAGCACCGAAAACTCGTAGGGACACTTTGGCGGGTACATCTCGTCAATGATCTCGTTGAGGATTTTGTCCTCCACGGTGAGGGCCATCATCCAGTCCTCGGACACGAAGAGGCTTGAGTTATACTTCAGGTCCGCCTTGGCAAACACGCTGCCCAGGGCCGCGTACACCTCCGGGGTGTGTGATATCTCGCGGAGCATGTCGGGTTTCTCGATGCGGCGGTCCTCGGCGATGCGCAGGAAAATGAGCCGGTCAATGAGCTTCTGCACAATGATGTTCAGGTTGTACTCGTCAATGTCCTCGTTTTTCAGGGCGATACTTTCCGCCAGCATCTTCCGCCACCGGTCCAGGAGGTCAAGGAACCCCCGGTCCACGGAGGTGGTGCCCTTCTTGTTCTCCTCCACGTACCGGTTAAAGCTGCCGTTCAGCACCGCCTGCTTTCCGAAGGTGTTCAGGAGAAAGTCGTAGTTTGTCTCGTGCCCGGGAATTTTACAAGGATTGAATAGTTCCTCAAAGGTGCAGTAGAACACCCGCGCCACGGATGCAGCGTCCCTTCTGTCCGGCTTCACCCTGGTGTCGTACACCGCGATCTCCTCGAAGTCCGTGAGGATGGAAAGCGCAAGCCCCTGGGTGTGTGCGTAGCGCCGCAGCTGCATCGCCGGTTCAGGGTCGTTCTTGATGTCCACGGAGGGCTTTTTCGCCTCCACGTAAAACACGATGTGCGGCCCAATGCGGAACGAATAGTCCGGCGCTTTTTTGCTCCCTTCAATGACGATCCGGTCCTCCCGTATCACTTCCCGGAACTGCTCTATTATTTTCTGCTCGTTGTACATGTCCCACCCCAGGGAGGCAAACATCACGTCAATGAAGTCGGCGCGGGTCTTGTACTCGTCGTAGTTCTTGCTCTTGTAGTCTTTCAGGTTTTTCCGGAACAGTTCAATCCGTTCCATAAGCTGGTCGGTGGCGGTATTCATTGTCCTTCCTTTTGTGCGCTTTCTATTTTTAAACAGCAATGGTCAATGCAGTACCGCATTCTGTCCCTTCGGGCGGCAATGTCAATGTATTTATGAGTTTGTTTTTTTATGCGGGGCGATATAAAAACATGGCATTGGATTATTGACACGGCCACAACTACAAGGGGCTGAAGCCGCCTTGTTCTC
>DAOSYC010000044.1:0-11967 GCA_035380905.1 Spirochaetota bacterium | reverse complement strand
ACATTTTTCTATTGACTTCACAGTAAATGTTTGATATTTTACTATTGTTATCATAATAATGTATAGCCCTGCAGATAAATAAAACCGATAATCAAGAATGATACCGTATAATTCCGGAAATTGCATATGTCTGTTTATATCATTCCGGTTTCTGCAGCGCCCCTTATTTCACACAGTAAAGGAGAATACAATGAAACGAAGCATATATCTGTTCCTGATGCTGGTCCTCATGTTCAGCTGTAAATCACCATACGAGCTTGTGCGGACAGGGCCAATATACCCTCCGCAGCCCCAGGACGCTGAGGTAAAAATAGTGGGATGGGGAGAAAAGGCACACTATGAACAGATCGCCATAGCAGACGTGGGAGAATACACCCTCGACAGAAGAATTCAGGAAGCGATGAAGGCTGCCCGCGAAGCCGGTGGAACTGCCATTATGCCCAAACTCACCACCGACAGTGAGCTGAATGCAAAGTCGGGATTTCTTGTACAGTCATTTCTGATCCTCAAAGAGAAAAGTGAAGATATAGCCGAGACCCCGGAACAAAAGGTCGCCACTGTCCCTGTTGAGAAAAAAGGCGGTGACATTGAAGGAAAAACCGGCCCTGATTATTCCAACCTTCCCAGGGCTAAATACCGGCTTCTTCTTTCAGACCTTGCACTCCTGAAAGGAACCACCTTCAGGGGTTCAATGTATCCTGTACGGTATTACCGTGTCCCGCGGACACTGAAGACCTACAGGAAAACCAATTCACATCTTCTCCTGCTCAGCAGCCGGAGCGGCAGCAGCCGTGTGCTTCTTTTCCTCCCGAAGGATAAATACACCGCGGTGAGGGCAATGATCAAATCGAAGAAGCGCCTTGATTTTGTGTATAAGCCTGTTGCCGTATACAAATCAAAATTTCCCGTGCTGGAATATGTAGACACCATAGCTCATTAATCCATACAACTGAAACAATAGTAATTAAATTACAAAAGGAGCTCTCCAGGGAGCTTCTTTTTTTTTTCCTCCTATCAACATTTAACCACTTCCATTTGACTTCTTTTGGGTGATATATTATTATTAATCATATTTTTTTCTTCTCGCAGTAATTTATGATATGCTTGCCGTAACATCCCGACATCCCCGGAGGTAATTATGAAATGGAAAAACTTTTCTATTCAGACAAAAGTTCTCGTCGTAGGGGGAATTATTATCGTCAGCTTCGTATCAACTATATTTTTTACCCTCATTCCGACAATTGAAACATCAATTTACGATATGAAAAAAGAAAAGATCAAGGATATTGTGGACATGACAATAACTACAATTAATGGAATGTACCGTGAATATGAAGCGGGCACCATTACGATGGACCAGTTCATTGAGTCATCCACCGAATGTGTGAAAAAAATCCGGTACGGCAATGACGGAAAGGACTATCTCTGGATCAACGACTTCCATCCCCGCATGATTATGCACCCCTACCGCCAGGATATGAACGGAAAAGATCTTTCCACCTACAAGGACCCCCGGGGGAAACTTTTTTTTGTCGATATGGTGAACCTGTGTAAAGCAAAAGGCGCCGGGTACGTCAGCTACATGTGGCAGTACAAAGATGATGCAACCAGAATAGAGCAGAAAATTTCATATGTCCGCTCCATACCCAAACTGCAATGGATCATAGGTACCGGGGTGTACGAACAGGATATACGGGCCGAAATGAGCGATCGTGTTACTGCATTGAATATCCGTGTTGCGGCAATAGTTACAGCCATTACTGTACTTATTTTTTTCCTGGTATTCTTTATCTCAAAAGCAATCAGACGAAGCATTGATCAGTGCGCATCATTTGTCGGCGATCTTGCGGAAGGCAATTTCAGCACCCGCATTAATCTTGACCAGAACGACGAAATTGGAACCATGGCAAAGGCGTTAAACAAATCCGCGGACAACCTCGAAAACCTGATATCTGATGTTGTTCACTGCGCCTTCAGGCTCAATGATGTAGTGGAGGAAATTGTAAAAGGAAACCAGCAGCTTTCCCAGATGACTTCAGAACAGGCTTCATCCCTTGAAGAGATTGCATCCAGCATAGAAGAGTCACTTTCCGGCATAAAAAGCAACGCAGACAACGCAGTACAGGCTGACAGGGCTTCAAGCATCGCGAAGGACAATGCACAGAGCGGCGAATCTATTGTCATGAATACAATCCATTCAATCGAGGAAATTAATAATATCAGCATAAAGATTACCGACATCATTGAGCTGATAAATGAAATTGCGTTTCAGACCAACCTTCTGGCCCTGAACGCCTCCGTTGAAGCTGCAAGAGTTGGTGAAAACGGCAGGGGTTTCGCCATTGTTGCCACTGAAGTGCGCAACCTTGCCCAGCGTGCAGCAGGGGCCGCAAAGGAAATAGAGGCCGTCGTATCGAAGTCCCTTGAAATAATCAGGTCCACCGTTACCATGGGGCATGAAAGCAAAGAAGCCCTGCAGCGGATCACACAATCCATCGCCGAGGCCAGCGAGATGGTAAAGAACATCGCTGCTGCAAGTGATGAGCAGAAAAACGGTATGGAGCAGATTAGTACCGCTATTTTTGAAATTGACAAAGTAACGCAGCACAACGCTTCACTCGTGGAAGAAACCGCAACCATCAGCGAGGAGATGGCAAAGCTCTCGTCTGAAATGCAGGAAATGACAACAAGGTTTACGGTCAGGCATGATTATGAAAATTATCGTAACACATGACCTTTGATAATGCCCGAACATAGCCGGGTAACATAATACCCGGCTGTTACACATTCTCTTTTTTTCCCATTCACTCCATTAATCTCTTGAAAAATGTGATTCCATCATCATACAATAGATACCCCCGCTGGTTCCGGGGATATCTATTGCATTTGACATGCTGAAAAAGGAGAATCCCACTGTGAGCAGCCACAACGCAACCCTGAGCAGCCTTTGCCGATTTACTCTTAAAGAAGAACACCTGGTTGTTGACCGCCTCGTGAAAGCTGAGCTGAGTACCGCATTCACTGAAAACCGCTGCTTCGAATTTTTCCCGGACAGGGACATAGTAAACCGCATTTCCTACGGGGAAACTCCTGAGGACGTTCACCAGGAAATACTGTCAATAAAAAACACCATGTTTGACACAGTCTCCCTGAATGACCAGACCCTCCGGGGAAGGCTTGCAAGTGACGTCCGTCTTTCAAGCAGAATTGTATCTGCGCTTGCATTCATCCACCGCGCTATGGCTGACGCGGACTTCACGACCCCCCTGACACGCCGTTTTGTCCTTGTGAAGGAGAAAAGCGGCATACCGACTATATACCATATTTCAAAGCACACGACTGTCATTTCCCACGTCGGCCAGGGGCCGCAATGGGAGGAAATCCCCACGATTTATCTCGGGCTCAACATTTTTGACGCCCTGATCAGCGAACAGAAAAAAGGCAAAACCGATCTCTATGAAGCCTTCAAATACATCCTGATGATTGAAGAGCGCGCCATTCAGACAGGTTTTTCCCATACAGAGACGTTTTCCCCGGAAGTATCCAGGGCGCTGATATACTTTGTCGATGAAGTGATCCGCATCGCCACCATTGAGGAGGTCCTCGAAGAAAAGGCGGTGCCCGAGAGGAAAGCACCGAAAATAACCTCCCGCAACAGGGAAAGTCTCCTAAGGATGCTGGACTCAAGGGTGAAGCACGACGAACTGAACTTCAACTACGACAGAGTCATGAAAGCAATTGATTCACTGGAGCGGATGGCAAAACGCTACAAGCGGAGCGACGACAGGGAGTCGCTGCGGGAGCTTGTGCGTATCCTTGTATCCGCATCGGGCCACGACATTCATGAGGCCCGGAACCGGTCAAATATTATTCTTGAGAGGATTTTCTCCCCGAAAGAGTTTGACGCCCCCCTTGCGACCACGTTTATCAACCTTAAAACGGGGGACACACACGACTTTTCCTTTGACCTTCCGGATCCCGGGAAAAAATATTTTGTCCGCATATATCTGCACACATCCCCGTCTGTCACACAGCTTTCTCTTGAGGAGGATATAGAATATTTTGACATTCCGCTCCACTACGATGAAGCTTCAAAAAAATTCACTGCCCGCCACACCTTTGACACATACGGCCATTTTGATTTTCTGGTGTACCGGCAGAAGCTGAAGAAAAGCTCCTGGATAAACATGCACGGAGCAAGCGGAAGAATTAATGTTATTCCCGATGTCCGCGGTGAAATCATTCTTGAAATTTTTACCGACATCCACGGCCACACCGGGGCCTACTGGGCTGAACAGGACGGCCATCCCGGACTTGTATACAATGAGAACGGAGAGGTAATACGTCTCGGAAATTTTTCAGACGTGGCGTCCCACCTTGAAGACCTGAAAAACAGGTATCATCTTACGGCCATTTATCTCCTTGGGGTACAGAAGCGCGGGTCAAACCGTGAAGACTGGGCCCCGGAAGCCTCATCACCGTCACCGTTCTCCCCCATGAGCCTTGTGGAGATGGAGCCGTCACTTGGCGGAGAGGAGGAATTCCGCCGCCTTGTGGAAAAGGCACACAGCCTTGATATCAGGATTATTGTCGATATCGTCCCGCACCTGAACAGGCACTCACGGGAAGTGCCCGACGAACAGGTAGTGTACTGCTACGGGGACGGCGGCCACCTCAGTCCACGGGCATCCACGGACGGACGGTTCGGGAGCTGGAACGACGGCAAGCTCTTCAATTACCGCATGTTTGAAACCTGGGAATGGATGAGTAATTCTATCCTTTCCCTCATAGAAACATTCGATATCGACGGGATACGTTTCGACTCCGCCCATGCGGTCCCCATCATGATGAAAAAGAACAATTATCTCTATGAATATGACAGGAAACGATCCCACGAGGAAATGGTGGAGGGACGCATCATTGTCAATGACCGGGAGGACGAACACTTTGTCACCACGGGATATTACGATTCCGCGTGCCGCGACATGATCGCCATACCGTTTCACTATTACCTCATGCTCACTATTGCATCGAAGCTGCGGGAGAAAAACAAGTCCTTCTTCGTGAACATAGCGGAATGTTACTGGGGCCACGAACGGTTCCTCACGAGGTGCGGCATTATTCCCTACAACTCCGCGCTGTTCAAAATCTGCGAAAATGTAATTCACGGCAAAACAGATGTCCGCGAGATATACCACATTTACGATAATTATTTTCCGAACACCCTGCCTTCAGGGACCGAACTTCTGGGTATCCTGGGCAACCACGATGAACGGCGCGCCCTTAACACCTTCGGACACCGGGGCCTCCGGGCTGCCGTGGGACTCACGATCATGATGAGCAACATCATCATGGACTATGAAGGGAGCGCCGAAGGTGAAGGGTGGAAGGTGTTTCTTGACAATATTTACGTGAACTGGAACAGCTTCGAGTACGCATCGCACCGGAGTGTCGATCTCTTTTACAAACGATGGTACAATTTTCACCGGTCAGCAAAAGGTACGGGACATCTTGTATGGGCCAACAACAACATGGCCGCGGCTGCGGTAAAATTCACCGACTCCGGCATCTGGCTCGGCGCATTTAACTTTGCCGATTCAAACCAGTCAGTATCCATTCAGTTCGACAATCCCAGGATACCCCTTGAAGACAATGGATACTACCGGGTTGTTGACCTGCTGTACTCCCCGATCACCGGCCATTACAGCTACTTCACCGGCAGGGAACTCCGGGCATCGCGGATCAACACGATCGTGTCCTTTACTGAACGCGTAAAGCTTCTGAAACTTGAGCAGATAGAGGACATTGAATCTCATTACAGCGATTTCCTGAAGGACTCTTTTTTCAGGCTCTGCACTATCAGCAACATCAGCCACTTTGAGTCCAACTTTTCCTTCAATGAAATAGCGGCCAGGGCCAATGATTTCGACTCATTCAAAGAATACCTGACAGAGACCCTTCTGCCCCTCCTTTTTAAAGAACACCGGTATTTCCTTGAACTGGGGCTTAAACGGACCCTGTTCCATTTGTACCGATACGGCACGATAAAGGGACATGACGCGATTGATTTCATCAACCGCCTTGCCCGTATGGATGAAACACCGCTTAAAAGTCTCGGCACCGCCCTTTCATGGCACAACAAACAGGGCTCCCTGGTGTTCATGTCAGCCGAGGCAGAACCTTTTTCAAAAAGCGGCGGCCTCGCCAATGTCGTGTACGAGCTTCCGCGTGAGCTCGCGAACCTCGGTGAAAATGTATATGTGATAACAGCCATGTACCGCTACGGTGACGACAAATCTGTTTCGAAAATGCGCGAGGCAGTTGCAACATATAATATCGTCTATACCGGCATTAACGTGCGTTTTAAAATAATGAACCAGGAATATCAGGTGGGCATTCACTCCGGCGATGTTGACGGTGTCACCTATTTCCTCCTTGACAGCGCGGAATTTTTTGACGGCCTCTACTGGGGTATTACTGCCGAGGAAAAACTGCGGAGAAGAATCGCCTTCGCACGGTGCTGCGCGGAAATCATTACCACCTTCGGCCTCATGCCGCATTTTACATTCACCAATGACGCCTTTGCGGGAATATTCAATGGAATAGTCCGGAGCGACCATGTGTACGCGACAAATCCGAATTTCGAAAGAACAACCTTCCTGCACATTATTCATAACGGCGGATGGCAGTATTTCGACGCCTACGCGCGCCACGAAAGGGGGTTTGACCTGTTCAATCTATTCAACCTCCCCCAGTGGAAATATAATGACTTTTCCGACCCCACTGACAAATCCAAGATAAACTGCATGGCTGCAGGCATAAACTTCGCCGACAGGACAATCACCGTAAGCCCCAGCTATGCCAGGCAGATCGAGTATGCCTGTGACGGTCTGGAACATATTCTCAGCAATGTAATCGGGATCAGCAACGCCATCGGCACGGACTTCAGGGAAAGGATCGAGGCCGGTTTTATCAGGTCACGGTTCCAGGAATCCAACTATCACGCCCTGGTTGAAACCATACAGCACAATGATCAGCTTCATGAAAAGATTTCACTGAGATATCCGCACATTCTAAAAGGTATGGATGCCATAAAAGGAATCGAGGACCCCGTCTCACGGTACGGTACATTCAGGATCCTCAACAAAATGCTGGCGCAGATGACCCGCGGCCTGAAAATAGACCCGGACCTTATCCTGTTCTCAATGATCCACCGCATCACCGAGCAGAAGGGATATCAGCTGCTCCTTGAGGCATCCCAGGGCATCTTCCAGAACCTTGGATACCAGGCAATAATCGGCGGCGCGGTTTCCTCCGGAGACAAAAGAGGGGACGACCTTGCCCACGGCCTGTATCTGCTGTCGCAGTATTACAGCGACATGGTTTCAGTATCCTTCGGATATCAGGATATCAGCATACCTCTTTTTTCTTCCGATATTTTCTGCATGCCCTCCATGAACGAACCGGGTGGGATATCACAGCTGGAGGCGCTTTCCTGCGGGTGCCTTGTAGTGGCCCGTGCAACAGGGGGACTCCGCGACACAGTATTTCCGGTGCGGGTCCTCGAGAACAAAGTTGAAGGAAACGGGTTCCTTTTTTCCGACTACTCCCCATGGGCTTTCTATGACGCGATGGAACGGGCTTCATCATTCTGCAGAACACATAGTGACGATATTATCACACTGGCGAGGCTTAACGCAGAACAGTCAATATATTTCTGGGACCATCCCGCCCGCCAGTACATTAAAGAGATATATCAGATTAAAGAAATAATCAGGGTAATAGAGGACAACAAATCCTGAAACATGACTTCCGCATAAAAAAAAACGGGATACAATTGATCCCGTTGTTGCGTAAAGTCATTCCAAAAAACTGTATTCCGTATCTTGAGGAAGACCATAGAGTGTAAAATGATTTGATATAATTATCGGCAGATAATGAAATAACTTGAAATATTTTTTGTACAAAATCGATATATTATATCATTATGACAGTATCAAAATGCAGCCTGACATAATATCAGCTGACAACCTGAACATAATACCGGAATGATGATGAGACACTGCTATCTACAATCAATTATTCTAATATTTACAACGGCAGTATTGGCATTATTCTCCTCATGCCTCACCATGCCGGAAAATGACGGTAAGGTGGCGCAGGAAGTTCTGGGAAAACTGAATGGAGAGCCTGTTATCCCCCGCAGGGCAAATAAAATATATATTCAGGAATTTTCCGATTTTACCGGCACCCCTTCCATCGCGCAGAAAACAACCATCCGGGTTAGTGATCTCATTCTCCAGGATGGAAGGCTTTCTGTTGTGTCAGATATCAACAATGCCGATGTCGCGCTTTTCGGGAAAATAGTACAATACGAGCTGCAACCAATTGAGTACGGAGAATACCAGCAGCCGGTAAAAAAAAGGATACGGATTATTGCCACCGTAAAGCTGTATAACCGCCTTTCACAGTCCGTTATTTTTGCTGAAAGCCCGGTACAGTCGTTCAGCACGTTCTCCGACACGACGCCTCCAATATCTTCAGAATTTCAGGTCCGGGAACAGGTCATTGAAGAACTGGCACAGCGGATAGTAAAAAAGACAGTGAGCGGGTGGTACACGGAACTCATGACACCAGTGGAAAAAGGAATCAGATAAGTGCAGAAACAAAAATCAATTAACTCAAAGCAGCTCGAAAAAGAACTGAGCACCGGCACCCTCAGCCGCATATATCTTTTCCTCGGGCCCGAAGAAGGTGAAAAGGAAAAAGCCGTAAAAAAAATTGCAGCTATCCTTGCTCCCCGTGAACAAGGCGACGATATCGCGTATGCCCGTTTTCATATTGAAAATGGTGAATTCATGCAGGCGGTTGATTTTGCGTTAACGCAGTCCATGTTTTCATCGCGGAAAATCTGTGTCATGTCCGGTATTGACACACTGCAATCCAGCAACACCTCCATCACCTCGCTTTTTCGTGAACTCGTTGCAGCATTGCCTGACGCAACGACCCTTATCCTGACAGCTGATGAAAGCAGAACCCCGAAAATCATGTCATCTGTTGCCGGTGACTCGTTCACCGCAGTACAGTTCTGGCATCCCTTCGACAGCGATATCCGGCAGTATATAATGAAAAAGCTGAAAGACCATGAAATCACCATTGACCCGCGCGCCCTGCAGCTCCTGATGCGGTGCACCGGGAATGACATGAGAAAAATCGACAGCGCCATAGAAAAAATCGCAGACAGCGGTGAAACCTCCATCGATGATTTATTTATTAAAGATATCATAACCTTTGAAAGGGATATTTCAGTCTTTGAGTTTGTTGACGCCCTGTTCCGGAAAAGCCCCGCAAGCTTTCCCCTGTTCAGAAGGCTTCAGGAAGAGGGGATTCACGAGCTCATTGTGCTTACCATGATAACCCGTCAGGCGGAATCTATTGAAAAATTTCACGCACTTCGGTCAACGCTTCCTGCCGATGCCGCGCTCCGGGAGCTGAAGATATCTGACAAGAAAATCAATGACTTCCTTGACGCTACAGAAAAATTTCCCGCCGGGAAACTGCCCGGAGTTTTTAATGCTCTTCACAAATGTGAATCATCACTGAAAGGAGGGCAGCTTTCAAAGAAATTTATTGCAAATCCCATAGTGACACTGATTTCCGACATGATCTTCTGACTGCATACTGTTTAAATATGCTTGAAATATTTTTTTACGGCACTACTCTTGACTTGACGCACATACAACCATGTACGGCGCGATGACTTCATGGAATTCTTTACAATTATCAACACGAACAAAGAACGGTTCATTGAGTACAACAACCGTAAGTTTGAACGGTTCCAGGAACTTCTCCCCGGAACAACGGTATCGCGTGTCGTCAATGCGATACCGTTTCTTCTGTCCGCAAACCACAAAAAACTTCCCGGCTATATTGACGGCGATACACCGCGGGGGATCGTCAACTATCAACCGGATGATGATACACGGAAATTCCTGAAAAGCAGGTTTTCTCTCTCAAATACCGACCGTGACACCACTCCTGACTTCATCGAAATGCTCGCCATCATGGGCAGCATCGGCACAGTGGCCTACAACAAGAAATCAGACTTTGACTACTGGGTATGCGTCGACAAACGCAGCGTATCAAAAGAGCAGTTTTCAAATTTCCAGCTGAAGGCGGAAGATATCCAGAAATGGGCGACGAAGGAAACAGGCGTACCTGTTCACCTCTTCATCAATGATATAAATGATATACGAAACAACGTTTTTGCCGAAGATGACGAAGAAGCGTTCGGGTCAACTGTCGGGGCTGTGCTGAAAGATGAATTCCTGCGGAGCTCAATTATTGTTGCAGGGAAAATCCCCTTCTGGTGGGTCGTTCCTCATTTCGTGAAAGACAATGAGTATGACTCCTTCTACGACAGGCTCACCGCTGAGATGAAAGAAAAGGAATTCGTGGACCTTGGGAACCTGTATGAGATATCGAAAGAGGATTTTCTCGGTTCCGCCCTCTTTCAGATAATAAAGTCACTCGGCAATCCGTTTAAATCCATAATAAAAATAGGTGTCCTGGAAAAATATCTATTCGGTGAAGGGTACTCCCTTTTATCCCAGAAAATTAAAATGAATATCCACCGGGGCACCCTCAGCAATACCATGCTTGACTCCTATCTTTTCATGTTTGAAGAAGTATACGACCATTACAGCGGCAGGCTTAAAGACCCGAACCTGCTCACTATTCTGAAACAAAACCTTTATCTGAAAGTTGACCCCCAGATTTCCCGGTATGCCGGGGTGAAGGATAAAAAAAACATCCCCTACAAAGTCGGCGTCATGTTGTCCTATGTCAGGAACTGGGAATGGGATATTGCAACAATAAAGGATCTCGATAATTTCGACAACTGGGACTTTACCCGTGTAATGACATTCTGGGACACCGTAAAAAAATTCATGCTTCTCAGCTACCAGGGAATCTCATCGCAGCTTCCCGGCATGGATCTTAAGGATAAAATTTCCGAGTCCGATTTCACCCTCCTGAGCAGAATGATTACCACACATTTCCGGAAACAGGACAGTAAAATTGAACAGCTCATCTCATTCAAAGACACCCCCAGTGAATCCGTCCTCTACATTGAACCGCTGAATCAGGGGGTAAACACAACACAGTGGATTCTCAGCAAACGGGATAGAAGCAGCACTCACACCTTCAACACAATCACTATACGCACTGAAGAAAAACTTCTGGACCTTCTCGTATGGATGGCTATCAACAAAATTTATGACCCCGGTTTCACCAGGCTGAACATCCAGTCAGGCTACATCCATATCAACCAGAACGCTGTTACAGAACTCCTTGGCAGCATCTGTTCCTTTTTCTGCGGCAATAACAGCATTAAGAACGAATACTATCTGCAGCCGGAATTCAAGCTGCGTAATATGATAATTGTAAATTTCAATCTGGAGAACATTGACTCAGTAAAGACGATTCATCATCTGTATCTTACAAGCTGGGGCGAGTCATACTGTAAAGAATATAATTCCCATACTGATCTCTCCCATATCCTTTTTGATATTATAAAAAATGCCTGCCGTAATAATACAGAATTCGACAGGTACTGTATCATCATCACTCCGGAACCTTACAAAAAACATTACAAAATGATCCATAGCCTCTTCCGTTCCGCATACAGCTCTCTGATTGACAACCGCTCCCGCAGGACAGCGCGTTTCATTGCTCCCGTCGGAGACCAGTATATTTCATTATGCAGAGAGGAAAACCGTTGTGAATCAATAGCATATAAAAATATATTAAATCTCATGGCCGCAGTCTCTCTGAAACCAAAAACTGATATCTCATACACGTTTTTCGGTGAAGGGCTGCTCGGCAGGCTCAATACGTGCTACCGTACCGTAAAACCCCATGCGATAACGATTCTCTACGAAGAGACTGCGGACATTATTATTGCGT
>DAOSYC010000043.1:20076-23057 GCA_035380905.1 Spirochaetota bacterium | reverse complement strand
CCCCTTAAACCACAAAAGGAGACCTTCAGGTCTCCATTCGTGGATAATTGTATAGATAAATAAATCTCGTTTCAACTGTACCGGTTTAAAAAAACCTGGTAGTACCCCCCGCCAGAAAAACATCCCAATTCGCACACAGGTCAACGCTAAGATTTATTGATAATCTAAACTGTTACGCTCCTACTTTAAAAACGTATACTTGAAATCCATGTGATCAGTGTAGGTACCTTCAAGAATACCCACAACATCTTCAACAAATACAAGCTCTTCATTTGTCGGTATCATATAGACACGGACTTTCGATTTCGGTGTAGAAATCTCAGTCTCTCCATGTTTGCTGAATGTCTTCAGGTTCTTTTCCTTGTCAAGCTCAAGGCCGAACACTTCAAGGTCCTCAAGAACTTTCTGCCGTATGGCACCTGCATTTTCACCAACACCCGCAGTGAATACGATTGCATCAAGAGTGCCGAGTGATGCGGCATAGGCACCGACATATTTTCTCAGGCGATAGCACTCAACATCAACTGAAAGCTGGCACCTTTCATCGCCCTTATCAGCCTGCTCAAGGACATCACGTCTGTCAGTATATTTCCCTGTTATTCCCAGGATACCTGACTTTTTATTGAGAAGCGAGTCCATATATTTCGGTCCAACATCAAGCTGCTGCATCATGAACATAGGGATTGCCGGGTCAATATCCCCGCAGCGTGTTCCCATCATTGCCCCTTCAAGGGGAGTAAGGCCCATAGATGTATCAACGGATACACCATTCTTTATTGCGCAGCAGGAAACACCGTTTCCTATGTGCAGGGTAATTATGTTACAGTCCTTTGCTTCTTTTCCGAGAAGCGCTGCTGCCCGCTTTGAAACATACAGGTGGCTTGTTCCGTGGAAGCCGTAACGGCGGACTGAATTATTCTGATACCACTCATATGGTACCGGATAAATAAATGCCTTTGCGGGAATTGTCTGATGAAATGCAGTGTCGAATATAGCGACATGGGGAATTGAAGGGAGCGCATTTCTACCTGCGTTAATACCTATCAGGTTTGCAGGATTATGAAGCGGAGCAAGGTGCGATACTTCCTTGATAACATTCACGACCGCATCATCGATAAGAACGCTCTGGTTGAACTTCTCACCCCCGTGTACAACACGGTGACCAACGGCAGTAATTTCGTCCATGCTGCTGATAACAGCGCCTTCACCCTTTGCGAGAGCGTCAAGTACAAGCTGGATTGCGATTTCATGGTTTGATATCGGGGTTACATTCTTGAATTCCTTGTCTTTCGCGGGAACTTCATGCTTAATAAAGGAACCGCCGATTCCAATTCTTTCGACGATACCGATCGCGATGACTTCCTTCTTTTCCCAATCGAATAATTGATATTTAAGGGAAGAACTGCCACAATTTAACGCTAAAATTTTCATTAGCTTCTCCTTCAGTCGTTTTCTTTTTTCTCGGCTATTCTCTTTGCCTCATACTGGGCCTGAACTGCCGTTATTGCTACAGTATTAATAATATCAGGAATCAGACATCCACGGCTGAGGTCATTAACAGGCTTGTTAAGACCCTGGAGGATAGGACCAATTGCCAGAGTTCCGGCTTCACGCTGTACCGCCTTGTACGTGTTATTACCGGTGTTGAGATCCGGGAAGATATACACCGTTGCCTGCCCGGCAACCTGTGATCCCGGCATTTTGGAACCGCCTACAGATTTTGAAACCGCTGCGTCATACTGAATCGGACCGTCAAGCAGAAGATCCGGACGAAGCTTCTTGGCGATATCAGTTGCTTCACGCACCTTATCGACCGCGGGTCCCGTACCGGAAGTACCTGTTGAATACGACATCATTGCTATCTTCGGCTGAACACCGAACATCTCAGCTGTTTCAGCGGATGATATAGCTATATGTGCGAGCTCTTCAGAATTAGGATCAGGATTAACCGCGCAGTCTCCGAAGACCTTTACCCTGTCTTTCAGGCACATAAGGAATACCGATGAAACAATCGGGGTTCCGGGTTTCGTTTTTATTGTCTGGAGAGAAGGACGAATCGTATGGGCCGTTGAGTGCGCAGCGCCTGACACCATGCCGTCCGCGTCATTCATGTGCACCATCATGGTCCCGAAATAACTGACGTCCTTGACCGTGTTGATCGCGTCTTCAAGGGTAACACCTTTGCTTTTTCTAAGCTCATAGAAAGCTTTTGCGTACTTGTCTGTGAGCGGTGAATTCTCAGGATCAACAAAATTCGCCTTGTCAAGCTTAAGGCCAAGCTCGTACGCACGCGCCTTTACCTTATCAACATCGCCCAGGATGGTAAGATTTACAACTTCCCGCGAGAGAAGCACATCTGCAGCTTTGAGTATTCTGTCATCATTGCCTTCAGGAAGAACGATGTGACGCTTGTCCTTTTTCGCCTGCTGAATAAGGTTGTACTCAAACATTTTCGGCGTGATTTTATCGGTTTTTGATTCAATGATTTTCTTTGAAAGCGATTCAAGGTCTACATGCGTTTCAAAAAGGCTGAGGGCAGTGGCTATTTTACTTGAATCGTCAGGAAGAATTGCAGACTTCATATTCTCCAGTCTTGTGGCAACGCTGAAGATATCGTCCCGGCATACCAGAATCGGAATAGGTTTCGGTATACCGCCCACGAGCTGAATTATCATGTTATGAAGGTAATACTCACCGGTAAGGATGATACCCGCTATTTCCGGAAAGTTTTTTGACTGATTCGCGAGGATGGCCCCAAGGAGGATATCGACCCGGTCCCCTGATGTGATAATCATCATACCGTCAGAAAGGCCCCAGAGATAATTTTCAAGATGAAGGCCCCCGACGGAGAACCTGTTCACCGGCCTGCTGAGCTGCTCTTCACCGAACAACACGGTGGCATCTATTGCCTTTGCGACTTCCGCTATTGAGGGGGCGCTTATCCGTTTACTTTCCGGAAGCACCGCGGTGAATTTATCCTT
>DAOSYC010000043.1:0-19976 GCA_035380905.1 Spirochaetota bacterium | reverse complement strand
ACCTGAATGATCGGCCGGAAATAGGCCACTCTTCCGAGTTTACGGAGAAGCAGTTCCATAATACCAAGGCTGACAATTGTCTTCCCGCCTTCACCGTCAGTGGTTGTTATAAATAAGTTCTTTGCCATAATATAAACCTTTTACAGGGATTTAGATAATTCGAGACCGATATGGTTTAATTAAGTAAAAGCAATATTATTCTGCAATAGTTGAATATATTTTTTTCATATAGTGCAATTTATATTTTTCGTATAGTGAAAACCCCTATACGCCCCCATGCCGGTCCGGAATTCTATGACTACATTGTACCCCGATCCTTTCATCATCACAGGAAAAAATCATTAATTCATAATAATTACCGTTACAGCAGCGGCTTCCATAAGATATGCGGTTTATTTACAGTAAAAGGAAAGAAAAAGCAGGGAGTTGATGATATTTTCCGGGAAAATCCGATCCCTGAAAAGGTATGCCTGAGACGTGAAGAAACAGCAGGAATAATGACAGTGGTTTCCCCCAGGCGATTTAGGCAGTAATCCCCCTGAACAATGATGAATTTTTATCCATTCTGCCTGCAGAGCCCTTTGTCAGTAAATCATCCGAATAATCAGCGCTGCTCGATTCCGGTTATTGTCCCCCAGAAACGGACATTGCGGGGGTTCTCCCTGAGATATGTAATAAATTTTTTTACTGCTGAATCATCCTCAGTATCAAGGACAACCCTTACTGTTCCATCCAGGAGGTTTTCCGCAGAGGCACGCAGGCCAAGGGCCTTCGCATTTTCAATGCAGTAATACCTGCAGGCAACCCCCTGCACCCTCCCCCGTAAAATCAGTTCCTTCATACTTTCTCCTGCAACTGCATAAAAAAATCAGTTCGAGAACGCATACCCCACGGTGAAAATAAAACTGTAAGAGTCGATTGTGCCCCCGGTGCCGCCTTCAAGATACCGGCCATTGGTCTGGGGATTTGTGAGATCATATTCCGGAGAAATACTGACGGGATTCCGTATCCATTCAAAGCCGAAAGCGAGATAGAGTCCCCCGCTGAAATACATGGTACAGTTCAACTCCGCGCCATATGTCAGGCCGCTCCCTGAACGCTTCGTGTCCCCCTCATAACCGGCGAGAATCTGCTCCGCCACAGGGGTTGCATGGTACGTATAATAGGCATACCCGATAAGAGGTGTAAACGTGAAATCCCAGCTTTTCCTTGTCGTTGTATGAAATGCGACGCCAACATACAGCGCATAGTCAGTATACAGAAACTCACGCCAGTTTTTATAATCCGTACCAAAATTAGTACGCTGGACTATTATCCCTCTTCTGAACCTGGTACGGGCCCCCACATAATCGAAGGGCATATATTCAAAGGTAATACCAATACCAAACGCGAGGTGAGTCACTTCTACAAGCTTTGTGGTTTCATTATCGAAGGTGTAGGTTGTATTCTGAAGAAAGGCCTCTTCTGCATCGATCAGGTCACCTGTCGGCATCCCTACCGAGACAGTGACCCCCAGGAGCATCTGCCCCCGGTGGGAACCCTCCGGGGGAAGTTCAAGTTCTTCAAATGTCGCGGAATACATCACGGCAGGAGTCACAAGGAACACGATAATTGTTAATAATGCTGAATATATAGTACGCATATCAGTATGCTTTCCTGCCGTATTACACGGGAGAGATAATCCGTAAAGACGGTTACGCTATACCGTTCAGGCGACCTCCCTTATTTTGCTTTTTCTATCTGACCGATCGCTTCAACAATACGTCCCGCGATCTGACGGGCAATTTCATCATACCTGGATGTTTCAATTAACAGATCCTGCCTGTCCCAAATAAGAGAAAGGCTGCAGCACCATTTCATCCGCGCCCACCATGCCCATGCAATTCCAGGTTCCTTCCGTACAGTGACAAGGAGAGACCCGGTTTCAACACTTATAGCTTTCAGCGAGAATGTATCAATAAGGTTTTTTTGCTGTTTTCCATTCGAATCCTGACATTCAAGGCAGGAACCGCGCCCTGTGATAATAACATCTGCCCCGAGGAGCTTCCCTATCCGTGCGGCGTTACTGTCATCCACGATACCACTCATCGAAAGGTTCTGCTCTTTGAGAATCTTCTGCATTGCTTCACGTTCAACGACTTCTACTCTGCCTGACTTGAAAAGATAATGTCCTATGGAATCGGCGAACTCATCCCCCCATCGCCCCTGCCTGATCTGAAACGGGAACACTGCTATCTTACTTAACTTCTTTGTCAAATCAACCCTTTTGTTTACTGCCACATCAATCGTTGAGCAGCTGAATACAACTGGTACAAGACAACATACAGCGACTATTGCATAACGCTTCATACAACCCTCCTCTGATGAGTGCACCATGGATACATCCCTGTGATGCTTTATAATTTGAAAAAAAAATTTCCCTTTGAGAATATTAATGAAACACTTTTTTTGCTGAAACACCCGTGGTACACAATATGAAATGGACACATTGATCAATAAATATCTTGATAAAATTACAATGATATTATTTATATGTCAATATAAATTACTGTATCACAATCAATTAAATTTTTGCAATTGACCGGAACGAACGTTATGCAATACCATTTGCAGAATAAATCCGTTCTTCAGTTGTTCACGTTATACAAGTCAATTGCCATACAAATTCTGTACCACACGTTATGCCGGATACGGCACAGTATATCTATCCAGGAGAAACCGCACAATGGCTTTGAAGAAAAAGTCCGCCCCGCAGAAGAAACCGCTCAATGTTCTTATCATCAATTACGAATACCCTCCCTTGGGAGGCGGCGGCGGCGTTGCAACCTATGACCTTGCCATTGAATGGGCGAAACAGGGGAATGTGGACGTCCTCACCTCCTCATTCAAGGACCTTCCCCGTTTCGAAACCGTTGAAGGCGTGAACATACACCGGGTCCCTGCTCTCATGCGGAAATCGCGTGACGCGGCATCCTTTGTGTCCATGCTTTCCTATGTCTTTTTTGCTCTGATAAAAGGATTCAAACTCTGCAGAAAAAACAGGTTCGATGTCATCAATACTCACTTCGCGGTACCATCGGGCCCCATAGGATATATACTTGGGAGGCTTTTCTCCATTCCCAACGTGCTATCCCTGCACGGCGGCGATATATACGACCCCAGCAAAAAAATGTCACCCCACAGGAGCTTCTTTTTCCGGAATGTGGTAAAATTTATCCTGAACCATGCTGACGATGTCGTAGCCCAGTCCAGCAATACCAGAAACAATACCATCACCTACTACAGCCCGAAAAATGAGATCGCCATTATACCGCTGGCGTTTCACCCTCCGGCGATTCCAAAGGTAAAAAAGAAAGACCTTCCTTTTAATGAAAAGGATTTCAACATCGTTACAATTGGACGGCTGGTAAAACGCAAGGCAATGGATGTGCTGATACAATCCCTGGCGGACATCCCGGTCAAAGGAATTAAACTTCACATCCTCGGGGACGGCCCCGAAGGGGAATATCTTAAAAATCTCGCGAATGAGCTGAAGGTTTCAGATAAAGTACACTTTGCCGGCTATGTCGATGATGATGTAAAATATGTATATCTTTCAAACAGCCGGTTATTCGCCCTCACTTCGCTTCATGAAGGATTCGGCATAGTGTACATGGAAGCGATGCACTGCGGGCTTCCCATTGTCTGCGCGAACAACGGCGGACAGGTGGACTTTCTTGAACATGAGCAGAATGCCCTCTTAATTAACGTAGGCGACATACCCGCCTGCCGGGATGCGATAACACGCTTTTATAAGGAAAAAACCCTTTATTCCCGGTGTTCACGGAATAATACGCAGAAGATTAAAAAGTTTTATGCCGAAGCAATAAGTGAACAGTATATTACCCGCTTCAGGGTTCTTACTGAAAGAACATGAAACAGGGAAACCGGATTCGACGTATTGCAGCATACCCTGTCCGGGAAATCTCAGAAAACAGACTGGAAGAATGATGCCGCGTACAATTGGCCTGCTTACAGAGAACAATGAGCTGATCGATGATTTTGAATCCCAGCCTTCGGGATTTACGGTCCGCATTTACAAATCCCTTGACGCTGTGCGGCCTGATGAAATCATCGTCCTCGCAGTTGATGCGGACATCTTTGAATCGACCGACACCATACAATTCTATCTTTCAAAAATCAGGAAAAAACTTCAGGAACTCCCTGTTCTTCTCATATTGAGAATTTCCCTGCTTCAGGACCTGAATTTTGAATGGTTTTTTGACGAATTTATACTCTACCCTTTCAGGAAGGGTGAAATATCCGCACGCCTGAAACGGATTTTCTGGGACAAGGCAATACTTGACGACGAAAACATTATCACCATTGGAAAAATAAAGATAAACCTGAAAGAGTACTCTGTGTACCTCAACAATGAAAAGCTGGATTTCACCTACAAGGAGTTTGAGCTGCTCCGTTTCCTTACAGAAAACCGGGGTGTGGTTTTTTCACGCAAGGACCTCCTTAACAAGATCTGGGGTGTGGAGTATATCGGCGGTACGCGTACCGTGGACGTCCATATCCGGCGCCTCCGGGGTAAACTGGGGGAGGAATTCAACTCAATCATTGAAACTGTCCGAAATGTCGGATACCGCTGCATGTCCTGAAGCTTCTATCAGCCCTGAAGTTTTCTTTACCCTGCGCGGCACACCTTCTTCTGTCCTGTTCCTGTATCACCCCGTAATAATTATGAAAATTTCTTGATATTTTACCTGTACTAATCATAGTGTGCCAATTATTCGTTATCCTCCCCGCGACGCAGGGAAGAACGGTGCCGGAAATATTTGTACACACAGACTCCGTACCGTGCAATAACCGCATCGAAATCAGAATGATGCACAATGAAAATCCCTATCAATCTGAATTGATCCTGGTAAATGATTAAAAGAGGAACCTTATGAACAAGGAAAAAAAGGTAGAAAAGATTTTAGACACTGCCCTGACCGAAGATTTAACCGACTATGTTGAACTGCTGAAAATAATGAAAAAACGCCTCCCGTTTTTCGGCGGAACCAAACGTATCGCCGCAGCGCTTCTCAAGGAACATCTTGGAGATATTTCCAGGCTGAGCCTGAATTTCACCGACACACTCAACAAGCCCCATTCCGGTAAAGTTATGTTCGAAGACATCAAGGACGGAAAGGCCCGCATATTTATCAATATCGGAAAAAGCCACAACGTTTCACCCGGCGACCTGATCCGGGAGATCGTGAAACGGTCCGGCATTGACGGCAAGCTTGTGGGAAAAATTGACATCCACGCGACGTATTCATTCATTGAGATTCCCGAGCAGTACGCGGAGATCGTGCTGATTTCTCTGGACAAGACAAAAATGAAAGGCATTCCGATCGTCGTTGAGCCCGCAAAAAGGAGAAAAAAGGAAGGCTGATTTTCAGCATATCCCATGGACCATACCTCCACAGCACGATGCCCCCTGTGCGGGACAGCTTCCCGGAAGAGGGCTTTTTCCGGCCATGAGGGCCTGATGAAATGCCTCCGGTGCGGCATCGTGTTCAACTCCCTCCACCGCCCCCTCAGGTACAATGACAGCTATTTCATTGAGGACTACCGCGCCCAGTACGGCAAAACATACGAAGAGGATTTCGATACAATTTACCGCATGTCCCTGGTGCGCATCGAAACAATATTGCCATTACTGAAGCAAACCTCCGGCCCCCATCCTCCGTCACTTCTCGATATAGGGTGCGCCCTTGGTTTTTTCATGAAGGCCGCTTCTGACAGGGGATTCAGGGTTCGGGGAGTTGAAATTTCCCCTTACGGCTCGGCATACTGCAGGGAGAAATTCGGCATGGAGGTTTTTCAGGGTCCCTTTGACGAATTCAGCACCGGGGAATTGTATGACGTGATTACCGCATGGTATTTCCTGGAGCACTGCGCCGATCCTGTTCAGGTGGTTGAAAGAATTTCCGGGATGCTCAACAGGGGGGGTATTTTCGCGTTTTCAGCACCGTCAATTTTCGGCCCGCAGTTCCGCCTGCATCGCGAAACATGGGCCGGCACCCATCCCGTGGATCACAGGATTGACCTTTCACCCCGCTCCGCGCGGGCGTTTCTTACACGCCATGGTTTCCGTAAAATCATCATTCGGCCGGGAGGTATTCATCCGGAACGGGTCATGGCGAAGGGGTCGTTTCTGTATCCTGCATTCAGCAGACTGTATAACGGCATATCGGGGCTGATATCGTTCTCCGACACGATGGAAGTGTACGCGGTAAAATAGCCCCTCACAGAATAAGGGATTCCAGGCGCTCACACAGTTTTCCGAAGTATGATACCGCGTCCTGTACCGGCTCCGGTCCCTCCATATCGACCCCCGCCATCCTGAGCTCTTCCAGGGGAAACGCGCTCCCTCCCATGGACAGGAAATCCAGATACCGCTGCCGGTCCGCATCACCCCCCTGCACTATTTTTTCACCCAGGGACAACGCCGCGGAAATTCCCGTGGCATATTTGTACACGTAAAACGGCGAATAGAAATGGGGGATACGCAGGCACTCCAGCTCGAGTTCCCTGTCAATCACCACGGCATCACCGAAATAGTCATCCAGCAGCGCCCGATATATCCCCGTAAGCACATCGAGGGTAAGGGGCGATCCATTCTGCAAAGTGCCGTGAGCATGTTTCTCGAATTCAGCAAACATGGTCTGCCGGAAGAGTGTCCCCCTGATATTGTCAACTTCACGGTTCACGATGTACGCCGTCATGGAAGGATTGTCCCGGTATTTTTCAAGGAGATGCCGGCTCAGAAGATACTCATTGCATGTGGAGGCGACCTCGGCGGCAAATATTGTATAGCCGTGATACATGTAGGGCTGCGCCCTGTTGGACAGGAGGGTGTGCATGGAATGACCCGCTTCATGGATCAGGGTATAAAGGCTGTTAATGGAATCCGGGCGATAGTTCATGAGAATGTAGGGGGGCGAATCGTAACATCCCGAGGAATAGGCGCCGCTCCGTTTCCCGCGGTTCTCATAGCGGTCCACCCATCCCCCCAGGAGCCCCTCTTTCATGGTGCGGGAATACTCCTCTCCGAGGGGAAGCACCGCGGCGCTGCAGAGATCAACCGCTTCCTCAAAGGGCATGTGAAACCTTACGTCCTGTACCAGGGGAACGTAGGTATCGTAAAAATGAAGTTCCTCCACATCCAGGAGCCGTTTCCTCAGCCCGAAGTATCGGAACAACTCCGGCAGTCCCCGCCGCACGGATTCGATCAGCGTGTCATACACCGCATCGGGCATGTTGTCGCGGAACAGTGAGACATCCCTTGTGCTGCGGTACCCCCGTGCCCGCGCGTAAAAAAGGTCCTTTTTCATGGAATAAACAAGAGAGGAGGCAATACTGTGTTTGTGGTCATCATATACACGGTAATACTGTTCGAAGGCGCGTTTCCGGATGTCCCCGTCAGGCTTCATGAGAAATGTGATGAAATTTCCGTGAGATAGCTCCTGCTGTGCACCTGATTCATCTTCAATGGCGCCAAAGCGGAGATCGGCATTATTGAGCTGCCCGAAAAACTGCGACGGCGCCGCGGCGACATCTCCCGACATTGCCAGGAGCTCCTCCACCTCACCGCTCCTTGTGTGGGCCTTTTTTCTTAGAATTTTATGGAGATAAAAACGGTACTCCTTCAGAGCGTCCCCGGCCATATACTCCGCCATCACCTCATCAGGGACAGCATTGATTTCCGGCTCCATGAAACTCGACGCTTCACGGATACTGCGGATGATATCCATAGCCCTCTGGTTCATCGCGGCGTAATGCTGATTGGTCTTGTCCTGATCATGTTTCAGATGCGCGTAGGTGTAGAGACGGTCCGCCAGGCGGGAAATTCTGAGGTCAAAATCAATTGCCTCCGTCAGATAATCCGCAGAACTGCTGATACCACCCCGGTAACGGGAATATTCCGGAAGCACCGTTTCAATTTCTTCAGCAAGGGCGCGCCATGCATCATCATTTTCAAAAAGGGGCGTGAGGTTCCAGGCATCCTCCCGCGGCACTTCGTGCCGCGCGGGGACGTTTCCGCCTTCACCGGTGGCCATATGGTTACACCTTGAATATCTGTGCCACCTGCGTGAGGCGTTCAGACTTCTCTTTTATGGTTTCCGCGGAATCCGCGACGAGCTGCGAGGACTGCGCCACTTCCTGTATTGATTCATTGATCCTGGAAACCGCTTTCAGGATTTCCGCGCTGGTGGCCTTCTGCTCTCCTGTGGCGTTCGCGATCTGTGAGGACATGTTGCTTACCTCCTCCACGTCCTTCATTACCTGCTCACTGCCACGCACCTGTTCTTCGGATGACAGTGCAATCTCCTCTACCAGACGGGCAGCATCCTCTATTTCACGGATCATGGAGGTGATTGCCGTCGCTGTCTGGTTCACCAGGGTCGCTCCAGTCTCAATATCGTTTTTACTGTTCCGTATGAGGGACTCGATCTCCTTGGTGCTCTGTGCCGTGGCATCTGCGAGTTTGGATATCTCCTCTGAAACAACGGCAAACCCTTTTCCGTGTTCCCCGGCCCGTGCGGCCTCAATCGCGGCATTCAGCGACAGCAGGTTTATCTGGTCCGAGATATCATTGATTATCGCCACAATATCCATAATTTTCTTGGAGCTTGCGGTAATCTGGTTTATGCTCTGTATGGTATTTTTGAGAACCTGCTCGGTGTTGCGCGCCTCCTCTACTGTCTGGCCCGCCTTTTTACTTGAGTTCAGGGAGTTCTCTCCCACCACCCGTGTTGATGCCGCCAGTTCCTCCATTGCGGCGCTGGTCTGCTCAACACGTTCCGCCTGGTTCGCGGCGGAATTCGCGACACTGTCAATGCTGGCCATCAGCTCCTCATTGGCAGACGTGGTTTCTTCAATAGATGCTGCCTGTGTCTGCGATTCGAGCTCCATTTTTTTACTTACTTCCGCAAGGCTTTCAGATTCCCGGTTCAGGTCCATGGTCATATCGGCAATATCCATCATGATGGGCCTGATAGTCATAATCATATTGTTTATGGCTTCAATTATTTCCTCGACTTCACTCCTGATCGCGTTTTTATATACTTCACAATCCCTGCAGCGCTCCATTTTTTCTTCTTTACTGTTCACAATGCTTCCATCATCACACAGCGTCCCTTCGATCCTCCAGCAGGCCTTATTTCTGTCGCTATACGCAGGGCAGTCTATGCGGGTACAGTTTTTCTTTTCAGCGCATTTTACATAATGAGACTGTGGTATAAATACCGTAAGGTCCCCATTCGAAACCTGTACTGTGGTCTTTATGATCTGCCGCAAGGGCTGTATAAGTTTCCCGGAAATCACATTACTGCTTATCACCAGTATTGCTGAAAACACAATAAGGAGGAACAACATAATATTAAATATAATATTCAGGCTTCCGAATACATCATCCTCATCCGCACTCCCGGCGATAATCCAGTCCCATGGCTCAAAATACGCAAAGCTTGCAACCCGTTTGCTGATATTGCCGTCTTTGTTTTTAAAATTATATCGCATGGTACCGTTCTTTTTTGCTATCATTTCCTTAAATGTGTAATTCCCGGTAACCGGATCTTTCATATTATATATTGATTTCCCTTTCAGGTACGGGTGGGCAATAAGCTGTCCCAGGGAATTCATTACATACATATATCCCCGTTCCCCGATTTTTGATTCCCGGATCATATCAAACACAACTGTTTTCGGAGCAGGAATACCGACATATACCGCGCCTATTACTTTTCCATCCCCCGACTTTACCGGTTCATAATGGGTAATGTTCCAGTTGCCCACCACAAGGGCCCTGCCGCGGTATGGTGTACCTTTCACAATAGTTCTGTATACAAGAGATTCCTTCGGAATAAAGGTGAGGATTGCCCGTCTCCCTTTTTTATCGCGCACGTTTGTCGCAATCCTGACGAGCTTGTCTTCATGGAGCTGAAACACCGTTGCGGAAACATCCCTGATACCTATCTCGTCAACAATTGAATCAACGAAATCATTTCTCCGGATAAATGTCGTATTGCCTGACATCATTACCGGTAATGCTATCTGGAATTTTTCCTTTGTGTCCTGATTAATAACAGAGAGCTTTTCCGTGCGGTCCGATATTCTCAGATCCGGGTATCGGGAGATTTTTGCTTTCATTACCCGGTATGCACGGTCAACAGTCACTGCAATTCTTCTGTCAGCTTCGGCGCTCTGCATTCCGGCCATTTTCTTTATATACAGGATCTGGTCCGTCATCGTCTGCTCTACAATGTGCAGTACTGAATTATGGGTAATAACATACAACGCAACCAGAGAAATCACCAGGGGAACAATTGAAGAGAGAAGGATATACCGCAGGACCTTGCCTCGTATGCCGGATAAGTACCTTCTTAATTTCATTAGTAAGCTCCATTACATGTATTAAACTGAAAACAATTGATATGTAGTAATTCACAGAATTCATTAGTATTAATATTCTACTGCTTTCGCTGCCGAAAACAATAAAAACGAAACTATAATTAATTATGTAAAAAAACCTCTATATATACACCAATATATGCAGTATCAATGTCAATTTTTTTATTCACCATTTTATGAAAAACTGATAATTCGCCCGTAATGTTCAGATATTTTGAACAACAAAAACATATTTTCCGAATTGTCGAAGCTTCAAAACTGATCTCGTTATACTGTACAATACACCCATGAATGTATTTTCTATTATTATAATGAACATCGCGATATACCTTTTCTTCATTCCCGAACGACAGGCATTACAGGAGTGTATCCATATTTATGTGAATATTAATTCCAGGAGGACACATGTGGTTCAAAATACGTGCAATGAAAAAATTTTTTATTGCCAAAACCCTCCTCATAAAAAGAATGATTGCATCATTTTCGTTTCGGAGAAAACTCATGGCACATGAAGACGCCGGCAATTATGCCGCGAAACATCCGGCAGGGAGAAAACCACTCGATTCCGTACAGGAGTCAGTTCAGAGTTCCGCAAAGAACGGAACCATTACCTGCGTTGCCGCTCACCGTATTGCCGAATCATGCGGAACATCACCTGCTGAAGTCGGGTTTACCATCGATTACAACGAATACCGCATCACCAGATGTCAGCTCGGCCTGTTCGGCTATGCTCCTGAAAAAAGGCTTGTTACTCCCGCAGAAACAGTATCTGAAGAACTGGAGAAGATACTGCGCTCATCCCTTAACGAAAAAGGGCGGCTGACATGCAGCAGGGCATGGGAGATAGCAGCAGCTCAGGGAATGAAGCGGATTGACATTTCGGCAGCCTGTGAAAAACTGGAAATACGTATCACCGCCTGTCAACTCGGAGCCTTCCGGTAACACAATAACCCTCTTCCATATATTGCAGGTCCGGAATACTGTCATCGATACATCTCCTGCAACACTGCTCCCGTCGAAAGGCATCTTTTCCTTGACGTTTTTCAAGATATATATAGGGTTCTCCCGTTTGCGTCAAAAACAGCCGGCACACTATTCCCGATCGGCGCAGCATTCCAATCACCACAGAAAGAGGTTACAAGGTGACAGTAAGCAAATACTGGATCGCATTAAACCAGGTTTCCGGAATCGGTCCTGCACACCTCATCACGCTTCACAAGATACTCCGCGAGAGGGAACTTTCCATCGCTGATATATTTTTTCTTGAGCCCGGAGAAATCCGTCACGAATTCGATCTCCCGGAAAAAACTGTTGAGTCGTTTTCCGCAGCACGGAAAATCCTTCCCCGTATTGACAATGACTACCTGAAGCTCCTTGAATCAGGTGTGGAAACCATCCTCTTCTTTGAGGATTTGTATCCCGAGAGGCTGACACGAATATTAAAAAACCAGCTCCCTCCGGTACTCTACATCTTCGGGAATAAAGATATTTTAAAAAAACGGGGCGCCGCGGTCCTTGGTGACAGAAATGTAAGCGAAAAAGGCGCTCTTATTTCATACCTCGCGGCAAAAAGCCTGTGCAGCCACAACATCACAGTAATAAGCGGTTTTGCCAGGGGCGCTGATCTTGTTGCCCACCGCTCGGCACTTGCACATAACGGAACCACCATCGCGGTACTGCCCCACGGCATGCTGAACCTCAATATGCCGGAATCCTTCGCCCCGGTATATGACCCTTCACGCACTCTTTTTATTTCACCATTTTCCCCATCAGCAGAATACTCTCCTTTCAATTCATTGTCCCGGAATAAAATCATCGCAGCCCTTAGTTATGCTGTGTTTATTGTAGAGGCCCCCGGTGAAGGCGGAATTTTTGAAGCGGGAAAATCAACCCATGAGACTGGCACACCTCTTTACGTAACAGAATATTCTCAATACCCCGACAGTGCCGCTGGAAACACCCGGCTCATACAGGAATATGGCGGCATTCCTGTCCGTGGAAGAATGGAACAGGAACACCTCGTTCCGAATCTCGAGAAACTTATTGGAACAGTTAAATTTGCTGACTAACCCCCACCCTGTAATACTGCAATTCCCTTTTTTCATATAATTATTACTAAAAAAACTTGACAGGAACCTGCCTTATTCGGTATGTTTCTACACGTAGAAACGTTTCTACTCATAGAAACATCACGGAAATGGTATATGGATACAATCAAGGAAATCGCGGAAGTCCTTTCTGAAACTGATGACCCGCAGCTTATTGAACATTTTCTCAGAAGCATTCTTACCGATTATGAAGCAGGCGAAATATCATCACGGTGGGAAATTGTGAAGCTCCTGGGAGAAGGAATGAGCCAGCGGAAAATTTCAGACAAACTGGGGACCAGCCTCTGTAAAATAACACGGGGCTCAAAGGAACTGAAAAAGAAAAACTCTTCATTTCGGGAGATGATGGAGAAATACAGGTCGTTACAAAAGAACTAACACATTTTTTTAAGGAGACTTCCAAATGAAAACAAAAATTACGCTGCTTGAGAAGGAAATGCCGCGCCAATGGTACAATCTTGCGGCCGACCTCCCTTCACCAATGCTGCCCCCCCTGGGTCCTGACGGAAATCCCGTTACCCCTGATCAGCTTGCTCCGGTGTTCCCGATGAACCTGATTGAACAGGAAGTAAGCCAGGAACGGTGGATCGATATCCCTGAAGGTGTCCTGGACCTCCTTTACCGCTGGCGCCCCAGTCCCATGCACAGGGCACGATATCTTGAAGAGGCCCTGGGGACCCCGGCCAGAATATATTACAAAAATGAAAGTGTGTCCCCCGCCGGCAGCCACAAACCCAATACTGCAGTTGCCCAGGCATGGTACAACAAGGAATTCGGCATAAAAAAAATAACCACGGAAACCGGCGCCGGACAATGGGGAAGCGCACTGTCATTTGCCTGCTCTCTCCTCGGCCTTGAATGCAAAGTTTTCATGGTTCGTATCAGTTTCGACCAGAAACCTTTCAGGAAGGTAATGATGGAAACATGGGGAGGCCAGTGCATCCCGAGTCCCAGCAACCTCACCAACGCGGGGAGAGAGGTGCTTGCAAAACATCCGGACACACCGGGAAGCCTCGGCATTGCTATCAGTGAAGCCATTGAGGCGGCAGTAACTGACGAACGCGGTGAAACCCGTTACGCCCTGGGAAGCGTACTCAACCATGTTATGCTGCACCAGACAATTATAGGACTTGAGGCCAAGAAACAGCTTGAAAAAGTCGGCGAGAAAAAAGTCGATGTTGTCATAGGATGTGCCGGTGGCGGCAGCAATTTCGCCGGTCTCGCGTTCCCCTTTATGACAGATAAAATCAACGGTGCGCAGATTGAGATTATTCCCGTTGAACCGGCATCGTGCCCAACCATGACCCGGGCGCCTTTCGCCTACGACCATGGGGATATAGCGAAGATGACGCCGCTACTTCCAATGCATTCTCTCGGCCACGCATTTGTGCCCCCGCCCATTCACGCCGGCGGGCTCCGCTATCACGGCATGTCGCCCCTTGTATCACAATCAATCGTTGAAGGACTCGCAACACCGATGGCGATTCATCAGAATGAGTGCTACGAAGCAGCGATGCTCTTTGCCCGCACAGAGGGGATCATTGTAGCGCCGGAAACAAGTCATGCCGTTGCAGCGACTATCCGGAAAGCAAAGGAAGCAAAAGAGGAAGGGAAGGAACGGGTCATAGTATTCAACCTGAGCGGTCACGGACTTATGGACCTCTACGGGTACGACAAATATATGCGGGGAGAGCTTACAGACTACGCGCTTCCCCAGGAGGATATGGACGAATCCCTTGCGGAGATCCGGGATTATCCGAAAGCTGAAGCACGAAAAACAGGGAAATGGTAAATCAGCATTCAGCAGGGGCAAAGCCCCTGCTGAATATATTTCATTTCCGGAACAGTAAAATGAAAATAACAGAATTTGACACCATCGCCGGATACTGCAGAATGCTGGGGCACAAAGTGCCCTTCACGTACTGCCGTTCCATGAAGGAAGGACTTCCCTGCAGTAAAATACTGGACTGCTGGTTTGAAATACTCCCGATTGAACAGTTCGTTACAGATCATTACACCCCTGAAGAACAGGAAAAATTTCTGCTTCCCTCAAAACCAAAGGTTGCCACCCTCATTGAGCTTATAGAAAAAGCAAAAAGAAGCAAATCCTGACATCTCTTTCCCTCATGCTGTAATTTCCTGCTGTAATAATATTATTATTACTAAAAAAATTTATTGAATATAAATACATATATTTAACAATTGATCACGCAATCGTCAAATGTACATATTATTCTTTCATGGAGGCCGCACAGGTAATAAAAATATAGAGAAATCATATATTACATCATTCTTCTGATTCATTCACTTTGGGGGGAGTGGATATCAGAACGCGCATACCTTCACGGTATCGTGCATCATTTTCATAAGGGATATTATCATGAATACTATTTCAAAGCCGCAGTCCCGCTCAATAGATTTTGAAAAATCATCACTTTTTATCGAAGTTCTCCGCAGCAATCATGCGCGTCTTATCAAGGTGTTTATCAGCATTGGACTCCTTGCAAACCTCGCAACTATTGCAATTAAACTCACCGGCGCTTCATCGGAATATTTGACCTTCACCAGCATCGGAATTGAACTTTCCATGATGGCTGTACTTATATTCATAAGCGTCCTAATCGCAAAAAAAGCAGGGGAAAAAAAATATTCAGCGTATCTCATCATCACCTGCATTATGCTTTCCCTGTGGATATTCCAGTATGTCATCTACGGCGCCACGGAACTTTTTGCGATCAGCTATATCATCCTTACCATGGGCATTTTTTATTTTGATGTGAAGATATCAATCTACACCTATATTTCCGTAATGATCGCACAGACTGTTCTGTTCATACTCCGTCCGGAACTGATTCCCCAGGGTCCCGTAAGTAATATCATTGTGCGCTACCTGATGTATACCTGGGTGGGTATCGGCGCCGCCGCCGGAGCAGGGGCCACGCGGAAGGTCCTGATCATGGCCATAGAAAATCACAACACAGCGGAAATGAATTTCAGCAACCTCAGGGAAATGGTGAAAACCGTTATCAACTCAATAGACGTACTGAAAATCCAGGGAAAACGCCAGCATGATGTCACAGAAAAACTGAACGACATCTCACAGAGCCAGGCGGCTTCAATGGAGGAAATATCATCATCCCTGGAAGAGCTCGCCGCCAACAGCGAATCGGTCAGCAATGTATCCCGGACACTCTATGAAGAGATGGGAATCGCCGTGGAATCGGTGGAGGACCTGAAAAAAGTCAATGACAAGGTGCAGTCGGTATCTACCGAGATAAACGACACCCTGGGCCGGGTCATGGAATTTTCCAGGAACTCCTCCAGCCATATCGCCCACACGAATGAAAAGTTCGGCATCCTGAAGGAAAAGAGCGCCAACATGTCATCATTCATACAGGTGATCAACGATATCGCCGACCAGGTTAACCTGCTCTCCCTCAATGCCGCGATCGAAGCTGCCCGTGCCGGCGACTCCGGGAGGGGCTTCGCGGTTGTCGCAGACGAGATATCGAAACTTGCCGACGCGACGACACAGAACTCCAAAGAAATCAGCCGTATAATCAACGACAACCAGTCCCTCATTGACGCAAGCAGCACCCTCATCAACGAGTCCTCCGGAATAATGCAGAGCCTGTACAATGAAGTGCTGCACATCCAGCAGGAAATCACCGAAGTCAGCAATCTTATTAATGACATCGACATCACCATCAAAACAATTAAATCAATGAACGCACGGATAAACGAATCCGGGAAAACGATTGAAAATTCCACCATGGAGCAGAAGATTGCCACGGATGAGTCAAGCAATAATACCGCCCAGGTTGCAAAGACAGCGCAGGAAATTGTCGGCATCTCGCTGGAGATAACTGAATCATCCCAGACCATTAACCGGATCGCCGACGACCTGGGGACATATTCATCAAAGATACTTGAGCAGTAAAAATTACTTACAGGAGAACAACATGGAAGCACCTGTACTATATGAAAAAAAAGACACCGCAGCTATTATAACACTGAACCGCCCGGAACGCCGCAACTCAATAAACCAGGACCTCCTGACACATCTTTACAACTACCTTGACGAGGCGTCGGGAAGCAGTGACGTTAATGTCGTGATCATCACAGGAAACGGAAAATCGTTCTGCTCCGGGATCGACCTTTCTGTAATAGGTACTGACGACCTTTTCGATCCCCGGGGAGACGGACGGGACATGCCGGATATATTTGCCGACTGCAAGAAACCGGTTATCGGCGCGGTAAACGGTCACGCCATTACAGGGGGATTTGAAATTGCCCTGAACTGCGACTTTCTCATCGCTTCAGAACTCGCATCTTTTGCGGACACACATGTAAAGGTGGGAATTCATCCCGGGTGGGGCATGACACAGCTTCTTCAGCAGGCTGTGGGCCAGCGCATGGCAAAACAGATGTCCTTTACGGGACAGTTTGTGAACGCCGCCGAAGCGCACCGGATAGGGCTTGTCAATGAAGTTGTACCCCATGAAAACCTTCTCCCCCGGTGCCTGGAAATTGCCGCACAAATCTCTTCGGTAAACCTGAACATGCTTCCCGTAATAAAGGGGCTCATTGAATGCAGGAACCGCGCCACGCATGATGAGGCATGCAGCCACGAACGGTTCGGATTCAGAAAATTCGTCGAAGAGAACCTGAAGAAGTAAAGAGAATTTCCGCGGGAGGATCAATGCGGCAACCAGTAACCGGAAAGATTTTTTACGGGGTGATATTTCCCTTCATCCTTATACCAAATGCCATACTGCTCATTGCGCTGGTTTTTCCCGTGCGTCTCGTGGTTGCGTCCTTCTGCGTCACCTACTGCCTGCTCCTCCTGTGGAAACAGCGCACCGTACTCTCCGACATTTTCTTTTTCATACAGATATTCACTTCATCAGTGATACTCATGGTTCTCGGAGCGATACTGATTGTGCCTGTTCCGTCAGCCGCGGAACACCCTGTGATGCCGACACTCCAGCTGCTGCTGGGGCTTGCGGCAGGCCTGGTCCTCGGGGTTTTCTGCAACTATCTTTTTTTCAGAAAAACGAGGGAGCGAAACATCTCCCTTGAAGTATACGGCATGGCGGCAGTATGTGTCATATATACACTTATTGCCGCCGCTGGAATCTTTATCCGATGACCAGCGACCTTACACATTAAAAAAGTCAACCGAGCTTTTCAGCATAGTGGCCATCTGCGCAAGACTTTCAGAACTCCCCGCCATTTCCTCCGCCCCTGACGCGTTGGTCTGGGTAAGTTCATTGATGTTTTCCATGGAACGGTTCACTTCAAGGATAGCGTTTTTCTGTTCTCCCGTTGACATTTTTATCTCCTCAGATTTCCCTTTCAGCATTATTGCGTTCTCTTTCACCACGTTGTTTGTGGAAACCTGGGCCTTCATGTTTTCCGAAACCTCCTGCATCCCCCGGTCAATAATCGCCACACCCTCAATTATCCCCTGAAGCATGTTCGTCGCGGCATGGATCTGGGCCAGACCATTTTCTATCTCCTGATTGTTCTGTGTAATAATATTGCTGATTTCCTTAATACTACTTGCTGTCTGGTCCGCGAGTTTTGAAATTTCATCAGCAACAACAGCAAATCCCCGCCCGGCATCACCTGCTCTGGCAGCTTCAATTGCCGCATTAAGAGAAAGAAGATTAATCTGGTCTGAAATATCATTTATAATATTGACGATATTGATCATGTCCTGGGAACTGTCAGTAATGTTTTTCATGGTGCGGTTCATCTCGACGAGAGAGGTTTCACCCTTGTTGACATCGCTTGCTATTTTTTCAGTGATTGATATTGCCGCCATTACAGAGTTGCTCATGGTGTCGATAAAGGACGACAGGTTCTGCATGGAATCGATCAGATCAAGAAGGCTTGCAAACTGGTTTTCCGAATTTCCGGAAACATTATCAATGCTTGAGGACACTTCTTCAACTGACGCCGCGACCTCTTCCACCGTTGCGGCCTGGCTCTGGGCGTTGTGGGAAAATGACTCAGCCGATGTGGACATTTCCTCCGCCGATGCCGCAAGCTCCGTGGAAAGCTGAATAATGCTGCCGATGACCTCCCTGAATTTTTCCAGAAGTATCACCATCGCTGTAGCAAGCATACCCGCCTCATCACCGCCCCTTATAACCAGAGACGATTTAAAATCACCCTGCGCCATTTTCACCAGCACCTCCCGCGCCTCACGTATGGGAGTTATTTTCAGCCTGATAATCCTGGTGATGACAATCACCGCGACCACTGTCCAGAACAGGCCCTGCACAACCATTTTCCACGCGAGGGAGGATGAAAAATCCGTCACCATCTGCACACCTTCCGCCCCTCCCTTCAGGGCAACCTGTTCAGCAAGCTGCATGTGGCTGATTTTAATTGAGGCGACAGTAAGAATGAGACCGATGAGAAAACACGCGATACCAATAGATACAGAAAGTTCCGACACAAGTGAACTGAGGGGGGTCCGTGTTTTTTCCGAGAGGACTTTATGCACCGAATCGAATATCCGGTTCAGAGAAAACCGTTTCACCATGTAGTCAAGCACCTGATTATAGTATATTACCGAAAATACCATAACCACAACCCCTGCGACCCACAGATTTATGAGCTGCAGAAATGATATTCCTGCGATCATGTTGACGCTGATACTCGCAAAAATGAATCCGAGAATCCATCGTATCAATATTGATATAGAGCTCAATACCGCAAAACTTGAGAAACGTTCCCGTACGCGAATCACCAGATCGTCATCCGGCAGGCCCGTGTCATCATACACCCTGCCATACTGGACAAACGGCCTGTAGATATACACAACCCACACAACATTAATTATCATAAAAATTACGACAAGAATCCCCACCGTAATAATGAAAGCAAGAATCTGTTCATCGGCCAGATGTGCCGAGGCAACATACATCGCGGCAACAACAGGAACTATCAGACAAAAACTAATAACATCAGTAGCGAGGATTGTGTTGCGGATAAAAAGGCGCACCAGTGATTTTGCAGATAAAATTTGACCCACAATGGACCTCCCGTATGGCACAGAAATGATCTCATCGCAGATCCCCTTATGGTATGACAATTATTCAGGGTTCCTGCCATATACCGCACACATGTTTTTTTCTTGTCGATATAACCCTGAAAACGAACTGCATACTACCATGTGTAAAATCATTCAGCAATACTTTTTTTAACACTGGTACTGTTCAGCCCGAAAATAATCATTTCCCGTACAATATTAGTTTTCAACAGAAATCCTCCCGAAATCACTCAAAAAAAAATATCCTTCCGCTTACCATTTTTTTGTCATTTTCCATTCAAAAACAGCACTACATACCAGACAATAAAATCGCATATCTCTACAGTGAAATGTTTTTATAGCCAGACACA
>DAOSYC010000042.1:0-23130 GCA_035380905.1 Spirochaetota bacterium | reverse complement strand
TTTCCTCGCGGGTTTTGAGCTTCCCGCGGTCATTGTCAATGTAATGCGTGGCGGTCCGGGTCTTGGTAATATAGCCCCGGCTCAGGGAGATTATTTTCAGGCAACCAGGGGTGGTGGTCACGGTGACTACAGAACGCCTGTGTTTGCTCCGGCGACAGTGCAGGAAATCGCGGATTTAACGCGCAAAGCGTTTGATGTTGCTGATAAATATCGGACTCCTGTTATGATACTTGGAGACGGTATGATGGGACAAATGAAGGAACCGGTTATTTTCCCAGACATGATTAAGGAGATGCCGGAGAAGGAATGGGCGCTTAAGGGCAGAGGCGCCGGAGACAGCAGATATATGGCTTCCCTTATCCTTGATGCAAGTGAAATGGAACGGCATAACTGGAAACTATACCGCAAGTATCAGGAAATTGAGGCACACGAGGTCAGTTACGAAGGATATATGCTGGATGATGCCGACATTGTTGCGGTGGCCTATGGAACAACGGCACGAATCGCAAAAGGTGCAATTAAGCGTGTCAGAAAGGACGGGATAAAGGTTGGCCTTATTCGGCCGATTACACTATGGCCTTTTCCTGCAAAAATAATACAGGAGGTTTCCCAGCGTGTGAGGAAGCTTATTGTGTTTGAAATGAGTACAGGACAGATGGTTGAGGATGTAAAACTGGCGGTTGAAGGCCGTTCTGAAGTTCATTTTCATGGGCGTCCCGGAGGCGTGATTCCGACTCCTGTTGAATTTGCCCGTATAATGTACCGTGAATACCAGAAGCAAAAGAAGAGATCTCTATGAAATTAAAAAATAAATGGCCGAAATATTATAAGAAAGACGTAGTGACGCATTATTGTCCCGGCTGCGGGCATGGTGTTGTGCACCGCATTGTCGCAGAAGTGCTGGAAGAGCTTGATCTTGGAAAGCGCGCTGTATGTGTCAATCCGGCTGGATGTGCGGTACTGGCATATAAATATTTTGATATTGACGTGATTGAGTCCGCTCATGGAAGGGGAACCGCAATAGCCACAGGTGTTAAAAGGGCTAAGCCGGAACTGTTTGTGTTTACGTATCAGGGTGACGGAGACCTTTCAGCGATAGGTACAGCGGAAACGATACATTCAGCAAATCGCGGTGAGAATATCTGTGTTGTATTTATCAACAATGCCGTATACGGTATGACCGGAGGCCAGATGGCCCCGACGACACTGATATCTCAGAAGACGACAACATCACCCCAGGGACGTGATCCGCAATATGACGGATATCCGCTCCATATAACCGATGTTGTGGCACAGTTTCCCGGTGTCGCCTATGCGGAACGTGTAACTGTGAACAGTCCCGCTGCGATACAGAAAACAAAAAAAGCGATAAAGACCGCATTTCAGGTACAGGTTGACGGGCTCGGATACTCAATAATTGAAGTATTATCGCCCTGTCCAACAAACTGGAAAATGTCATCAATTGCCTCGCACAAATGGATAGATGAAGTTATGGTGCAGGAATTTCCACTGGGAGTCCTTGCTGACAGACGGAAGAAAGGGTGATGTCAATGATAGTGAAGATTATGTTTGCCGGATCCGGCGGCCAGGGTGTTCTGACAATAGGTAATGTTCTTGGTAATGCCGCAATGTTTGAGGATTTTCATGTAGTATATCTTCCCTCCTACGGAGCTGCGGTGAGGGGAGGTACTGCTAACTGTACTGTAAGTATATCAGATGAAGAAATTGCATCACCTGTAGCATCGTCGCCTGACTTTGTTGTTGCAATGAACCAGCCTTCAGCGGTAACCTTTATTAACCGCCTTGAACCGGGCGGGCAGATGATTTATAATTCGAGCCTCGTGGATTCTGTTCCGTATCGGGGCGATGTAGATATGTTTCCTGTCCCGGCGAATGAAATAGCACTGGAAATAGGTAATGAACGTTCGGCGAACATGGTTATGCTGGGATGTTTTATTAAGTTATCGAATGTCCTTAAACTTGACGCTGTATTAAAGAGTATTGAAAATATGCTCGATAATAAAAAGAAGCTGATTGAAATCAGTGTGAAAGCCGTAACAGAAGGGTATAACAGGTTTCCCTTCGAGTAGATCGATGTTATATGTAATGTAAAGAATACAAATAAGGAGTTATATTATGCCGATAACCCAGGTAAGCGTGTCCGTAGAGAATTCGCCGGGAAAATTAAATGATATTTGCGAAATTCTGGAAAAAGAAGAGATAAATATTAAAGCAATTATGGCCTCATCCGTCCTTTCACCGGTGCAGGTACATCTCATTGTAAATGAACCGGAAAAGGCGGAAATTGTACTGAAAAGTAACGGGCTGAATGTTTCGACTCGTGAGGTTATTGCTGTTGCTACACCGGATCATCCTGGAGGACTGAATGCAGTCCTTCGGCCGCTTCTTGAGGCAGGAGTTAATGTGGAAACGTTGTATCCCTTTATTAACCTGCGGGGGGATGAGGCGATTGTGATTCTTGAAGTTGATAAAGTGAATGAAGCGAAAGAAGTGTTGAAAAAACACTGGGTGAAAACATACAGTACAGAGATTTATAAATCATAGGATCAATTGCTGTATTATAATTGAAACAGAGTATGTACCCGGAATTACATATGTAAAAAAAGGAGTACCCTTCGTGGGTACTCCTTTTTTGTGCGGCTCATATTTTTGTAATACCGGTAAAGCCCGGTAAATTATTTTTCAAGTTTCTTTTCGTTAAACTGTTTAAGTAGTTTTTCCTGAAGGTCCTTCCCTATAGGAACATATTTTGAAAATTCCATAGAGTAGTTTGCGCGACCGCTGGAAAGGTTTCTCAACTGGTTTGCGTAACCGAACATTTCCTTGAGGGGAACAAATCCGTTTATCTTCTGTGCCCCTTTTCTGAAACGGCGCATTGACTCTACACGGCCGCGTCTTCTGTTCAGGTCACCCACAACATCCCCGATGTAGTCATCAGGGGTATTGATTTCAATTTCCATGAGGGGCTCCAGGAGGATAGGTGCTGCTTTCCGGAATGCCTCTTTGAATGCAAGCGATCCGCAGGTCCTGAATGCCATTTCCGATGAGTCGACCTCATGGTAACTGCCGTCAACAACAACAACCTTAACGTCAACAACAGGGAAATCAGCGAGAACACCTTTTGTGAGAGTGTCTTCGATACCGCGTTTTATTGCAGGGATGTATTCTGAAGGAATTGCACCGCCTTTAATATGGTCGATAAATTCGAATCCATTATCAGGATTTGGTTCAATCCTGATGTCGCAATGTGCGTACTGACCGCGTCCACCTGACTGTTTCGCGTATTTATAATTTGAAGTTCCTTCAGTTGTTATCGTTTCCCTGAAGGCGACAGATGGTTCTCCAACAATAGCTTCAACAGAAAACTCAGTCTTAAGACGGTCCACAATGATTTCCAGGTGTAGTTCTCCCATGCCTGAGATAATTGTTTCAGAGGTTTCATCATCAACGCGGACATTAAATGAAGGGTCCTCCATGGAAAGTTTTCTCAATGCTGCACCCAGTTTTTCCTCTTCTTTTTTCGTGGGCGGCTGGACCTTGAGGTCAATAACTGCCGGAGGTATGAAAATCGATTCAAGAAGAACGGGGTTTTTTATGTCACACAGTGTATCGCCGGTTGTGGTATTTTTCATACCTATAAGCGCAACGATGTCACCGGGGCCTGCTTCTGATATTTCTTCGCGGTCTTTTGCGTGTATCCGCAGGATACGGCCGATTCTTTCATTTTCATCTTTTCTCGGGTTATATACCTGCATGCCGCTCTTCAGTGTTCCGGAATAAATACGGATGAATGTCTGCTGACCAACATAGGGATCGTGTATCAGCTTGAATGCAAGAGAAGAAAAAGGATCATTTGCTGAAGGGTGACGGGTGTGAGTTTTCTCTTCATTATCAACATCATTGCAGACAATTGCGCCGATATCAACAGGTGAAGGAAGATATTCAACTACTGAATCAAGAAGAACATGTACACCTTTATTTTTATACGCGGAGCCGCAGAATACAGGGGTTATGAGCAGTTTTATCGTCGCATCACGGGCCGCTTTTTTTAACATTTCATCAGGAACATCTTTCTCTTCAAGAAAAAGCTCCATGATTTCATCATTGAAATCAGAAAGTTTCTCTACAAGTTTCAGGCGTGCAGCTTCACATGCAGCACGGTGTTCTTCCGGTACATCCGTGACGTTGCGTTCAAATTCATTGAAAATAACCGCCTTCCGCGCAATAACGTCAATTGTTCCCTGAAAGTTGTCTTCAGCACCGATTGGAATATGGAACGCAACGGGATTGGCATCAAGGTCTTTATCGAGCTGTGATATCACCTCATCGTAATCCGCACCGATTCTATCCATTTTATTGACAAAGGCAATCCGGGGAACCTTGTAGCGGTCTGCCTGGTTCCAGACAGTTTCACTTTGCGGTTCAACACCTGATACCGCACAGAAGAGTGCTATCATCCCGTCAATGACGCGAAGCGAACGTTCAACTTCAACGGTAAAGTCAACGTGACCCGGTGTGTCAATTATATTGATTCTGTGATTGTCCCACTCACATGATATTGCAGCAGATGCAATGGTAATACCCCTTTCCTGTTCCTGTTTCATGAAGTCCATTGTTGCCTGGCCGTCATGGACTTCCCCCATTTTACGGGTCGTTCCGGTAAAAAAGAGTATTCTTTCTGTTACTGTCGTTTTTCCCGCGTCAATGTGTGCCGCGATTCCAATATTTCTTACTTTTTGCAAAGGCATATACTTATCTCCTCAAAAGTGATTCTGTGTACATGTAAAAATATAATCAGCACCTGATGATAACCAGGTGCATGTAGTGCGATTAAATGTTATAGTATGACAATAGTGTTGGGGAAAGAATCAGCGATATCGTCGGGTACTGAAAAAACGAGTGATTGTCTTCGAGATTTCTACCTGCACTTTGTCCTGCAATTGCCGTGAATGGGCATGTCTATTCCATAATGAATATATGTCAATTAAAAAAGTCGAAAACAACGCGATTTGGTCAAATAAATACCTTATCCTTGTAGTATCCCCGAATTATTATACTAATGTACTCCGCTGTGATAAAGATTTCAAAAAAAAATCATATACAAATTGTAAAAGCTTGTAGTGTATTATTGCGTGTTCTCCTGATTTGTTTCTGCAGCCGCAGGGGCACTGTTTTCAGATTGTTCTTTTTCAGGAGGTGGAGATGTTTTTTCTGATCCGCTTCCCATTATTCTGATCAGTGTTATTTGTGTACGGGACTGGGAGGAGTAGGGTGAATCAGGGTGATCCTCCATTATGGTAGAAAAAACCTTCTCGGCTTTTTCTGAAAAACCCATTTTCATATAGCAGATGCCGGTATGATAATACGCTTTTATTCCTTCTTCGGATGTGCTGAATTCCTCATATAGAGATTTATATGATTTTACCGCTCTGGGGTAATCAAACCTCTTAAAGTAGATTGAACCGATTGTCCAGAGTGCCTCTTTACGGTGCAGGCCGTTAATGTATATTTCAAGATATTCATGTAATTCCCTGAGTGATTTGTCATACAGCTTCATATCATAGAAATGCCTGCCGTTTTCGAATTTCAGGTCATCGGCAATTTTCGCAAGATCTTCTTCCTGTGCCTGGTTCTGACCCGGAAGCTGAAGAGCGGGCAGGAGGATACATAATGATATGAGGATACATGCACACAATCCTCTGTTGGTGTGGTTAACTTTCATGCAATCACCTGTTACGCAGAAAAAGCTTATTCCGGCAATGCTTCATGTACAAAAAACTGTACTCACTGCAAAACCACCAACATTATGTCACCTTATAAAATTTTTGCAACCATTTTACTGGTAAAAATGTCATTATGGTATGGATGTGTCATGTATCGTATAAAAAAAATTATTTATTTATACACGTAAATTTTTCAGCGAACTGGTGACGCTAAATAATCAAATATTATTCAAAGAGGTTTTTAATGAAGCATTTTTCGGTCAGTGAACCTGTTTCTTTCTACACGCATTTTGCCGGGGCAATTTCGGCATGTGCAGGTGCAATATTGCTCGTATACAATAATTCAGATACCATGGCAAAGCTGGGAGTTGTATTAATTTACGGGTTTTCACTTGTGTTTTTGTTTTCGGCAAGCTCCCTGTATCATGCCTGCAAAAAAGAGGAAAACGGCGGATCAGTGCTGCGTAAACTTGATCATCTCGCTATATTTTTTCTTATTGCCGGAACATATACGCCCCTCTGTTACCGTTTTCTTGATGGCGGGTGGATGTACGGAATCCTCATTGCCCAGTGGAGCCTGGTAGTTCTTGGCGCTGTTTTCAAACTTGTGTGGATATCTGCTCCAAGAAAGTACTCAACTGCGGTATATGTCATGATGGGGTGGCTGATAATAATACCGATACATAAGATATGGGCCGCAGTACCATTAACAGGGTTTATGCTGATACTCGGGGGAGGTGTTGCATATACTGCCGGGGCAGTTATATACGCCCTGAAGAAACCTGATCCCCTACCGGAGGTGTTCGGTTTCCATGAAATATTTCACATTTTCATTCTTCTCGGAGCGCTGCTGCATTTCATTGCAATTTATATGTATGTGTAGCAGGCAGGATTTTGTTAACGGCGGGGCCCGCAATGGGCTTTGCCGTCCATATAATCCTTGAATGATATTTTCTTATTATAACACTCATCACGGATATAGTCAAGCAGTGATGAAAACGTTGGTGCTTTAATATAACCTGGAAGAAGAGTGATAACCTCTCCTGATTTATCAAGAAATACTACTGTCGGAAGCCCTTTTATTCCGAAATGCATCGCGAGTTCCTTTGGTGAAAGACTCCGGTTCAGGTAATGTATACTTTCCATTGATTGAGTGTCTACCTTGATGGCGATATAGTCGTTGTTCAGTGAACGTACAACATTGCTGTCGGCAAAGGTGGTACGTTCCATCACTTTGCACCAGTGACACCAGTCAGCATAAAAGTCAATAATGACAGGTTTTCTCTCGCTGCGTGCTTTCTGCAGTCCGGTATTAAAATTATGCCACTGAACTGTAGGGCGGGAGTGAGATGTGGTGTGATATATGAGGATTCCTGCGGTAAACAGGGTTATTATTGCCAGTGAAACAAAGATTTTCTTCATCATTCCCCTCTCGTGTACAAGGTACGGAATTATTATACAATACAAAATACATTCACTATATAACCATAGGTATTATTTATTTCAATAAAATATTTTAAAAAATTCTAAAAAACCATCTTCCCGTCAAAGTACCATTAAAACTGTTGACATGAAATCAACATATACATAAAATATACAGTAAAAATTCCTCGAATAAAACACAAAGCAGCGTAATAAAAAGTGATTATGCGTGTATACGGTGTACTGAGTTGGCACATGCTGTGTGTATCTGTATATCAATACCGCACCTTGTGTACTATTGTGTACACATAATGTTATAAATGGAGGCAGTATGGGAAAATATAATGAAGCATATGTACAGTCCCTGGAGGATCCTGAAAAGTTCTGGGGGGACGCCGCAGGAGACATACAATGGCACAAAGCGTATGATACAGTACTTGATGATACGGCGCAGCCATTCTATAAATGGTTCAGCGGGGGGGAGCTGAATACCTGTTATAACGCCATTGATTATCATGTGGAAACCGGAAGAGGGGAGCAGACGGCAATTATCTATGACAGCCCTGTGACAGGTGTCGTCAAAAAAATATCATACCGTGAACTGCTGAAGGAGGTATCATTATTCGCCGGGGCACTGAAAAATGAGGGCGTGGATAAGGGTGATACTGTTATTATTTACATGCCCATGATTCCGGAAGCGGTAGTGGCGATGCTTGCCTGTGCCCGGATCGGCGCGGTGCATTCTGTTGTTTTTGGGGGTTTTGCTCCGAATGAACTTGCAATACGGATAGATGATGCGAAGCCGAAAATTATGGTGTCGGCGTCATGCGGGATTGAAGGAAAAAAAGTTATACCGTACAAACCTCTTCTCGATCGGGCTGTTGAGTCGGCAAAGCATAAAGTAGCACGATGTATTATTTACCAGAGGCCACAGACAGAGGCGGTCCTCAATCCTGACAGGGATATCGCCTGGACAGACGCTGTCGCGAACGCTTCGGAAACGGATTGCCTGCCTGTACTCGCGACTGACCCCTTGTATGTAATATATACATCAGGGTCAACGGGAATGCCGAAAGGTGTTGTTCGTGATAACGGCGGCCATGCGGTGGCGCTGAAATGGAGTATGAAAAATATATATGATGTCGAGCCGGGGGACGTGTTCTGGGCCGCTTCCGATGTGGGGTGGGTCGTGGGGCATTCCTATATTGTCTACGCGCCGCTGCTCCATGGCTGCACCACGGTATTATATGAGGGAAAACCCGTAGGAACACCTGATCCCGGAGCTTTCTGGCGGGTGATATCAGAACACGGAGTGAAGACACTTTTCACTGCTCCCACGGCATTCAGGGCAATAAAAAAGGAGGACCCTGAAGGAACCTATTTTAAAAAATACGACTTATCGAAATTCAAATATCTGTTTCTTGCGGGAGAGCGCCTTGACCCTGATACCTATCACTGGGCCACAGACCTGCTCCATAAGCCGGTGATAGACCACTGGTGGCAGACGGAAACAGGGTGGCCCATCGCGGCAAACTGCATGGGACTTGAGAAGCTTCCGATTAAAGCGGGTTCTCCCACGAAGCCTGTTCCGGGATATGACGTGAAAATTATTGATGCGAACGGTGTTGAGCAGAAGAATGGCGAGGAAGGGATCGTAGTTATAAAACTGCCTCTTCCTCCGGGGACACTGCCTACGCTCTGGCAGAATGACCAGAAATACCGGGAATCGTATACTGATATTTTTGACGGATACTATTTCACCGGTGACGGCGGATATTATGATAAAGACGGATATCTCTATATTATGGGCCGTATCGACGACGTAATCAATGTTGCAGGACACCGCCTTTCAACAGGTGCCATGGAGGAGGTAATCGCAAAACACCCTGATGTTGCCGAATGTGCAGTGGTTGGTGTTGCCGATGACTTCAAAGGGCAGCTTCCCGTGGGCTTCGTGGTCCTGAAAGAAGGCGCTGCAAAGACACATGATGAAATCATTGCCGAACTGGTGCAGATGATACGGGACCAGATTGGTGCGGTTGCGTGTTTCCGCCAGGCCGCTGTTGTGGCACGACTGCCCAAAACAAGGTCAGGAAAAATACTCCGGGGCACAATGCGGAAGATTACTGACGGCGAGAGCTACAGTGTTCCCTCCACTATAGATGACCCGGCGATATTGAAGGAAATTGAAGATGCGGTTGCATCCCTTGGGATTGCGGCAGTAAAAAAAGTAAATTAATATCAGGAAATAAAAAAAAGGGGCGCTCCTTAGAGTGCCCCTTTTTTACTATATGTAAAAAAACTAATTTTTTACAGTTCGCCCATCATTGCAGGAATAACTTCGAAAAGGTCTCCGACGATTCCGTATGTAGCAATGTTGAAAATTGGTGCTTCAGGGTCTTTGTTGATTGCAACGATGCATTTTGAACTCTTCATACCTGCAACGTGCTGGATAGCGCCTGAGATACCTGCTGCAAGATACAGATCAGGAGTAACTGATTTACCGGACTGGCCTACCTGACGAGCTGCATCTGTCCACCCTGCGTCAACAACCGGACGTGATGCTGCATATTCGCCGCCGAGTTTCTTGGCGAGGTTAACGATGATATCGTTGTATTTGTCTTTTTCTTTTGTTCCGCGTCCACCGGAAACAATAACTTTTGCCTGGGAAATGTCAACAGATCCCGCCATCGTTTCAACATATTCTTTGAAAGAAGTGCGGATGTCGCCGATTGAAGCTGAAACAGCAGTTACAGAACCTGCTCCGCCTGCTTCTTCCTTGTCGTATGCGCCTTTTTCAATTGAAGCGACAAATTTGTCTGTTGATACGGATTTTTCCTCCTGGATTTTACCATTGTATGTGCTTCTGGTAAATACAGGTTTTCCGCCGCTGACTTCGATTTTGTTGCAGTTTGATACAACTCCCCAACCGAGGGACATTGCAACCTTTGCAACCATGTCAATTCCGTCATAGGTGTGTGCGATAAGCACACCGGCAACATCCTGGCTGTCAACAACAGCTTTCACTGCCTGGGCATATCCGTCAGCAGTATAACGCTCAAGCTTCGCGTCAACAACTGAGAATACTTCAGGGATATATTTTGCGACTTCATTTGCTACTGAATCATCTTTGTAAAATGCTGCTGCTGCGGGCTCGGCGCCCATTCCTGCAGCAATTGCCTTTGCTGCTTTGCAAAGCTCCATGGAAGCTTCGCTTAATACGCCGTTTCTCTGTTCTGCAATAACTAATAACTTTGCCATTTTCAGTACCCCCTATATCACCTTGGCTTCGTTTTTGAGTTTGTCTACAAGTGTTTTTGCTGCTGTTGCGGCATCGCCTTCGATGATTTCAGCTTTGCTGTCTGAAACAGGGAAGAACATCTTGATAAAGCTGGTCTTCGAATCTGTGCTGGCTCCGAGGTCTGCAGCAGACTTGTTGTCGAGCTTTTTCTTCTTTGCCTTCATGATACCCGGGAGGGTGGGGTACCTCGGCTGGTTAATACCGGACTGAATTGAGAGAACTGCAGGAAGCGGTATATCAAGCACTTCATTCATTCCGCCTTCGAGCTCACGGTTAACAGTAAGTGATTTCTGGTCGCCGCCGACTTCGATCTTGACGATGTTGGTGCATGAAGGAGCTCCCATCATGTCAGCGATCATACCGCATGTGAGACCTGCCTGATCGTCCTCAGCCTGAACACCCGTCATAACGAGGTCAACATCACCGAGGCTTTTAATTGCATTGAACAGCGCAGATGCCTTTACGAAATTGTCTCCTGCATCAACAGCGGGGTCAACTACCTGGATTCCCCAGTCAGCGCCCATTGCGAATGCCTGACGGACCTGCTTTGCAGCCCTTTCAGGACCAGCAGATACAATGATTACTTCTCCGCCGAATTTCTCTTTGAGCTGCAGGGCAGCTTCAACCGCATACTGGTCGAAATCATTCATTTTGAATGCGATTTGAGATTCATCGATTTTCTTGTCTTCAACGATCTTGAATTTCGATTCCATATCCGGAACCTCTTTGACACACACTACAATCTTCATGTCGTTACTCCCTTATAAAAATTTTTGAAACAAATAATATCTCTGAAAAAAAATATGGCGGACGCCTTTTTTGTCAATCTAATGACGACCTTTGATCTGTCAAGAGTAATTTAACGATGAAAAGAATAATAATTTACCCAGCAAAAGTGACATATATATACAGTTTTTTCAGGTTTTGACAGGATATATTCCGGGAATGTATCGGCGGATGCTTCAGGGAGTAAAATTGAAGTTATGTGTATATTGCCGGTTACGGAAAATTGCATTTTTATGGGGGGGTGATATTATTCTTTACATATGGGTTTTTGTATGGCACAGCATGAAAAAGTATCGACCCCCCAAAAAAAGGAGATAGAATGAAGCTTGCAGTTGATCCCCGGGCACGGGGCCTGATTTTTGATGTTGACGGGACCCTGGCGGATACCGAAGCCGTACACATGGAAGCGTGGCGGCAGGTGCTGCAGCCGAAAGGGTATGTGATGACCGACGGGATGTTCAGAAGCCTCACCGGTGCGCCGACGCGGAAAATAATCACAATAATGAAAGAGGAATACGGCTGGGACCTTGACCCGGAGGAAACACTCATGAACAAGGAAAAGGCTTTCATGGAGCAGATTGGTTCGGTGAAGGCCATAGAGCCAGTTGCGGCCCTTGCGAGGGAGTATAAAGGAACCCTGCCGATGTCCCTCGGCACCGGAGGGAGGCGTGAAATGGCGCTCATTACAATAAAGGCTGCGGGACTTGCTGATTTTTTCGATATACTCGTTTCCGCTGACGACGTTGAGCGTCACAAGCCTGAACCGGACACATTTCTTGAATGCGCCCGTTTCATGGGAGTTGCGCCGGAGGTGTGCCAGGTGTTTGAGGACGGCGACAGAGGAATTGAGGCCGGCAGACGCGCGGGAATGATCGTCACCGATGTGCGTCCTTACATTACAGGATGAAAGCGTGCCCGTGAGGGACCTTTTATTTTTTTGTGAAAAAAATCATTTCTTCTTGATTTTACCGGGGCACTGGTGAAGTCTGTCTGCAGTAAAGCCAGCTTGGCTCAGTCGGTAGAGCGGTTCACTCGTAATGAACAGGTCGCCGGTTCGATTCCGGCAGCTGGCTCATACGGAAACATGAATGGCCGCCGTTCTCTGTAAAATCAGTACGGCGGCTTTTCTATTGTGCGGTTACTTCTGTAGTGCAAATGTATCATTCAACAACTGAATGAGCTGTGGTATCTTTACCGGTTTTATGAGAAATGCAACGGGCGTGAAAGAATCCACTTTGGTCTGGATGTATTCGTCAGCGTACCCGCTCATGAATATAATGGGGATATTCTCTGATGTGCATATCTGTGCCGCGGCTTCCAGGCCGTCCATGTCGCCGGCAAGATGGATATCCATAATGATTATATCGGGACTGGCTGCAGCGGCTTCCCTCACGGCTTCATCACCTGATGCCGCAACTCCGGTTATCTCAAATCCTTCCCGGGAAAGGGCTGCTTCAAGTGAAAGTCCTATGAAGACTTCATCTTCAACAATAAGTATTTTAACCGGTCCTTTCATCATCAGACCCTTGGAGTATAGTGGGAATCATTAAAGAAAATAGAAAAGGCAATACCGTTTCCGGTAGTAACATTAATCTCACCCTGAAGCTGCCGTTCAATTATACTGAATATGCTTCTCATGCCATAGGATTTCTGCGCGTGAAAGTCAAAATTTTCAGGGACACCGACGCCGTTGTCGGAATACAAAATATGTAGTTTTTCTCCAACTCTGTCAAGGGAGATTGTAATTGTTCCTTTCATGTCCTCCGGAAACGCGTACTTGATAGTATTGGTCATGAGCTCATTGAGTACAAGGCCGCAGGGGATTGCGATATCGACGGTAACCTCAGTGTCAATGAGGGTGAGTTCAAAAGATACTCTTCCAGCGGGGAAATTCGTGCTTTCCGTAACCAGTTTGGAAAGATCGCTGATGTACTTTTTCAGATTAATGCTTGAGAGATTCTGTGATTGATACAGCATCTGATGGACGAGGGACATGGCCTGGATTTTCATGTCAGTTTCTGATACAAGTGTTTTCACTTCATCGCTTTCAGTGCCGATTGACTGCAGCAGCAGCATTGATTGAATAACCTGCATGTTGTTCTTCGTGCGGTGATACAGCTCCCGCAGCAGTATTTCCTTCTCTCTTAACGCGTTTTCAATTCGCTTTTCCGAATGTTTCCTTGCTGTGATATCCTGTATTATAACTGCGAATTTCCCTCTTTCCGGAGAGTAAGCCCTCACTTCATAATATTTGTCGAGAGATGAGGAATAATCCTCAAATTGAACAGGGGCTCCCGTTGCAGCAACATGTCCGTATCTCTCAATCCAGTATGATTCAATATCGGGCAGTACTTCCCGAACAGTTTTTCCTGTTATATCTGCGCTTTTCAATCCTGTTATTTTCTCAAATGCGCTGTTTACCACGAGAAACCGGTAGTCAACCGGGACACCGTGGTCATCCTGAATAATCTCGTGCAGCGCAAAGCCGCTCATCATTTCTTTAAAAAGAAGTCGATACCGCTCTTCACTGTCCGCGAGGTCTTTGTTTGCTTCAAAAAGCTTTGAATTTACAATATTAAGGGCATTGTTTGTTCGTTCCATGTCGGCAATCGTGGACTGCAGTTTTATGTTGGCTGCTTCAACTTCCTCCTGGAGCCGGGCATTCTCTGTTCTGTCAATAAGAAACCCTTCTATTCCCTCCGGTTTACCGTTGCGCATGACAGTGTGTGCTGAAAAAGTATGATACCCGGTAGTTCCATCCTTTCGTTTCCGGCTGAATTCAGCAGAAGCAATTGTTTTCCCTTTCATAAGATGTTTAACAGTATCATCGGCCATGGGTAGATCAGTGTCCACCTGTGTCAGATTGAAATGCTTTCCAATGACTTCATTTCTACTGGAGAAACCATGCATCTCGAGCCATGCCTGGTTTACATCTGAAAAGAGTCCTTCATTGTTTATGTGAAAGTATCCGGCTGATGTATTATCAATAAGGTTTCTCAGGTGATATTCACTTTCCCGAAGTTGTTCCTCTGTCCGGCTGCGATTGTACCGCCGTACCATAAGGAGCCCGAGGAGCGCCGTGCCGGGAGGGTAAATAACCAGAATCGGTATACCGAGTTTTGTGATAACCTGTACTGCCGCCTCCCTGGTTAATGTGAGCATAAGGAGCAGCATTCCAGCATGAACGAAGGCTCCGAAGAGCAGCAGCTCCCAAAAAGATTTATCATATATTTTTTGGCGCCTGAAATAACTCCAGAGCAATCCTGCTGAACCGGACATAATAATGACGGCAGTACCGGTTATTGCCCCGGCGCCCCCCTGGTACAGCCGCAACGTTCCTGTCATTATAATGGCAACCAGCGTTACAAGGGGCCCGAAAAACAGACCTGATATACCGAGCAGTATGGAGCGGGTATCAAATACAATTCCCGGCATAAAGCCTACAGGGTTCATCATAATAGCGATACCCGCGATACCCACAAGAAATCCTGTGATTAGTTCCCGGAAGGTCTTCTGTTTCTGCGGTGTCCTTATAAGGGTGTCATACAGTACCCCGAGAGCAAGAAGAAGCGCTGTGTTATTAATGAGGCCAATAATTGTAGAGCTGTGCATGATGTTCCATATTTATAAGAATGATATATGGTACACGTTCTGACGAATAAAGGCAACAATTAAATTGTGTTGAAAACTTTATTCACCAGGACATATCAATAAATATATGTTGACAATGTAACTTTTCTGAACAATATGCACCTTACGAAAGATACAGGGCTTATGCATCTCGTAGTACATTATTACTATACTAACTGGAGGCCTGTTATGGACAGGAACAATAAGGAGGTTTTACGGCATATCCGGAAAGGTATGCGGCTGAAAGGTAAACCGCCGAAAGTAGAGACACCGAAATCGGTGTATACTCGCAAGGAGAAGCATAAAAGGAGGGTTAATGATGAACCCTCCTTTTTTATTGGTGTACAACTGTTTTTTGATTGCCCCATTTATGGTACTGATGTACGTTTTTGATTCAATGAATACTTTTTTTACAAATGCTGTAGTCTGGTTTTGTAGAATTGATACTGCGGGAAAAGCGTTACGTACATGAAAAAAGCGAGAATTATGATAGTTGAGGATGATGAGATAATTTCCTGTTATCTGGAAGAAGTCCTCAGTGATATGGGGTATGATATCGCCCTGATAACTGATAACGGCCATGACGCCATAGAGCAGGCCGGAAAACTGAATCCCGACCTTATTCTGATGGATATAATTCTTCATGGTGATCTTGACGGGGTAGAAGCGTCCGCCGCCATTAAAAAGAAACAGGAAACTCCCATAATATATTTAACCGCTCATGCCGATGAGCCCACTGTACAGCGGGCCAGGATGACAGAGCCCCATGGTTTTCTCAATAAACCGGTCAGAGAGGGGGACCTTCTTGCCGCTGTGGACTTTGCATTGCGGCGGGCGGAGCTTGAGAAAAAGCTCAGGGAGCGTGAATCATTGTACCGTGAGCTTGTGGAAAACTCTAACAGCATAATCCTCAGAATGGACACTGCCGGTGTAGTAACCTTCATGAATCAGTACGGTCTTTCATTTTTCGGGTTTCAGGAAGAGGAAGTCGTGGGAAGATCAGTTGTTGAAACTATTGTGCCCCCTGTGGACCGCGAAGGGCAGGACCTTTCAGCAATGATTCTTGATATCGGTAAAAATCCGGAAAAATATCAAAATAATCAAAATGAAAATATGTGCAAAGACGGGAGAAGGATGTGGATCTCCTGGACAAACCGTCCAATATATTCTGATACCGGAGAGATACGTGAAGTACTGTGTATAGGTAATGACATTACCGAGATGAAAAGGGCGGAGGACACTGTTCATTACTCCGAGAAGGTGCTCAGGTCCACATTTAACGCTATTCCGGATCTTTTGGTGATTATTGATAAGACGTTTCGTGTTGTCGCGAGTAACTGGAAGGGACATGAGTATATATCGCAGGATGAAATACACAGGCAGCCGTACTGTTATGAAGTCTTTATGCACCGCACAGTACCCTGTGAAGAATGTCATGCCTATGAAGTGTTTGCAACCGGAAAACCGGCAGTACGGATTGCGGTAAATCCAATTGACGGCCTGATCAGGGAGGTCAAATGCTACCCGATTTTTGATGAAGCAGGGAATGTCGAAATGGTCGCGGAGCATGTCAGGGATGTAACTGAAATTAAAAATACGGAAGCCCTTCTGAAAAAGAGAAGTGAACATCTCCAGGAGAAGCTTGATTATATACTGAGCCCTGAAGCTGAAACAGAAAGGACAGAATTGCGAGATATTCTGGATTCTGAGAAACTGCAGCAGATGATGCAGTACTTCTATGCTGCAACAGGCCTTCCCATGAGCATTCTTGATCTTCATGACAATATACTGGTGGGTGTGGGATGGCAGGATATCTGTATGAAATATCACCGGAAGCATCCGGAGACCGCGAAGAAATGTCTTGAAAGCGATACTGTTCTTACGGCTGACCTGAAAAAAGGTGAGCACGTAATGTATAAATGCAAAAACAATCTCTGGGATATCGCGACACCGATCTTTGTGGGAAACACTCACGCGGGAAATCTTTTCATGGGACAGTTTTTCTTTGAGGATGAGGATGTCGATTTAAATCTTTTCAGGAAACAGGCTGAGGAATACGGCTTTGATCCGGTGGACTACATTTCCTGCGTTGAAAAGGTACCCCGTATAAAAAGAGAAAGTATCGAAAACATCCTCGAGTTTTTCAAGGTCTTTGCTGACATTCTCGCAAAGCTGGGATTCAGCAATATAAGGCTTGCGAAGTCACTGATGCTGGAGGAGCACCATCGGTCCGAGCTTGCGGAAAACGAACAGCGTTTCAGGTCTTATATCGAGTCAGCGCCGTTTGGCGTGTTCGTGTGTGATGAGTCGGGACGGTATACCGGCGTCAACCGTAAAGCGTGTGAAATAACCGGTTTCAGTGAAGAGGAACTGCTTTCCCGTTCTATTCCTGAGATACTTGCTCCGGAATGTGTTGGGGATGGGCTGAAGTCTTTTAACTCTCTGAAAGAAGATTCAAAGACGGAAAGCGAGTTGTTTTTTATACGTAAAGACGGGTCCCGTTATACAATGCGTGTCAATGCGGTAAAAATCGGGCAGAATGAATATGTGGCATTCTGTGAGGATACCACTGCGCAGCGTGAAGCGGAGAAGTCCCTTCACGGGGCGACGCAGCACCTCCAGGGGCTCCTCGACTATTCTCCGTCACTTATCGCTGTGTTCGATCCGGAGGGCCGTTATATTCTTGTAAATGCTGCTATTTGCAGTCTTTTGAATAAATCCCGTGATGAGTTGGAGGGAAAATCATTTACTGATATCTACACGGAAGATGTTGTGTCCCTGTTTATGTCAAGAATTAAGGAGGTAATGCAAACACATGGCCCCCTTGATGTCGATGACTGCCTGCCGACACCTCACGGGGAGAGGATATTCAAGACATCACTTTTTCCCCTCTTCGACCTGGATGGGAGTATTCACGCTATCTGCTCTATTGCAAATGATGTGACCTCCGAGCGGAACGCGGAAAAGCTCCTGAAGGAATCGGAAATGAAATTCAGGGACCTTTACGAGAATGCTCCTACGGCATATTTTACCCTTGGTACAGATGCGGTGGTATATGACTGCAACAGGCGTGCCTGGGAGCTTCTGGGGGGGGCCAGAGAGGATGTCTGTTTAAAGAATGTGATGGATTTTATCCCTGAAGGTAATGAAGGGAAAGGGAAGGCGAGGGATATAATAGAACGTTTTAAAAATGAAGAGACAATTCTTGATGAGGAGCTTCAGATACGCCGGGTGGATGGAATCATTGTATGGATAAGCCTCTCAATAAGCGCACTGAAATCATCCGCGGGTGAAATCCGTGAAGTCCGTGTAATGGCAGTGGATTTTACGGAACGGAGGAGGATGCGCAGTGAACTGGAAAATACCCTGAAAGAAAATGAAGCGCTTCTGAAAGAGGTGCATCACCGGGTGAAGAACAACTTCCAGGTAATTACAAGCCTTCTGAGCCTGCAGGAGCGGACACTGCACGATAACACCCTGGTGGGATTATTCAGCGAATGCCGGAACAGAATCAGGGCAATGTCACTTGTCCATGAAAAGCTGTACCAGTCGGAAAATTTTTCGGTACTGAAAATGCGGGATTATCTCACAACAATAGCGAAAGACCTTATGTATACGTATACCCACGCACCTCAGCGAATTACCCTGGATATTGAAATTGAAGACCTTGTCTTCGATGTTGACAGGGCAATACCATGCGGTCTCGTTGTAAACGAACTTGTATCAAACGCCCTAAAATATGCGTTTACAGGAGAACCGGATCATAAAGATGTGCTCACAATCAGGATGTTTGAAACTGACGGTTCACGGGTTGAATTAGTTGTTGCGGATAACGGAAAGGGACTGCCGGAGGCAGTTACACTTTCGTCCCTTGAAAAACTGGATTCCCTCGGGCTGCGCCTTGTGTACCGGCTTGTAGTCAAACAGCTTCACGGCGAGGTTGAAATTTCGGGAACAGAGGGGACCTGCATTACGGTACGATTCCCGTATTCACAAAAAACAGGGTGATGTGGACCATGCTTTAAACATGGTATCTCTTTTTATTGTGCGAAGAAACGGATGTTATTACATGTACCATATAAAAAAGGACTGTCCTTTATGCGGAATCAGTCCTTTTCTTCAAGTGTAGTGAGCGGTATGTATTAATTATTCAGTTTCAACAATTTCCGCGTCAGGGGCATTTTTCTTTATTGATTCAATGCCATTCAGGCAGCCCTGTTTTGTTTTATATCCTTCTCCGACTGCGATGATTTCTCCATTAGACGCTTTTAATCTGAAACGGTATTCGCCTTTTCCATCTTTGTATACTTCAAATTTCGCTGCCATGGTTACCTCCACACTGATAAAGTATTTGTATGACGTTACTCATGACAATACTCTATATATTTATTTTATGCAATCATTATTTTCAGATTACGCAAGTCCCAATTCTCTCTCCAGTGAATGTATTTCTTCCTGCAGAGCTGCAGCGTCGGATGAATCCGGCGGCAGATTTTTAAGCTTTCCCCGCAGTACAAGGAGGTGAAGCATTTTGCGGTTTTCGCAGCAGTTTATTTTCATGGTCCCTCATTATGTAAGATACAATAATCAGTATGGTTGGTAATAATAAAAAAACAGCAATCAATTTTTTTGTTGTACCTCCAGTATTGCCTTAAAGGTAAAGATTGAGGTGCGTAGAAAAAAGGATGGACATAAATTCAACAACAACATAGTTGAAACAAAAATTTATCCCGTATGGAGATTACATGAAGCGGATCAGAGAAGATGAAATAAAAGAGGCCCTCGGGGCTGTCGAAGCACTTCACGAGTCACCGTTTGAATATCTGGCTGCACTGATGAAGGCTGAGCAGCCTTCATTATATGAGTACCTGTATTCTGTTGAAGGAGGCGGCCTTTCTGAGGCTGAAAGGGCGGTGCTGGTGCATGGTGCTGTTATGGGGTGGTATATCGTAAAAGAGCTGTCAGGAACGGGGACCATACTTGACAGTGAGTACCTTTATAATTATCTTGAGATAAATATCGACCTCCTTGAAGAGCGGGACAGGGAGCTGGGTGACTTCGATGAGGCGCTGTTCAGTGTCGTTGATGAAAGTGTACAGCCGGTGCTCCTTGGTTTTCTTATGGATTATGTTGTGGAGCAGCAGGACGAATACCCCGGTGAAATCAGTGATGAGGTTATTCCGGTTATCGTACTGCACCTGAAAACTGTGATAGAATCACTTTTTCCGGATGGCGGTCTTAAATAGAAGCATGGGTACGGTATGAGTATTATAACGAGAATAAATATATCAGCATCTCAATGCTACGGTAACTCGTATCATACAATTTCGGATACAGAATTGAAATAACCCTATGGCTGTAAAATCGAAACAATCAATAATCAAATCAATGTCTTCCGCTGTGAAGGACGGAATCGGCCGTACTGTCCGCAGTGAAACAGTACAGCGGATCATGAATGAGCTGTTGTCCCATGGCATCAACGGAAAGGGGCCCTTTGTCGGGGCACAGGAACTCGCAGAGGAATACCGGCAGAATGGTCGATATAACTCTGTTGATGAAATGGTGAATTCCATGATACGGTGGGAGTCCTCAAAAAACTTTGGTTCCGGTTTCATTACAGGAGCTGGCGGCGCTGTGGCATTGCCGGTCAGCATCCCCGCAGGGATGTATTCATCGTGGGTATTGCAGGCGCGTCTTGCGGCTGCTGTGGCGCTGTTGTATGGTCATTCCATAACAGATGAAAAAACCCGTTCGTTTATACTCCTTGCGCTTATGGGGGACAGGGCAAAGGAGACTTTGAAAAGTACCGGACTGACCGCTGCGAAAATGTGGGGGGAGCGGGCAGTGAAGAAAATTCCGGCGGAAACACTGACGCGAATAAATCAGGCCGCGGGATTCAGGCTTCTTTCAAGTGCCGGGGAGGGCGGTGTCGTTTCCATGTCAAAGATCGTTCCCGTTGCGGGCGGGGTGCTGAGCGGAATATTTGATGCTGTTGCCTGCCTCATTACCGGAAAAGCCGCGAAAAAGATTTTTGGCGGAGGAAAGGTCCCCGGAAATGAGGAATATACAGTAGTACTGTACGAGGATCATCTTTCCAGAATTATTACCTCCGCGGCAGCCCATGTCCGGAAAATATCGATTCCGGAAGATGACATGATCGTGGTACGGTTTACCGGTGTCCCGGGAGGGCTCCGCCTGCGTTACATTTCCTTCAGCAATGAAGTGCTGCTGTGTGCGGTTGAAGGCGTACTGCCGGTGAGATGGCTTGCGGGGAAAGTACTGGACCGGGCAGCAAAAAAGTTATCAGGTCCGGCGGGCAGCTGTATCTCACGGTCCGGTGCTCATATCAGCATCCGTATAAATGATCTTGTCAGGGTTTATACAGGTAACTTGAAAGGAGTTGCGCTTTCAGCGCTGGATATACAGAAAGGAAAAGTACTTCTCACCCTCCATTGATTAACAATAAAAATAATTGCGAAAACATGCTTGCCGTAATAGTCCTGGATGGTATAGTATTTGACCATACCTTTTTCTGCGATATGCAGTCCGGGAGGGAGCATGAAGGTCAACGTTGTATTCCATGAAAAATACTATAATTCTGAATATGCACCTGATCCCGCTGCTTCACCGGGGCGCCTGGAATCAATCATGGATATCGTTCATGGTTCCCCTGACAGATATGAAATAATCACCCCCGAGCCTGCCTCCGATTCCGATATCCTTCTTGCGCATACAAAGGGCCATCTGCGGAATGTTCAGAGTGATCCGGTCCTTTATGAGTGTGCTGCACTTTCCGCGGGAGGGGCAATTGTATCGGCGGAGACAGCTTTTGAAGGGCATCCATGTTTCGGAGTAATTCGACCTCCCGGTCACCATGCCTCCTCGGATTCATGCTGGGGATTCTGTTTCTTTAATAATATAGGCATTAGCCTTCTGAAGCTGTTCAGCGAGGAGAAGATCCGGTCTGCTTTTGTACTGGATTTTGATCTTCATGTTGGAGATGGTAATATTGATATTCTTGAGGACCGGGATGACGGATTTGAGGTGACGATATTGAATCCCATGCTTGATACAGGCCGTGAATATGTTGCCATGGTAGAGGAATATCTGAGTATTCTGAATGATGTTGATATTATCGCGGTGTCAGCGGGATTTGATAATGCGGTAGGGGACTGGGGAAATGTGCTGAGTCCCGGTGATTATACCGCGTTGGGGTATCTTGTGAAGAAATATTCTGAAAAGCTGTGCAAAGGAAGGCGGTTTGCTCTCCTTGAAGGCGGGTACAATCATGATATTCTTGGAACAAACATGGATGCGTTTTGCAGAGGATTTTGTTAATACAGTTCGATATATCAGCCCGAAAAAACTGTACAAAAAATACTGATATACATTCATAAAAATTTGACATAATCATGAATATGTCCTATCATTAATCCTGTCGGCATTACTGCGAAGGGGAGGGGTTAATGAATGAGCGGAGAGAATATGCCCGGTATGAAAGTAATATCAGGGTTGAATACGAGTATTTCAGCATACAGGACACAGAAGAGGGGAAAAACACCTCGCGATCATCCGGGAAAATTGTGAATATAAGCCTTGGAGGTGTGTTTATGCTGTCTGATACCCATCTCAAGCCGGAGATGCCGGTTTCGATGTTTTTCAAAAGAAAAGATGAGACAAATGGAAGGGACAATGTTGTGCTCATTACCAGCGGTACGGTCATCCGGTCAGGCCACGTATATGATGATTTTAATATGATGAAGGAGTTGGATTTGTCAGCCAATGACGGCAGCTACTTCGCGGTGGTGAAGTTTGAAAAACCGGTGTTTGATCTTAATGCTGTGATGTGAACTGTATATACATGAATATGACCATAATAGAAGAAGGCGCCCTGTGGCGCCTTCTTCTATTATGTTATTTATTTGCTTCATCTTCCAGAAATTTCTTTCTTTCCTCAATGACCTTGTCCGCGATCCTGCCGGAAATAGGATCATAGTGTGAAAACTTCATTTCAAAGGTCGCTTTCCCGCTGGTCATCGCCCGGAGGTCAATGGTATAGCGGAGCATTTCCGCGAGGGGAACCTGCGCTTTTACTACTGAGACAGCGCTGCTTGATTCATCAGTGCTTCCCATTCCCATGACTTTTCCGCGCCTGCTGGTAATATCATTCAGGATATCACCCATGAAATCCTTGTCGACATAGATGTCAACATCCATTACCGGTTCAAGAAGAATGGGGCCCGCAGC
>DAOSYC010000041.1:21806-23420 GCA_035380905.1 Spirochaetota bacterium | reverse complement strand
GTATCTGGTTCCGGAAACAGGACCCCGGAATATTTCTCCGCGGCGACAGCGAGGTGCACCGCTCCATGCACGACCTCCTGAACGAGCTCCTCCTGATCCGGGAACGATCATGGTACCGTGAAGATGACTTCAGAAAACACCGCGCCTATATGGGAAATGACTGCTGGGTAACAGGCATCCTTGAAGGGGACTACTACCTGGACGAAGAGAAATATGACCGTGCTGAAAGTTCCTTCCTTTCCGTGATCACCATGTATCCGGACAATCCATGGGGGCACCTGCGTATGGGGAAACTCCGCTTCAGGAACGGCAACTTCCCCGGCGCAGTTGAAAGCTACACTACGGTAACAAAGCTCGTACCCGCCTATTATGGAGGGTGGCTGAAGCTTGCCGAATCACACATAGCCGCCGGCAGCCGCAACGCCGCAAAGCACTGTATAAAGGAAGCCTATGCCCGCAACAGGTTTGACATACGGATCAGGAACCTCCGGGAACTGCTGAAATGATATATGTTTTTATTGCAGGAATTTCCGACAGCATGAATGCAGAATACATACTATGCAGTGTTGTTAAAACTTATGCCGGCAAAACCTGCCCATATAAATCAATTTTTTTTAAATACTATATTCCCCACAAAAAAAGACGGCCCGCCTGGACCGTCTTTTTGATATCGCATGGAGAAGCTGCTATTTAATTTTATTTGCAATCTGTTCCAGGTATCTTCTCGCAGCGGCACTCCTTTCACTGCGTGCTTTTTTCTGTACTACTTCCTTCATTTTAGCCGCCAGCAGTCTTTCAACAAATGACGAATCCCTGAATTGAACATTACTGAGAGCCCTGTACACACGAATCCTCACGGAGGAACTGGTATTGCCCTCCGTCCCATCGATAATTTTTGTAAGCAATGTCCACTGCTTCGTTGAGCTTCTCAATGTAGTAAAATGTTCCGGGATTTTTTGATCAGCATCATCGGTGCGCAGCTGGGAATATGAAACTTTTGAAAAATACTGGTCCACCACACTCTGATGACGTGACTGCAGCGCCTGCTCCAGGGTAACAGAAGTCCTTCCGCCTGAATTTCCTCCTGCTGCAGGATCAAGGGATCCATCGCCTGAGGACTGTTCCCGTTTTGGCATGAGAATTCTCCCCCCTGCATCAACAAAATACCACTCATTGGAACGGTCATTATGGTCACGCCAGGTATGTATCCGTGTTCCATTTCCGGAATTTCTTCCTTTTGATGCAATAATACGTCCCCAGCGCGTGTATATCTTCCATCGTCCGCCCCCAAGATACCTGAAGCGAAAACGCTGCGCGTCAGACCGGTTGGAACTCCACACCTGGACAGGTACGCCGTCAGCATTGCGCCCGCCTGACACATCGACATACCCGCCGTTACGTGACCTGAGGGCATACCAGCCGTTACCCCTTGTAAAAATCCTGAACTGCTGATCCCGATTGAAACCGCTGTCTTTTGACCATAACTGCAGATTTGAACCTTTGCTGTATCGCCGCGGCTGACCCGACTGATCCCAGTACCCCCCATTGCCCCTTGAGGGGGTTCCTGATTTTACCTGTTTAATGAAAAAGTATGTGCCGTCTGGAACCGCCCAC
>DAOSYC010000041.1:0-21706 GCA_035380905.1 Spirochaetota bacterium | reverse complement strand
AAAAAAGAGAAGGTGCCCTTCCGGACACCTTCTGTGTTTTCTTTATTGTATAATTCTCTCTGAAACAGCCTCCGATGTGAGAGAATCAAATGATATCGGAGTATTAAATGCTGAGCATCGCCCCTACGTGGATCGCGTTGCTCTTGATGACAGTGTTGTCTTCCTGATTTGAATAGTTGAACACATACTCACCGAAAAGACGCACCATCGGGAACACGGTAAACTGCGCGCCGATCCCGTAATAATGCGAGTTAAACCACTTGTCATCTTTTCTGATTCTTCCCTGGGGAGAGTCCACTTCAAACTCCTCATTCACCGCAATACCCATACGGAGGTAGGGGTGGATAAAGATAGGAAGCTCAAGGGTCGCCATGATGTCAATTCCCCACATAATACGGTCAGCATCGTATGTTGTCCCGCCAAGATCAAACTCCGAGTTTGTACGCTGATAAAATGCGCCGAGACCAACGCTGAAAAGCATCGGCAGCCCTGTGTTGATATGACCCAGCATGCCCCATTCCCAGCCGTTCATATCGACCTGAGATGCCTCATCGTCGAGGTTCGCGAAGGAATATCCGCCGTACACACCGAAGTCAACAATCGCGTAACTTGAAACCGGAATAAACATAAGAACTGCCAGGAGTGCGACAATAATTCTGGTTTTCTTCATTAGAAAATCCCCCTCACTGAAAGTAGATAATTTTTCATGTTGATGTAACCGAAACCATTACGCACCGGCAACGATAACGGCATTTGAAAACAGCACATACTGTGCTGATTGATTAAAGTACCATGTCAACTCTCCAGAAGTCAATTAAATTTTTAGCCCCTGCTAAATTTTCATTTTGCCCTTGATTTTCTTTCTATTTCATGCATCATGATATATGCGGTCTGCAGCCGCATATAATACACCAGGAGCACACCATGGATATTCAGGGCCTTCTGCAGTCAGACCTTTACGGAATGCTCTTCATCTTTGTTGCGCGTATCATCGATGTTTCCATCGGCACAATACGGATTATCCTCATTTCCCGGGGATACCGGTACCTTGCGCCGTTATTCGGATTTTTTGAAGTCCTCATATGGATCATCGCGATATCTCATGTAATGCAGAACCTGAACAACACCTGGAGCTACCTGGTATATGCCGCGGGGTTTGCCTCGGGGAATTATATCGGCATGATCCTTGAACCGGTAATCGCAATCGGGTATCAGTCCATACGGATCATCACCAGCGAGAAAATTGTGTCCCTCCCCCTGATCCTCAGGAACCAGGGTTTCGGCGCAACAGTAGTGCGGGGATGGGGGGCACGGGGTGAGGTAACGATTATTTTCACCGTGGTGCCGCGCCGCAAGGTGGACAGGATTCTTGAGCTTGTGAACATGTTTGAGCCCAACGCCTTTGTGACGATTGAAGACGTGAAGAAACGCTATGCCGGTTTTTTTATTAAAGGGAGAAATTTTTACGATCTCTTCGGACGGTCCATTCCCAAAAAGAAATAGGGGCATGTAACCCGCTATTTCTTTTTTTTACGGGTCGATACAGCTCTGAAAATTACAGCAATACTCCCCTTTTCTCATGGATCTTTCTCACCACATCGGGGGTGATATCGGCGATGTCCCTGCACCCGGTCAGGATCATCGCCTTTCCCAGTTCCCGCTTCAGGTTCTCAAGATAGAAGGACACGCCCCGGGCCCCCATGCCTATGGCGGCAAAAGCCACGGGCCGTCCGATAAGGACATAGTCCGCACCCAGGGCCAGGGCCTTCAATATATCAACGCCGGTACGGAACCCTCCGTCAATGATGATACGCACATGGCCCTTCACTTCATCAACTATTTCCTCAAGGACATCCATGGTCCCCGCCATCTCGTCAAGGACACGACCTCCATGGTTTGAAATAATGATAGCATGGGCCCCGGACTCCACCGCAAGGATTGCGTCACGTACATTCATTATCCCCTTCAGGACAAAGGGTATCTGCGTTGAGGATGAAAGGTATTTCAGTTCTTCAGGGCTTTTGGGACTCACCGCCTGGTTTTTCATGGCCATAGTTTTGAAGACCACGGCATCGATGTCCATGCCTACCGCAATGGCCCGGGCCTTTTCCGCGGCCCGTATTCTGGTAATAATTTCCTCATTGTCTGAACGGGGCTTGAAGATCGGGACACCCATCCCCTCAAATTCCGAGATGGCCTGAATACCTATCTTATACTTGTCAGGGGTCGCCCCGTCACCGACAAAGGCGATGGTCCCGGCGTCCAGGCACCCCTCAACCACGGCGAGGTTGTAGTCAAGTTCATCAACGGCGCCCCCCATATTGGTGACAGCCCCGGTGATGGGGGCCGCCATAACAGGGAGCGCGAGCTTGATGCCGAAGAAGCTGGTCACCGTGTCAGGCATAGTGACATCGTGGATGAGCCTGGTATTTATTTTATAGTTCCGGAGCGCCTCGATGTTCCTGCGGAAGGAGGCGCCGGTGCCGGTACCTCCCATGCCGGGGACCCCCGTCGGGCAGTCCTTCCCGTCGCAGTTTTTACAGACGTAGCATATCCTTTTGAGCTTTTCACGCGCCGCAAGGTGTACCGCTTCTATCGTTATCTCCGATTCCCGGTACACTTCAATTTTCAAAATATCCTTGCACCGGCGGACTGCCAGTTCCGCCTCCTCAAGGGTGTCCCCCACGGCAATAATATTGCCGGCCTTTTCCACATTGGAACGGGGCACCTTTATCCTGTCACCGGGCTTCACATTCAGAAATATTTCCTTGATGCCGGGTATTTTCAGGGCATCCTCGAGGCCGGCAATTTTACGGACAATTCCCGGTTCAGGGATAATGGCCCGCTCAATGCAGACCCTGTTCATTACAGGTTCAAGGTTGCCGGGCTCCTGCCCCAGGGCCACTTCAACGGCAGCGCGCATCAGATCGACCCCCGTTGAAAGAGGATAGGTATAGGCGGACATGAACCCTCCGGAGAGGCGCGCCGCGCATTCCCCTATCATGGGGCCGGCTTCAGTAATTTTAATATCGCCTTTCGCGCACCCCATGGTGATGCCAAGGGCACGGATCGCCCGGGCCATCACATCGCATGCCGCCTGCTGCATTTCCTCCGGCAGGTGCGAAGGCATGGTATGCCCTGTCTCCACGAAATACGGAGGGTACTCAATAATACGGTCCGCAACACCGGTAAAGGTTATTTCGCCATTGTAGATAACCGCGTCAATGGACAGCTCCGGCCCCTCCATGAACTCTTCAATAATGAGCTCACCGCTGGGGGAAGCGCCTTTCGCGAAATGGAACGCGTCGGCAATCTGTGTTTTATCATTGATGCGGGTCACCCCTCTGGCGCCCATGTTGTCCGATGGTTTTATAACCACGGGGAACTTCAGTATTTTACATGCCTTCTTGGCATCCGCGAGGGACCATACCGGCAGGAACCCCGGGCAGGGTACATTGTGCTCCACAAGACGCATGCGCATCTTGATCTTGTTTGTGGCTGCCTCGGCGTCCTCGAATTTTATGCCCGGAAGCCCCAGGGCGCTTGCCACCGCGGCGACAGTCATTGACGCGTCAGTCCCCACGGTCAATACCGCGTGTATGGGGGTAATTTCATTCTGTGATTTTGCCGCCCGAACGCTCCCTTCAATGTCACGGGTGCTCATTATGATGGGGATGTCCGCCTGTTTTATTCCCATGACGTGGGGGTTGTAATCGGTCACAATTACCTGGCACCCCATCCTCTGGGCTGTCTGTATAACAGGGACCTGGAGAAGTCCTCCTCCGATTACCATGATAGTTTTTTTCATAGTATTTCCTCCCGTCACGAAATGAACACACATTGACAACAGTGCCTATTAGTAATATCGGCACATGGAAATGGATTATGTCACATAATATCATATTTTTTGGATTTTTAGTCAAATATTATTTAATAAAAGTAACACCATATACAGAATTCAACCGGGGGTTCCCGGGGAGGATCTCACGGAAAAATTTACTTTACTTTCTTTTGTCCTTATCTATTAAATATTACCTGGAACATGAAAACAATGACATACCAAATAGATGGTTACACATTACTAGACCTCATCTCGCGGACAGAACACTCACATATTTACAGAGGCATTCGTAATGACACAAAAACATCAGTTATAATAAAATTTCTGAATGCCCTACATCCTTCACAATCAGAAGTAGCCCGCTTTAAACAGGAATACACGATTATCAAAGACATTGAACTTCGCAATGTCGTTAAAACATATGACTTTATTGAATTACCACATGTTTTTGCGCTTATTATGGAGGATTTTGGCGGTATTTCCCTCAGGGAAATTATCGCGCGTGATACTTTTACAATCCCTGCTTTCCTTGAAATTGCAATCACATTATCTGAAACACTTGGCAATATTCATACAAAGAAAATAATCCACCGGGACATCAACCCGGACAACATCCTTATCAATCCTGCATCATCTATTGTGAAAATAACCGATTTTGGCATCGCAACAATCATAACACACCAGAATGATATGCTGTACAACCCTGATATAATCAATGGAACACTGCGGTATATCTCCCCCGAGCAGACCGGCAGGATGAACAGAGCTGTTGATTACAGGACTGACTTGTATTCACTTGGTATCACGCTGTATGAAATGCTCACCGGTACGGTCCCGTTCAACCTCACTGACCCCATGGAGCTCATACATGCACATATCGCATTACAACCGGCACCGCCAGTTGACATCAGGACCGACACTCCGGAAATGATTTCACGAATTATCATGAAACTTTTATCAAAAACAGCGGAGGAACGATACCAGAACGCCTTTGGCGTAATGCATGATTTCATCAAATGCCGCGATGCATTGTCCGGCAATCAGGACACTACAGTTTTTCCTCTTGCCCTTGATGACATACCATTAAAATTCAACATACCCCAAAAATTATTCGGCAGAACGGATGAGATTGACCTGCTGTATAATATTTTTGACCGGACAAAAACCGGGCAGCGGGAACTGGTCCTCGTTTCCGGCGACCCCGGCATCGGGAAATCAGCTCTGGTCCAGGAAATACACAAACCGGTCACTTCGGCGAAAGGGTATTTCCTTTCCGGCAAATTCGAACAATTCAGAAGAGACGTTCCCTACAGCGCAATAATCCAGGCCTTTCAGCATCTTATCCAGCAGATACTTACTGAAAGCAATAAAAGAATTCAAAACTGGAAAACCCGGCTACTGGCTGAACTCGAAAACAATGCGAATGTCATTATTGACGTAATACCCGAGGTGAAATTTATCACAGGAGATCAACCTGCCGTGTCCCGTCTCGGAGCGGAAGAAACACAGAACAGGTTTAATCATATTTTTAAAAAATTTCTAAGGGCCTTTACATCTCAGGACCACCCACTGGTCCTTTTCCTTGACGATCTGCAGTGGGCCGACATGGCAAGCCTGGAACTCATTAAAATGATTATAACTGATAATGAAATACACCATTTCCTGCTGATCGGCGCATATCGGGATAATGAAATAGATAAAAACGATCTATTCTCATTTATCATTGATGATATAAAAAAAACCGAAACACCAGTAACCGGCATCCATCTCGGCCCCCTGGACAAAGAAACGGTCAATGATTTTATCTCGTTTTTCCTGCGGCTCGGGAAAGATACTACAGCGGACCTTTCAGCGCTTGTGCATACGAAGACAAACGGGAACCCTTTTTTTGTTAACCAGTTTATCAAAACTCTTTATGAAAAAGAAAAACTGAAACCGTCGTATTATACACACAGCAATTCATCCGCGGGCTGGACCTGGGACATCCGGGAAATAGAAAGCATGAAGGTAACCGACAACGTCGTTAATCTCATGGCTGATAAAATTACCACACTCCCCCTGGAAACATCTGAATTATTAAAGACATGTTCATGCATGGGCAACAGATTTGACCTCACCACAGTTTCAATCGTTTCAGAAAAACCCGTCTCCGAAATCCTTGACAGGTTATCACCGGCAATTGACACGGGATTGATCTTTTTCAAAGATGACCGGTGCTATTTCCTTCATGACAGAATACAGGAGGCAGCATACTCACTCCTGGACCGGGACAAAAAAGAGGAGTTACATTATAAAATAGGAACATACATCCTGCACAACACCGATGAACACAAACTGGTTGATAATATTTTTTATATAGTCAATCAGCTGAATTCCGGGATAACGAAAATTACATCAGCAGAGGAACGGCTCCGTGTCGCAGAGCTGAACCACGAGGCAGGTAATAAAGCGAAAAACACCTCAGCGTATCAGGCTGCATATAACTATCTTCTGCATGGGATAGAACTACTTGAAACCTCCTGCTGGCAGACACACTACTCATTATCATTGTCTCTCTATAACAAAGCGGCAGAGGCAGCCTATCTGAATAAAGACTTTGAACACATGGATACACTGGTTTCAACAGTAATGCAAAACGCGAAAACAACTCTTGATAAAGTGTTTATTCATGAAGTCAGAATCCATGCTGCGATTTCTCAAAACAACCTTATTGACGCCGTTATGACATCTCTCGAAGCATTAAAAATGCTTGGTGTACATATAACATCATCCCCCGGCAAAATGAGAACCATACTTGGCCTTGCGAAAACAAGAATTGAAACAGCCCTGTATAAACCCGAGAAAAATAGAGCAACAACGACTATTACCAGTCCAACATATTCAGCGGTCATGCGTATTATCGGTATTGCCGGTTATCCCATCTACTATGCCATGCCTGAACTTATGCCGTTCATTGTATTCGAAAGTACACATATATCTCTCAAACATGGAATTGCGCCTGTATCACCTTTCTCATATAGCGGATACGGTATTATTTTATGCGGGGCCCTGGGAGATATTGAATACGGTTATACAATCGGGAGTTATGCCCTTACACTCGCCGAGCTCCCCTTTACCCTTGAATTCAAAGCGCGGACATTGTTCGTGTTTAATCTATTCATAAAACACTGGAAACACCATGCCCGGGAAACACTGGAAGAATTTCGCAGGATTTATAAAATTGCCCTTGAAACCGGGGACATCGAATATGCTGCACACGCAATTAATAATTATTGCATCGTAGCATTCTTTACAGGCACCCCGCTTCCGGAACTGGAAAAAGAAACCGCTGCCAGCTATAAAACCATTCACAACCTCAGACAGGAACCCATCGAAAACAGCAACAGCATGATGCGTCAGGTTATTCTTAATCTGATTCATTCGACAAAAAACCAGGCATATCTCAAAGGCGATGCCTTTAATGAGGACGAAATAATCCCCTTATTAGACAGGACCCATAACTGGAACTCCAAAGTGTATATTTTTATTCAAAAAACAATGATCTGCTTTTTATTCAAGGACTATAAGCATGCAGTAAAAAATGCGGACATCGCCCGTCAATACCTGGACAGCGCCATCGGCACTTTCGGATTCGCCTTCTTCCATTTTTATGACTCACTTGCCCGGCTGGCAGTATACAGCAAAGCAGGGTTTCCTGCGAACAAAAAAATATTGAGAAAAGTCAAACGAAACCAGAAGAAAATGAAACGATGGAGCACCTTCGCGCCGATGAATCATTTACATAAATACGAGCTTGTGCAGGCTGAACTATTACGGATCACCGGCAGGACTGAACAGGCAATGATGCACTACCACAATGCAGCGGAAGGGGCACACAGGCACGGATACATGCAGGAAGAGGCGCTTGCATATGAATTAGCAGGATATTTTTATCTGGAGATTGGACAGGACTTTATCGCAAAAATACATCTGTCGAAAGCATATAATTTATATCACAAATGGGGAGCACTGGCAAAAGTAAGAGCTTTACATGACGAGTACCCGTTTCTTGAATCCTTTTCCGGCAATCGCCATTACTCTGAAACATCAGACACTTCCGGATCGACAACAATTTACGATCTTGATGTGAAGACAATCATTAATGCATCTCATGTTCTTTCCAGCGAAATTGACCTTGCATCATTACTGGAAAAGTTAATGACGTTGTCTTTTAAAAATGCAGGCGCGGAAAAGGGGTATTTATTATTAATCAATGATGAAGATGAAACCCTCTACATCCAGGCAGAGGGTTCTTCCGGGAAGAAAACAATAGTCATGCAAAACACCCCGCTCCAGGAACCATACCCGCTGCCATTATCAATAATCAATTTCGTCAGCAAGACCGGACAAACGATAGTACTTGATGACGCATGTGCAGACAATAGATTTTCCAACGACCACTACATCGAAAAATTACATTTAAAATCCGTTCTCTGTACGCCAATTATAATAAAGGGTAAAACTGGAGGAATATTCTATCTTGAAAACAATCTCCTGAAAGGAGCGTTCACCCCTTCACGGTTGAACCTGATCCGTCTCCTCGCAGCCCAGGCCGCAATTTCAATCGAAAACGCGAAACTGGTGCTTTTGCAAAAAGAAAAAGCCGCCCTTGAAAAAGAAATTGAAATGGCACAAATCATTCAACAATCTTTGCTGCCGGAAAATATCCCATGTGTTCCGGAAGCTGACATAGCATATAAATATGCACCCATGATGGCGGTGGGGGGCGATTTCGTGACGATTAAATATTACGATGACACTAAAACGCTAAGCGCGTTTATTTGTGACGTTACAGGTCATGGTGTTCCCGCGGCAATTACTGCTTCCATGATAAGTCATTCATTGGATTTTTTTTGTGACACCTATCACGAAGCTCCTGCGGCGACACTGGAAAAGATCGGCAAATCCCTCAATGGCAAAATGGGGGGGAATTTTTTTACTGCCATAATGTATTCATTGAATATTGAAACAGGATTATTGACAATCGCCGGCGCCGGACACCCCCACCCGGTAATAATAGAAAAAAACGGCACAACGCGGATGATTACATTGAAGGGACGGCTTATTACTGATTCCATGAAATTTAATTCTGCAACCATTACCACGACCTTAAAGCCGGGTGACACTATTATATTATATACTGACGGAATAACAGAAATAGAGGACCAAAAGGGAGTAATGCTCGGGGAGGATGATCTTCTTTTCTGCAACTGGATTCAATCCATTGCAGCTATTTCCCAAAACCCCGCTGAATTATGCGGCAATATATTTGACAATATTGTAAAACACTCTTCTCACAATGAGATCAATGATGATGTTACGATACTGGCGGTACGATTTAATGGATAGAAATGTTGTCCGTTCAACCTGAAGAAATCAGCAACCTCTTACCACTGATCAGGGAAACAGGTTTGACGGCTGCAAGGTCCATGTGGAAACGTTCCGGTGCTCCCTGTTACCAGCGGTACACACAGGAACGCACCCGCCGGACCGGACGCGTTCCTGCATCCGGTCATGCCGTTTCACCTGATGGAAAGCTACATCCCGTCTATGATTGAATTAAAAATTTTACTCGGCCGCAATTCCCGTTCAAGGATTTCCGGATCAGGGTCATAGTACCCCCCCATATCGACCGGATTCCCCTGTGCCTCATTGAGTTCCTTTACAATCTCAGCCTCATTCGCCTCAAGTTCAGACGCGATCTGCTGAAACCGTTTTTGAAGTTCAGTATCCTTTGACTGTTCAGCGAGGGACTGCGCCCAGTACAGTGCTATATAAAAATTACTCCCCCTGTTATCCAGCTCACCGACTTTCCTCGAGGGCGATTTCTCATTTTCAAGAAATTTTGATATGGCGCTGTCAAGGGTCTCTTTCAGCACTCCGGCTTTTTTGTTATCACATACTGTCTCGATATGTTCAAAGGATGCCATGAGCGCTGAATACTCACCCAGGGAATCCCACCGCAAATGATTTTCCTTCACAAACTGCTGCACATGCTTCGGGGCAGATCCCCCTGCCCCTGTTTCAAAGAGTCCCCCGCCGTTCAGCAGCGGTACGATGGAAAGCATCTTGGCACTGGTACCAAGTTCTATAATGGGAAAGAGGTCTGTAAGATAATCACGGAGCACGTTGCCGGTAATGGAGATTGTATCTTCCCCCTTTCGTATCCTTGCCAGGGTAAACTTCATGGCATCCCGGGGGGCCATGATGTGATAGTCCAACCCTGATGTATCATGGTCTTTCATATATAGTTCAATTTTCGAAATGAGCTGCGCGTCGTGGGCCCGGTTTTGATCAAGCCAGAACACTCCAGGCGTACCGGTTGCCCGCATCCTGGCTACCGCCAGTTTTACCCAGTCCCGCACCGGGATGTCCCTCACTCTGGACATCCTCCAGATATCACCCTTTTCAACCTCATGCTCCATCAGCATTGCGCCCGTAGAATCTTTCACGGAAATTTTTCCATTACCCGGAGACTCAAAGGTTGTAAGATGTGACCCGTACTCCTCAGCTTTCTGCGCCATGAGCCCCACGTTGGGCACAGTACCCAGCTGTGACCTGTCAAAGGCCCCATGCTTTTTACAGTCTTCAACAATCTCCTTATATATCGTTGCATAGGACCGGTCAGGAATAACGGCTTTCGCGTCATGGAGCTGGTCATCGGCGCCCCACATCCTGCCTCCGTCACGGACCACGACAGGCATGGATGCGTCAATAATGATATCACTGGGAACATGGAGATTGGTAATCCCCTTCGATGAGTCAACCATTGCAAGACCGGGCTGTTGTGTATATACGGCTTCAATGTCGTTTTCTATTTCCTTCCTTTTGTCATCCGGCAGCTTCTGTATCCTCGCATAAAGATCCCCGATACCGTTATTGACATTTACCCCAAGCTCTTTGAGAGTGCCGGCATGCTTCTCGAGCACATCCTTATAATACACTGACACGCAATGACCGAATATCACCGGGTCTGACACCTTCATCATGGTAGCCTTCATATGGAGAGAAAAGAGAATGCCCTGTTTTTTGGCGTCAATGAGCTGTTCACTGAAAAACATCCTCAGGGCCTTTATGCTCATAAAGGTCCCGTCAACGATCTCCCCCTTCAGGACCTTGACCCCTTCCTTCAGGACTGTTGTGTTCCCCTCAGCATCAGTGAATACTATAGTCAGTGAGTCGTCTTTTTCGCTCACTACTGATTTTTCATTCCCGTAAAAATCTCCGTCTTCCATGTGAGCGACATGTGATTTTGAACCGGGTGCCCATTCACGTAAAGGAAGCCCCATGGACCGTGGGTACTTCTTTGCATATTCTTTTACGGACTCCGGGGCCCTCCGGTCGGAATTCCCCTGACGCAGCACAGGATTTACGGCGCTCCCCAGTACCTTTGCATACCGCTGATGGATATCTTTTTCCTCATCTGTTGCCGGCTCTTCCGGATAATCAGGGATATCGTAGCCATGGCTCTGGAGTTCCTTTATGGCTGCTTTCAGCTGGGGAACCGACGCACTGATGTTCGGGAGTTTGATAATATTGGCTTCAGGTTTCTGAGTCAGCTCACCCAGCTCCCCGAGATAATCCGGAATTTTTTGCGATTCAGAAAGATTCTCTGGAAAGTTGGCAAGTATTCTCCCCGCCAGGGAGATATCTTTTGTCTCAATGGATATACCTGCACCTTTCACATAGGCTTTAATAACCGGCAGCAGGGAATACGTCGCCAGGGCAGGTGCTTCGTCAATTTTCGTGTAGATAATAGTTGCGTCTTTCATACTTTCTCCTCATATGTTTAAATAATCATGGCCCGGTTCATGATACAGCACAGAACTCTTTTTCAAAATATAATCACCACGACAGCCGGGCAGGAAGTTCCATGTATCTGATACACGGCTTATTCTGCAAGAAAAAACTATAGTATGCACTTTTTGTAAAGCAGGTTTTTCAATACCACAAACTACACACCGTTACATTTCCTCGTCAATCTAATCATTCAGCATAGGCAGCACAATCCTGAAAATAACAGGATCTGCGCTTGCAAGGCTCAAGGAACCGTTATGATTTTTCTCGATTATATCCTTTGAAATTCCCAGCCCCAGACCGGTTCCCTCTTTATTTTCTCGTCTCGTGAAAAAAGGGGTGAATATCTGCTCCTGAATATCGGGAGGAATGGGGGGCCCGGAATTTTCAATTTCACACACCACCACCCGATTTTCAAGCCATGTACGAATTGTAATTACATCCTGCAGGGGATTTGTTCCTGAATCATCGATATTTTTTTTGGCAAGTGCATGGCAGGCATTGGTAAGAATATTCAAGATAACCTGGTTAATTTCATTTTTTTTTGCCCTGAGCAAAGGAATATCGCCAAGGCTTAAATCTATCCGGGCAAGGTTCTTATATTCATACTTCGCCATTTCAAGAGTACTCTCGATATTTTTATTTAAATCATAGGGCTCATAGTCCGCACCCTGCTCACCCCTTCGGGCGAAGTTAAGCAGATCAGTAACGATGGTACTGATCCTTTGTATCGCCTCCTGGGCTCCATCAAAAATATCACCAATATCATTCTGTTTTGTTTCTGAACCGTCTCCCCTGTTCCTGATAAGAGTTTCCAGAGAACGCAGATCACTCTGGAGATAGCTCAGGGGATTATTAATTTCATGTGCAAGTCCTGCGGTAAGCTGGCCAATCGCTGCCAGTTTATCCTGATGTATTATCTGGCCATGAACAATATCAAGTTCATTTTGAAGCCGGATTTTTTCTGTAATATCATCAATGATAAGGATCCATCCTGAAGACTTGTGTTTCTGATCATGCTCCTGTATCCTTACGTTCAGAATACGGTTTCCCGCACTATGCAGAAATTCGAAGGATGAACGGAGTTTGTTCGGGGGTAATCTGGTAAAAAAAACCAGTTCCGGTATTTCTTCTGCCGCTCTGCCAACCGGATCATTTTTAAAATCAAGATACTCCTCAGCTTTATGGTTGAGGTCAAGTATTCTGAAACTGGAATCTAATACTATAACACCTGTATCAATAATCTGGAAGATTACACCCCGCGCCACCGGAACCACCCAGAAGAGGCGGCCGAAGTACTGTCCAAGGTAGAACAAGACACCTGAAAGGGCAAAGCTGATCGGGGTAAAATCTTTACTGAAGCCGGGAATAAGGCGGAAAATATATATCACATTAAAGATAAAGGGAAGCAGAAGACCTAAAAAAACCAATACCGCCTGTCGGCGGTAGATTCGCGGGCTGACAGCAAAGGCCCGAACAACAAAAACACCGCCGCCTCCTAAAAGCATATACGTATATACTGAGTTGACCCAGAAAAACGGCCCGTACCCTGGATGGAGTGTCACTAACTGGTTCACATGTGTAAACTGAATCTTGCTCCAAAAAAGGTAATGATATTCATTAGTAAATACAAGTACAAGAATGACCAGGGGGACAGCCAGAATAAATACAACCACCTGAAAAGGTATTTTTTTATACTGTCCTGTAAAGATCAGGCAGAAAAAAAACCATGAAACCGTTAAAGACTCGTACGCAATATATTCCAGTTTGGCAAAAAGCACTGTAAGCTGATGATCCGGAGTGATCAATTCGGCAGTGTTGAATATAAGCAGTGCAGTTACAGAACCCAGATACCAGAAAATAGCTCTTGTACTCTGTTCATGGCGATACTTCACAAGAGTAAGCATCACCGCGAAAAGGATTAACGCTGACACAGGTGCAAGAATTAAAAAAAGCTGGTGCCCTATCATTTTGTATTAAGGTATCCGGACCTGGATGAGGGTTACATCATCAAAAAATGCCTTTCCCGGCAAAAAATCTTTAAATCGATCACGAAGTACTCTGGTATCCGCGCCATGATTTTTTTCTATACATGTCTTTATTTGCTCATCAGTGAGCCGAACGCGGGAGGGCACTGATTCAATCAGACCATCGGTAAACAAATACAAATGTTCCTGAGGTGAAAGATCAACATGCATTTCATTATAACGAATCCCGTCGCTGAAACCGAGCACCGGATTTGTTGACCCGAAAATACGGACCTCACCCCGGTTATACATGTACAGAGGCGGCTGCCCTGCAATAGCTATATCACAGGACCGTGCCTCCTGGTCAATGCATACCGCACTTAAGGAAGCAAACATATCCGGTGCATGCTCCAAAAGACTGCACATGCGAAAATTAAGGAATTCCAGAATTTTCGCCGGGGAAGCAAGAATCGGATTGTGCTCCAGTTCCAATCCCATAAGCAGGGTATTTATCATCGTAGTAACCAGTGCGGCCCTGGGGCCATGACCGGTCACATCACCTAAAATAATAACATATCTTCCGGAGCGTTCTTCTATTACCCGGTAAAAATCTCCCCCGCAGTGAATTCCGCTACGGGGAGAATACACGGCATCAAAATCAAGGTCTTTTATATCGGGCACGGTTGAGGAAAATAAGGCATGCTGGAATTCCCCTGCAGTTTCAAGAAGCTGGTCCCTTTCTTCTTTTAACCGTACATTCTCCCGGCGTAAATTCCAGGTTTCCAGAGCCTTGTGCACTTCAGCTTCCAGCGTCTCTTTCTTCCATGGTTTAAAGAGCAGGGTCTGCAGGGTTGTCGAAACTGCTTTCTGGATATCATCAATATCCAGATATGCGGTAAGCAGAATGGTTTGTATGTCAGGGCTGACCTCCCGTATCCGCTCCAATACTTCACTGCCTTTCATGTCAGGCATTCGAAGATCGGATATAACCAGGAAGGTTGATTCCGCGTGATCCTCTACATAGGTAAGGCATTTTTCAACCTCAGTAAAACTGTGTATATGAAAGGAATCTCCGGGAAACGAAAGACCGATTTCACGACTCAGGGCTGCGACAACCCGGGGTTCATCGTCTATTAAAACAAGATCCAGGTTATGACTAGACATAAAACGCTCCAGTTACTGATACAGGATTTCACAACAAAACTTCAGAGACTTATACATGACTACTCCCTTTCGTAAACCAACAACCTTATATCAGCATAAAAATCAAGTATATTTATTATCAAAATTTCTTCAACAAATTTCACTTAATAATATATTTGCTTCATGGGAAAAATACACCATGAAAGGGGACCGTCACCATCTCCAATTATTTTTTAATTTGACAAAATGAATTTCCTCAATACATTACCTCTCAGAGAGGGATAACATGCACAAAAACCAGATAAAAGAAGTCTTAGAGAAGATGCCTGATGATATTGCTGTGGGTGATTTTATCGCCGAACTATATTTCAGGGAAAAACTTGAAAAAGGCCTGAAGCAGGCGGAAGAAGGTAAAACATTACGTCATGATCAAGCTGTTGCAAAACTGTCAAAATGGCTCGATTGATATGGACAGAAATGGCAGTTGAAGATTTAAGCAATATAGCTGAATATATTGCTCATGATTCAGAATACTATGCAAAAGACTTTATCAAACGCATCATTGATAGAGTTGAAAATCTACCCGCAAACCCGCTGATTGGTCGAGTTGTTCCCGAATTAGGCGTTAAAGAACTTCGTGAAATCATTTATCATAATTACAGAATAGTTTATAGAGTCACTAGAGATGAACTCATCATACTTATAATCTCTCATGGTAGTTATGATTTAACAGGCAGACTGAATAAGGTCTAATAATCAAACCCCCTACGCCGCCTGCACCCCCATTTCCCCTATACCGGAAACATCAAAGAAAAACTTTGCTGCAATGAGCACCAGCACAAAACTTCCCGGAAGTCCAAGGAGCCCTATAGCACCGACACCGACGAAGAGCACAAAATGGAGCAGCACAACAGGCCCGAAGGCATGGTTTATAACCTGCCGGGCATCAAGCATCCGGTACCGGTGATGCAGGAGAAACGAGGTAAAAAATCCATACACCACTGTGACGCCGACAACCAGAACAATCCTCATAAGATCCCCGGCAAATCCTTCTACGGAGACATTGACGGAAACCCCGGTATACAGATGAAGCAGCCTGACAATAAAGGGGTCACGGTCAGCATATACAACGATAAGTATAATAAAAAACACCGTGTGGACAAAAATAATGAACAGGTATTGGAATACAAACATTCCGGCGCCCTGCAGCATATCCCGCTTTAAAAACCTGAGGAGCAGCAGTTTTGCAAGAGCAGCAAAAAACACCAGTACAACCTCCACCCAGTAGCCGAACACTATCAGAAGGGGAGACCAGCCCAGAAAAAGAAGCCCTGTTGCAAAAATCAGGTTTTCAAAAAGAGATGGGGCCGCATCCCTGATTTTTTTTATTTTCATAAATAAATTTTACCGCTCTCCCTGAAATAACAGAAACACCGTATTGTTCAGTACACCACATCAACAAGAAGGTTGTCCTCAAGATACTTCGCCCGTTTTTTGAAAAGGAAATGATACACAAAATCGCAGTACCGGTCCATCTTCACCTTCCCCTTCCCCGATACAGAGTATCGCCAGAAGCCGTAAAGCTTCGCGAGATTGATAAGCCTGTCGCTGTAGTTGTACCAGTTGAAAAACTTTTTCACCCGTACAATACCGCTTTCTGAAATATTCTTCCAGAGATCAGGCTCATTTCCCGTGCGAGCAATGAATGCCTCGATACCCCCTGCGATTAACTCAGGGTGGCTCGTGTTGAGAAGGAACCCGCTTTTCCCCTCCTCAATTATCTCAATGGGCCCTCCGAACCGGGGTCCGAACGTCGGGACTCCGGAAATCATCGCCTCGAGAATGGTAAGGCCGAATGCCTCGAACAGCGCGGGCTGGACGAATATCCCCCCGCGGTCAGCAATGATGCGGTACACCTCGCCGGTGTCCATTTTTTCAATACTCGGGAGCCACCGTACTTTACCATGGAGATTGTATTTCTCGATCAGGCTGTAGGCGAGAGAAATCTGATGCCGTTCCTCCGCGTCATGGGACTCCTCAAGCCTGATTGTACCTGCGGCGAAAATCAGATTGCACCGCTCCCGCAGGGTTTTACTCAGACCGAACGCTTCAATGAGGCCGGTGATATTTTTGATTTTATCAAACCGGGCCATGGTAAAAATTGGTATTTTCCCCGGATCGTCGAGCATACCGAACACGTCATCAGCCTTATCATCAAATACACGCGCAGTGAGGCTCCGGGTCCTGTGCTCAATTCTCCGTTCCGTTTCATAGTAGGGGAAGTACATATTCTCATCCACTCCGGGAGGAATAACATTGAATTTCGGGGCAAAGAGGTTCACCCCGCTTTTCACCTGGTAGAGTTCCGGCATGGTAAAAAACTGATAGGACTCGTATTGTCCCATAGAGTATTCCGTTCCAAAAATTTCCTGTTTGGTACTGGTGATGATAAAATCCGATTTATTCATGGAAAGGATATCCGCGGTAAACTGCAGGGAGAAGTTGTAGTCCTTTTCCATGTCCTTCCAGTACAGGTCGGAAAACAGGTATTTGGTTTTTTCAAGGGCATGGGCGATAGTACACTGGGTAACGTCAAGTTTATCCGACAGAAGCGTCGCCACAAGATTTCCGTCCGAGTAATTTCCGATAATGAGGTCCGGCCGCCCCTGGAACTCGCTCATCAGCTCACGGGCGGTATCGTCAGCAAACGTTTCAAGGTATGGCCACACCTGGAAGCGCGGCAGCCAGTTTTTGACAACATTATAATTCATGTCGCGGAACGGGATGCGGAGGATATAGGCGTTGTCGGTCTGATGAATCCGTTCCATCCGGAGATTGCAGGAGGTGTTCCCCGCGTCAGGAATAAGTCTCGTGATGACAATAATCTGCGGTTCCATGTCAAGGCCCGCGAGAGCAATTTCCTCCTTGAGATATTTTTCAAGGGCCCGCACCTGGTCCAGGATATAGATAACCTGCCCCCCGGTATCGGGCTTCCCCAGTACATTTTCCTGGCCGAACCATCCATGGGGCGATATAATCGCAATCTTCGAAATAAGGGGCATGGGTACCCGGGTAATGAACTGTTCGAGCTGTGTGTCGGTAGGCTCGTTGATCAGGTCCCGGAGAATTTCCATTGTTTCAACAATCCTTCCCGCGGTATTGCCCCATCCCGGTTCGAACCCTGACTTCCGCATTTTCTGCTCAACCGATGAAAATGGAGTGTCCGGGTTTTTCCCCTGGAGCCATTCCGTCATCGACTCCAGCTCCTTTATAAATGTCCGGAAGTCTTCGATAATGTCACCGTTTACCAGCAGCTGCCTCCCTTTATAGGTATGGAGCTTCAGGAAGTCAAAGACACGCTGGTTCCAGTCACCGGGATGCTGAAAAATTGAACTGCAGAGATACCGGTTTAAAAACCTGATACCGTTCCCGATGTTTTTTGTGTCCCGGATTGACGGAGAAAAATCATAGAACGGCATCAGATCAATATGGAGGTGCATCCCTTCATTTTTCCCCTGAAGAAGATACTGGTCCTTATAATCAAGGAACTCGCCGACATCAAGTTCCGTCATGTCCTCTCCGTCGCAGCGGAGCAGGTAAAACCTGTATTTCGCTATCCCATGGCGGTGCATTATGACAGCATACCCGTCACGGAAAAACAGCTCCTGTATCTTCTTCAGAAAATCAAGGACAGAGGACTTTTCCCGAAAAGTTTTACTTTTTTTCCCGGCAACACAGTAATTCTCAAAAGCCAGGAGAAGGTCGTTTCTCAGGAGAAACCTCTGTTCCCCGGAACACAGTTCCGTGAAAAATTCTTTAAAGTCTTTTAGTTCTTTCGTGTTAATAATAGTTGAAATCATGTCTTTCATAGTTTTAATTACACCCCTCTCGCTTTTTCCAAAAATTGATAATACCCGAGCCCCTCAATAATCCCCCCCGCGTATGTCCTTTCGGAAAAGTATACATTCCGCTGCCCCCGCAGCACCTCCATCTCACTGCTGAAATTTCCGACAACCACACCGAGGGGCTCACCACGGAGCATTTCCTCGTCATTACCTGAATCGCCGCACACCATAATATTTTCAAGGGGCAGCTCCCATTTATAGCTGATATACCTGATCGCCTTTCCCTTCGAAGCGCGGTTCGGAAGTATATCAAGAAACTGCCCGTGGGAATAAATGAGATTGTATCCACACCTGTTTTTCAGGAGAATATCGTGAATTTTCGGCAGCCGGTCCTTCTCCGGTTCCATAAAATAGCTCACCTTAAATTTTCGCTGTGTGTCCTCGTCCTGATACTTTAGAAAATCAAATTGATCAAGGAGTTCAACAATCCGTTCACGGTTCCACTTGTCTGAAATATGACGGGCCCACCCCTGATCATAAATCATCTCCTGACCATAGTATATTTCCGATCCCACGGAGGACACAATGATATCCGGAATCGGTATATCATTGTCCCTGAAATGCTCCACAGTCGAATCGATAGTACGCCCTGTGGCCACCGCGAACCCCATGCAGTCCTTATACTCCCGGAGAATATCCAGAAGCTCATTCAGTTCAGAAACATCTCCCCCGGTGAGAGTATTATCGATATCAGTAACCAGAAAAAAACCCAGCCGCGCAAGGCGCTTCCCCACAGGAACCGCGGGTACCGCGGAAGAGAATTCCATACCCCTGTATGCTTTCAGGACTTTCCTGATTTCCTTAATGTAACTCTCGCTGTGCGCTTCCCATGTGTACAACCTCCTCACGTTCACCACACCGTTTTGGGAAAACTTTTTCCACGTATCATTATCCGTAATAATTTTTTTTACCGCACTGCGGATCTGTTTCGTGTCAACGGGGTTTATCAGAATACCGTTTTTACAGTTTTCAATTATATCCCTTGGCCCTCCGTCATTAGTGGGCACAATCGGCAGGCCGCATGCAGACGCTTCAAGGAGGGTCAGCCCGAATGGTTCCGTAAGGGCCGGGTTCACGAAGACACCTTTTTTTTCCGCGGCAATTCTGTAGAGCTCAGGGACCTCATATTCGAAATCATGCTTCTTGGGAATGGCCATTTTCCCATACAGGTCATACTTGTCCATAAGGAGCAGCATTTCCGTGAGAACATCACGCTCGTTTTCCTCCTTATCGGAAATGTCTTTCCGAATGCCTGCAAACACCGCGAGGTTAGCCATGGATTGAAGTTCCAGGTCTTCACCGAAGGCTTTAATGAGGGTTGATATATTTTTCCGTTTATCCGGACGGCATAACGCCAGGATAAGGGGCTTGTCCGGCTGCAGAAAAAACCTGTTCAGCTCTTCAACGACAGAAACATGCGCGATCAGCTCCCGCTCACTTCTCTTTTTATCAAGCACCACTTCATGATAGTATGGATAAAACTTTTCCAGGTCAACTCCGGGAGGAATTACCCTGTACCGCGGCAGCTCCCTGTTGTGGTACATGCCGTACTGGTCACGGGATTCCTGGTTCGTACTGGTTACCACAAGGTCCGCATGGTGCAGCACATCCTCCTCCACCTGAATACGGCGGTCAATTTTATACTTCCGGACAACATCCTCCTCTTTCATTCCGTCATTCAACAGCTTCTCCTTTTTGGAGCGCCCAAGGGAATGACCGGTGAAAATAAAAGGGATACTGAAAAATTGAGAAAGGTTCATTGCCACATACCCCGCGTCTGCATAGTGGCCGTGGACAATATCCGGAATCGCGTTTTCCCTCTTTATAAATTTTATGGTTTTATCAATGTACTCATCAAGATGGGGCCACAGAAGTTCTTTCCGCATATATTTTTTTCCGCCGCACTGTATCCTTACAATCCGGAATTTTTCCGTGACATTTTCAACGGGTACAGCATAATCATCTGACACAGACCTGTCCGCAATGAGCCTGGTAAAGAGATCAACCCGTTCAATTTCGGGGTGCTCCCCGAGCTGCCGCCCCAGTTCCACTACATATTTAATCTGCCCCCCGGTGTCCGCGTCACGTCCCATCTCCATATTTTCCGACCGCAGCAGCCCGTGTATACTGAACATCTGAATATATAATTTACCGGAACGGTTCATGACACGCCTCCATGGAAAATATCTCTGAACGGGTCATAAAATTCCGCCTTCCCCGGAAGGGCCCCTTCGATACCGCAGATACGGGCGGCAAATTCCGCTGCAGTATCCACAATTACCTGGATATCCAGCTCTCTCATATATCCCGCGGCAAGAACCGCAGTATATCCGTCCCCTGCCCCGACAGTATCCACAAGATCAATATCCGCCGCCGGGCCAGCCTCCGCGCAACCATCCCGGGTATACAGCGCGCTGCCCTGCTCTCCCTTCGTCACTGAAACCATGGATATGGAATACTGCTCCATAAGATAATTCGCGAAATCCCGCTCTTCACCATGGAACCGGAACATTTCCGAGAGCACCACCAGCTCCTCGTGATTCAGTTTTACGATATCGCTCTTTTCCAGGGATGAACGGATTACGGTTTCGCTGTAGCAGTCACGTCGCAGGTTAACATCGTAGATGGTGTGTGCCATCCCTTCCATTATGGAAAGAAGGCGCTGTATCGTTTCGAACCCGGGACCCCGCTGCACAAGGGTACCGAAGTAAACAAGGGATGATTTCCGTAAATCTTCAACCAGGGCTTTTTCGGCTTCAATATAATCATACGCAGCGTCAGGAAGAATGGTGAAATCCGCCACCCCCCTGCTGTCCAGGGAAATATTCACCTCTCCCGTCGGGTGCGACGGATCAGTCTGAATCAGTTCTGTGCCGAAGCCCTTCTCCCTGAGAAACGAAAGAATTTTTTTTCCGTTTTCATCATCCCCGATACGGCTGGCAAACCGCGCGTCAAATCCAAGCCCCCGCATATGATACGCGAAATTAAAGGGAGCCCCGCCGATTCTACGATAA
>DAOSYC010000040.1:0-23589 GCA_035380905.1 Spirochaetota bacterium | reverse complement strand
TTTTCAATGAAATCGTACGCGCCGGATTTTATCGCCTGTATTGCCCCCTCCACAGAGGCGTATCCCGTCAGTACGAGGGGCAGTGTTTCAATGCCGTTTTTCTGGATGTGTTCCATTATATCAAAACCGCTCAGATCCGGCATGTTCAGGTCTGTCAGAATAATATCATAGGTATTTTCCCCTAGTCGTTCAATAGCCCGGCTTCCGCTGGAAACCATGTCCACATCATATCCCTCTTTTGAAAGGATACGGGCAAGCCTGGTAACTATTTTTTCTTCGTCATCAACGAGAAGAATGCTGATACGCATATTGTCCATACGCAGTGTATATAACTCCATTAAGGATATAATAACCGTTCCGGAACATCCAGGATTAGTTGACGGCTTATTATTTTAGATAAAGAGTGGTAAATATTTCAAGAAAAATAAACAGAGAAGGGACATAAAAGGGCAGCAGGTTTGATTTTTACCCTGTTTATTCCGATATTGTTAGTAGTTCATCGTTTCATAGCATTTTACTCATACCCGCAGCGTTAGAATAGAATCACTGCAGGGATAGATTTTTTTATTATTATTGGCAGGAACCCGGTCAATGTAAACTATACATAGCATTAAATTACAAGGGGATACTACATGTGTAATTCATTAAAAAACAGGCCGGTACCGATAAAAGCCTCCATGATATCTATCATCATATGCATAGCAATGATGTTCGTCATGACTGACTCCCATGGACAGCCCGGTACAGCTTCATCCGCAGCGGCGTCGAAAAAGACAGCATCACCGACACAGACCGCTCAGGACAAAAAAACTGCAGGTGCGGCAAAAGACCAGGAGAAAAAACTCAGTGCAGCGGAAAAACGAGCATTGCGCCGTGACGAAAATGAGAAGAAAATGTGCGAGTGGATAGAGCGCACAATGGATTTCGGGATACAAAAAGAACGTCTTGAAGCAATGAACCATATACTGAAAGTACACAATGATGAAAGGAAGAAGAAGCTCGGAGCGCTGCTTGAAACAATAATAAAAGACGAAATTGACATCGAAGTTAAAAGCAAGGCGATCTATATTGCCGGTGAAATTGAGCTGAAAAGCGCAGTTCCTGTAATTGCCTCATCCCTTGATGATGAAACGGAAGATGTGCGCATTGCATCGGTGTATGCCCTGAAAAAGATAAAAGATCTTTCCGTCACCGGAAAAATGGTGGAGATAATGAAAAAACAGGACCTCCGGAAAGATTCAAACTTTACCGGAGCCCTTCTTGAAACCCTTGGTGAATTCAAGGCATCGTCGTTGAAAGATTATACACTAAAAGCAATCAAGGATGACAAAACAACGAAGAATAACAGGGAACAGCTCATTATTTTTCTCGGGAGAGCGGATATAAAGGAATCAAAGGAATTTCTCCTGAAAATATTTCAGGATGACGATGAAGATGTGATGATGCGTTCATATGCAGTAAACTCCCTCGCCCATCTCGAAGCCAAAGATGCGGGGGGGATTATTGACAAGGAAATGCAGAAAATTGAAAAATACCCCTTTAAAAAGCGGAAAAACTATTTTCGCCTTTATTTATACGGGGTTTCCGCCCTTGCCCGCCTTGGCGATCAGCGGGCATACCCCCGCCTTCTCAATTCAGTCCGCAGCAACAATCCCAGTGTGCGTCTTCAGGCGGTACGGTTATTAAAAGAGATAAAGGGGAAAAGAACTATTGACATTTTAAAATACAAAATGAAATATGATCCAAGTCCCCGGATCCAGTCGGAAGCAAAGAAAGCGTTGAAGGAACTCGGCGTCGAACTGGATGAAGAAAAAAATAATCAGGAAAAAAAGAAATCAAATAAGAAATCTGTAAAAAAGAAATAATTCATCCACTATCTGACGTACAGCATAATAACACGGCAATATCAGTACCCGGCATTAAAAATACCGGATATATGCGCATACAGTACAACACACATCAGCAGGATACATAATGGGTAACAATAACAGAATGGAAAAAACAAGAATATGGGACAGGGTCAATGACCTGAAAGTACTTTTCTTCTTTGTCATCGCCGCCGCAGTGGTATCCCTCTTTATCATGGACCTTGTCATTATACCGCTGTCGCTTTTCGCAGTTAAACATACCGATCTTTTTACGTTTATCGTCAGGGATGTTACCTGGATTGCGATTGCGGCAACATTTATCATAATGCTGATCCGAAGAATTTACATTCTCCGGAAAGATGAACTGTCCGCAAAAGAAATTCTCTCCCACCTGGTATCGAAACCTGTTACCGTTATTGCATTATTTTTGCTGATAATCATTTTATCATTGATTTTAATATATCTTATCTACTTACTGTTACACTATAACAGCTATTTCATCTACAAGCTTGTAAACTGATAAAACAACATGCCACCATTAAACGATTTTGATAAATTTTTCCTTCACCTTCCTCCCTTTGACCGGAGTGACGATTTTGACACATTCTGGAATGACGGTATTAAAGAACTGAAGAAAATACCCACTGAAGCACAGCTGGCTGAAAACAAAAAGAAGTCCAATGCACGATTCACAGCCTTTGATGTATCCTACAAAAGCTTTAACCGCTCGGTAATAACGGGAGAATTGTTTGTACCCCTTGATATTGAAAAACCGAGAGTAATAATTATTATTTCCGACTACAACGTGAAAAATTATTACAGGAACTATATTCTTGATACCTCTGCCGCGTATTTTTTTCTGAATCTCCGGGGTCATGATATTTTAACTGCTGAACCCGGTACGAACCCCGGTCCCGGTGAGGAAAAATCATACCCTGGATATATGGTCGATAACATTCTGGACAGAGACAATTATTATGTCAGAGGGATTTATCTTGATGCCTACCGGGCCATTGACATGCTGCGGCTCCGCGACTTTCTTGACTGCAGTTCTATTGGAATTATCGGAAAAGGTTTCGGCGCTGCGGCGGCAATTTTTACAGCAAGTATGTCTGAACGGGTGGGTGCCCTCGTACTGGATACCCCTTCCTTCAGTTATCTCAGACTTTCACAAAACCATTCGGAAAGCGATGCGTCGGAGGAAATTAACAGTTTTCTTCAGAAGAATAAAAGCAAAAACAAGACCGTCAAGAAGAACCTCACCTATTTTGACGCACTGAACTTTTCCGACAAAATACACTGCCCCTGTCTGGTAACAGTAGGTTTCAAGGACAGATTTTCACCTCCTCAGTGTGTATTTGCGCTGTTCAACCATCTGATCTGCGATAAAACCGTTGAGGTGTATCCGGACGAAGGGAATGAGGCAGGGGGCGAAAAGCAGCTCAGGAAATCCATGAAGTGGATTACAGAAACAATATACTCACAATAGCTCAATAACGTGAAACTGCAGGGCTACATCACAAGAGGTACAAACTGGGCTGCACCAATCTCCTCTTCGTACACAATTTCCCCGTCATGGCGGACAAATTTTTTAATAACCTGAGAATCTCCCTTCTCCACAGGTATGAGCATTCTTCCGCCGTTATTCAACAATGAAATGAGATGCTCCGGCATAATAGGGGCACAGGCGGCAACGAGTATTGCATCAAAGGTGCCCTTGATATCGGAAAATTCTCCGGTATGATATAACTCTATATTCCGGTAACACATTGTCATGAGAAGCGTCATCTTTGAACGCTTGTGGAGGGCCTCAATACGCTCCATTGAAACGACATGGTCCGCCAGTTCCGCCACAACCGCTGCCTGATATCCTGAACCGGTACCAACCTCAAGAACCCTCTCCCGGCCCGTAAGGCCAAGTGATTGAATCATGCGCCCTACTGTGGAAGGCCGCGAAATGGTCTGACTGAAGCCGATCGGCAGGGATACATCGTTGTATGCGCTGTACCAGAGGGCCTCTGACACAAAGATATGCCGCGGTACTTTTTTCATTGCGTTAAGGACACGGACCGAGGTAACACCGTTTCGCGTCAGTTCCGAAACCATTCGTTCCCGGGCAAGAGCAAAATTATCAATTGTATTACGGGACAAAGTATCCCCCCCATTCATATCCGCGCTGTCCCTTATAATCAATATTGATTTTCAGGTCTGTCCACCACCCTTTAAACGTGGGCATTTTATAACTGTGATACAGCAGCACATAGCGGTACTCTTCCGACCGCTTGATCTCGTTATAGAGACTGTTCAGTCCGGCAACGTTGCTTGCGCGCAGCAGTTTCCCACCGGTTTCACCGGCAATTCTCTCCAGTTCCTGATCGGCTGGATTAAAGGTTATGATATGAACAGGTATATAATGGCTTCGGGCATACTCAATAATATATTTTGATGAATACCGGCTGAAGGATTCCGGGCTCACAGCACCCGCGGTAAGGAGTACAACCGCCCTTCTGCGGAGGGATGGGAGCAGGTCGCTTATCGCGTTATACAGCACCGCGCCGATATCCTGCCCCTGGCCGTACCTGCGTTCCCGCAGGGCTTTCAGTGTCCTTCTTCTGCTCCAGTCAAAGGAATTTCCTGTCCAGAAATCCCTGTTGAAATTCAGTACCTTTATTGTATCATTCTTTCTCATCTTCCGGAGAATAAATTCCGACACCCAGGGAAGTTCATTATGATACCCCTTATTTGCCGGAGAACGGTCAACACAGAGCACCATTGACACTGAAGGGTTTCTGGTACGCATATAATCCACATTAATACGGGTGATCGCCGCATTGTCTTCTGTTATTCTGAAATTTTCCCTTTTCAGCGCATACACCGGTTTCCCGCCCCTGCCCCGTATATTAAGATACACCGCGACAGTAGGGTAATCCCCGGTTTCGATTGAAGTGACTTCAACATCAAGGTTTGTATATGTTATTTCAGGAGGCGAGAACACAAAGACCTTTTCATACATATGGTCAAGGCAGTACAGGAGACCGTCCCTGTCGGAGGTCGTTGAAAAAAGTTTCGCGAATTGCTTCCTGCCACCCTCCCATTTCCTGAACCAGCTCCCCCTCCCGCTATGGAGCTCATAAAAGAGGAGCCCCCTGGATTCATCGGATACAAGAAGAGTGCTCTTCAACACACTTATGCCCCTGGGGCGCATGAGCTTCGGTGAGGTTATATTCTTAATAAAATTTCCTGAATCATCAAAACAGACAACCCTGTTATTTCCGGTATCTGTTACATACACCCTGTTCTCATGAACACACACATCGGTTGGATTATCGAGCTCCCCTTCGTATTCCCCGTGCTGTCCGAATTTAAGAATGAAATTTCCCGCGTCATCGAATTTCTGCACCCGGTGATTGCCGGTATCAACGACATATACATTCCCTTTCCCGTCAATGGTTACACCTTCGGGCCCGTGAAAGTTTCCGTCTCCGTTTCCGGAGCCGCCGAATTTTCTTCTCACGCTGAAGTTATGGTCCATGAGATATACGGTATTATGCGTAAAGTCAGTTACTGCAAGTACGTCCCGGCTTGAATCTATGCCGTAAATCTTGCTGCTTAAAGTGGGAGAAAAAGTGGTGAGCCCCCTGCCGTTCGGATCGAACTTGCTGACTTTCCCGCTTGAGAAAGAAGTAATATAAAGGTTTTTGTCGCGGTCGATAGCAAGATCAACCGGAGCGGGGAAACGAAACCGTTTCAATAAAGCTGACACATACTCTTCGGAAAGGATAAGACGGCTGAAGTCAGTGACAAGACTCCCCCGGGCACTCCGGAAACGTATGGTATCTATTTTGTTACGGATATATACATTTTCCGTATTTATATTCGAAAGGCTTTCCCATTCCTTAAGGGCTTCATCGGTAAATCCGGCATATTTGTAGGAACGCGCGAGGTACTCCCGGGCAGTATTATAATCAGGGTATGCCGATACTGCGTTCCGGAAAAATTCTACAGCAGCAAGATACTGGTATTTATTAAAATAATGGACACCTTTCCTGAAATAGTCCTTCGCCCTCTCAAACTGCACAAGATCGCCTGAAAAGGAGAAAGCGGAAGCAGAGGAATGAACAGCAGCACAGAGTACCTGAATCATTACAAAAAGCAGGATGTAATTCGCAATTTTTCGCAACGGTATCCTCATTACGCGTCATACACAGAATGCTGCCGGGGCAGTTATAAATTATGTCATATTGTAAATAACACCGCCGATTATGTCAATAATGTTACAGCAACATTTTTTAATGTACTTTTATTTTAAATCGGTATGAATCAGGCTTTATTCAAGATACTTTTTAAAAACATCCCGGTATATGACGTTTTGTTCCGTGCAACCTCCTCGGGAGTTCCCAATGCAACGATTTCCCCTCCGCCGTCTCCCCCTTCGGGGCCAAGGTCAATAATCATGTCAGCTGTCTTGATAACGTCAAGGTTATGCTCAATTACAATGACAGTGTTCCCCTTGTCCACCAGGGAATTCAGCACTTCAAGAAGTTTCTTTACATCCGCAAAATGAAGGCCCGTAGTTGGTTCATCCAGGATGTATACTGTGTTCCCTGTTGCGCGTTTTGAAAGCTCCGTGGAGAGTTTCACACGCTGGGCTTCACCCCCTGAAAGTGTGGTTGCCGGTTGTCCGAGTTTTATATATGATAGTCCCACCCTGTTTATTGTTTCAAGCTTGTTCCGTATTGAAGGAATATTCTCAAAAAATTCAAGGGCCTCTGCTGCGGTCATATCAAGCACTTCATATATATTCTTCCCTTTGTATCTGACTTCCAGGGTTTCATGGTTGTAGCGCCGTCCTTTACATACCTCACAGGTAATATATACATCAGGAAGGAAGTGCATCTCAATTTTTTTGATACCGTCCCCTTCACAGGATTCACACCTTCCCCCGGCGACATTGAAGGAAAACCGGCCCGGCTTGTATCCCCGCACCTTCGATTCAGGGAGGTTTGCAAAGAGGTCCCGTATCGGCGTGAAGAGCCCTGTATATGTCGCGGGATTCGAGCGGGGAGTACGCCCTATTGGGGACTGGTCGATATCGATCACCTTGTCGATTTTATCTATGCCGCGGATCGTATCAAACCGCCCCGTCTGCAGTTTCGACTTCATTTTCAGGTTTGCGAGGGCTTTATATAAAATCTCGATAACCAGTGTCGATTTTCCCGAACCTGATACTCCCGTAACACAGGTAAAGACCCCCAGGGGGAAATCTACCGTAAGATTTTTAAGGTTATTTTCAGAGGCACCCTTTACCGTGAGCATTCCTGAAGGGGTCCGCCGCGTTTCCGGCAACGGAACAGACTGTTTTCCGGAAAGATACTGCCCTGTTATTGATTCCGGATTCCTTCTAATATCCTCCGTGGTGCCCGAAGCCACAACGTACCCGCCGTCAAGGCCCGCACCGGGACCAAGATCCAGCACATAATCCGCTTCCATGATCGTCTCTTCGTCATGTTCCACCACAATCACCGTGTTTCCCACATCCCGGAGGCCTTTCAGGGTGTCGAGGAGCTTGCGGTTGTCCCTCTGATGGAGGCCGATACTTGGTTCATCCAGAATGTACAGGACCCCCATGAGGCTTGAGCCGATCTGTGTCGCGAGGCGTATTCGCTGAGATTCACCACCGGAGAGTGTCCCGGCAGCCCTGTCCATAGTGAGGTAATCAATACCGACATTATTCAGAAAGCTGAGGCGTGTGATAATCTCCTTCATGATCTGAAAGGATATTTTTTTCTCTGTATCTGTGAGTGATACATTTTCAAAAAAATCAAGGGACTTCCTGATTGAAAGGGATGTCATCTCATCTATGGATTTCCCCGCAACTTTCACAGAAAGAACTTCAGGTCGAAGACGTTTACCATTGCACGCGGAACATGGCTGGTTCGTCATGAATTTTTCCATCCATGTCCGCATTCCTTCGGAATTCGTTTCCCGGTACCGGCGCTCAAGATTGGGAATGACCCCCTCAAAAGGGCGGGTAAATTGATACTGGTCATCCTTCCGCCGTATATCATATCGAAGCTTCGTTGAGCCGGAACCGTACAGTATTACTTCCTTTATCTTCTTTGTAAGCTTTTTCCATGGCTGGGACGCATCAAATTGCAGATTTTTTTCAAGTGTCTTTATCTGTTCAAGATACCAGTAGCTTGTGCTTTTCCCCCACACTTCAAGGACACCGTCATAGAGTGATTTGTCCGGGTCTGCAACAATCAGTTCAGGATCAAACTGCATAATAAACCCGAGGCCGCTGCATGTCTGGCACGCGCCGTGGGGGCTGTTGAAGGAAAACATGCGTGGCGCAAGTTCAGGAATTGACACACCGCAGTCAGGACATGAAAGTTTCGTGGAAAAGAGCATCTCGCTGTCATCAAACGCGACCACAACCAGCCCTTCAGCAAGATCAATGGCGGTTTCTATTGACTCAGCAAGACGCGACCTGATCCCGTCCTTGAGCACAATCCTGTCCACAACAATGTCTATATCATGTTTTTTGTTTTTTTCGAGCCGGATTTCCTCATCAAGCATGCGGGACTCACCGTCAATGCGGACCCTGAGGAACCCGTTCTTGCGGGCAGCGCCGAACTTGTCCTCGTGCTCCCCCTTCCGTCCCCTCACCACAGGAGCCATTATCTGCATGCGGCTACCCTGCTCCATTGTCATCAGGGTCTCTACGATCTGGTCAACAGACTGGGATGATATTTTTTTCCCGCACTTGTAACAGTACGGGACCCCGATACGCGCAAAGAGCAGCCGCAGATAATCATATATCTCCGTTACGGTCCCCACGGTTGAGCGGGGGTTCCGGTGTGTCGTCTTTTGTTCGATTGATATCGCGGGAGAAAGCCCTTCAATGAGGTCAACATCGGGCTTCTCCATAAGGCCCAGGAACTGACGGGCATAGGCGGAGAGGGATTCGACATAACGCCTCTGACCTTCAGCATAAATGGTGTCAAAAGCAAGAGAGGACTTCCCTGAACCGGAAAGCCCTGTAATAACAACAAGTTTGTCTCTCGGGATATCAACGGAAATATTTTTTAAATTATGCTCCCGGGCACCCCTGATCCGTATATGATCATCGCTCATATTATACTTATATTCATGGAACCGCACATGGGGCAGATAATATCAAGATCATCAATATCCTCTTCGATATCAGTTTTTCTTTTTACAATCACATTGTCCCAGCGGTAGTCACAATCCTCACAGGCATAACTGGTTTCAATTCGACGGGTCGCTTTAGAATCCCATTCGTCATCGTCATCACCTTCATCTACCAGTTCGTCGTCATCGTCATCATCATCGTAGTCTTTTTCGATGCCGTCTTCTTCATCAACCAGTTCCTCTTCGTCAAAATTCTCCTCGTAGAACTCGTCTTCGTATACTTCATCATCAAATTCTTTTTCCACTCCGTTCATCATACAACTATCCTGATTGATAAGATTCGTAACACCCGGCATTTCATGTCACCGCCGGACAGTTACCATGATTTTCTGATTTTCTGTTTTAATACTACATCATTTTGATACTATGTTCAATGTTTTATCAAAGAAAAATCACGATAATTCTGAGATAAATAATTTGTATCATTATTCGCCAAAGTAAGTTCACCCCATATTTTGTCAAATAAATTATTACGCTATTTTTTTAAATACCGCCATGAATTATGGAATTTCCGGATTGAGACAGCAGCTGCAGCCTGACATCTGAATTTTCAAAAATACCGTTTGATACACCTTCTGATCGTTCTTGATGATGTATATCAACAGTAAAAAAAATTATTCTTGAAAATATAGATCTTACCGGATAGAAATGCGCACCTGCATGTGCAGGGACCATCAGCAACGCCTTTACTGACTGCTGCGTGGACAACGGCGAAAAAAATTCCAATGAAACACATCAGGATATTATGAAACTAATTGCAAAGAAACCGGAATTTAAATTTACCCCGGATACAACCATCGTTCTTTTCATAGATGAAGAACAGGCCCGTACTATATCAGCTGTAATTCCCGGAGGACTGGAATTTATTGACACGACCCTTGACCTCTCCTTTGTCCGTGGAAAAGCCGGAGAAGTAATGTTCCTTCCGTTCAAAGATAATCCGAATATTCTCATGTGCGGATTCGGAAAGCCGAAAGATACAACCGCTGAAACACTCAGGAAAAGTGCCGGGAACTGTATTCTTTCCGCGCGGAAGAGAAAAATCAAAAAACTCCACGTACTGCTGCCCGTTGTGGAATCCATGAAAGAGGAGGATGTCCTTACCGCAATTGCCGAGGGGATGTATCTCGCAAACTATTCCTTTGGCAAATACAAGGCGAAAAAAAACAACAGTGAAGCTGATGTTGATACAGCGTATATGTATTCCGGTTCAAGCCTGGCCCAGCAGCTTCTCACGGAAACTGCGGTCATCTGCGAGAACTCCCTCCTCTGCAGGAACCTTGTAAACGAAACGAGCGACAACAGCAACCCCATGGCAATATCGAAAGTTGCGAAGCACATCGCAAAACAAAAGGGCGTTACCTGCTCCATACTGGGCAGGAGGGAAATGGAAAAACATTCCATGGGACTTATGCTTGCCGTAAGCAGAGGGTCCCATTATCCGCCGCAGTGTATTATTTTGAAATATACAGGGAATCCCGGGAAAAAACATACCATCGGTCTGGTAGGGAAAGGGGTCACATTTGATTCCGGCGGCATTAATCTCAAACCCTCTGGAAACATTGAAACGATGCGCAGCGACATGGCAGGTGCCGCGGCATGCCTCTATGCTGTGAAAACAGCCGCGGAACTGAAGCTGAAGGTAAACATTGTCGCGGCAATACCATGCGTTGAGAACATGATAACTAACAGTTCCTACCGTCCGGGGGACGTGTTCCGGGCGTATAACGGTAAGACTGTGGAGATCGGCAACACCGACGCCGAAGGAAGGCTTATACTTGCCGATGCCCTCGCCTATACCATTGACCGGTACAAGCCTGATGTGATCGTGGACGTCGCGACCCTCACCGGTGCATGCGTGGTGTGCTTTGGTGAACTCGTGGCGGGACTGCTTTCCACCAGCGATGAACTCTCGGAAAACCTGTTCCTTGCCGGTGAAAAGACCGGGGAACGGCTCTGGCGCCTTCCGCTGTACAGGGAATACGATGAGGATATCAAGTCCGATATTGCCGACATCTGCAATATCTCCCCGAAAAAGCAGGCAGGATCAATCATCGGGGGCATATTTCTTAAACATTTCGTGAAGAAGACACCCTGGGCCCACATCGATATTGCCGGGACCGCATGGTTTTCGAAGAGACGCGGATACCTTCCGAAGAACGCGACGGGCTACGGCGTGCGCCTTCTAACGGATTTTCTGAAACGCTGCGAATAACCGCGGGCCGCATACCCGGAGTGTGCAATTCAGGATACAACCTCTTTATCACGGAATATCACTGTATTTTCCACAACGGTATCCGGCGCTGCCACCGCGCCGGGAAGAAGCACCGAATTGCGTATTACCGCACCAGCCCCTATCAGTGACCCTTCACCAATCACCGAGTGTTCTATGACAGCGGTGCCGGTATCGACCCCCGGCGCTACTGCCTTTATTTCCAGCCCCAGTATGGTACGTGCCTCACGGGCAATTATATCCAGTTCATCAAGAAGCGCGAGGCTGGCGGTTCGATACGATTCGGCGGTGCCGATGTCATGCCAGTACCCGGGGTGAACATAACCACCGAGACGTGATTCCCCGATTATTCCCGTGTATCCGGTGTAGACGATGCTGGAGAACTCCTCCCGGAGGAAAGGGAAAATCAGCGGACTGCATAATGCCGTACCGGTGTAGATATAATCCGACGGCACTCCGGTCCCCAGAAAATTTTTAAAATCGACAACATTGCCTCCCCGCACCGCCACAGGGCCGATAGCGGCGGCCTTTTCTGTTTCATACAACACGATAGTAGCGGGAACCTCCGCGTTCCGGTGATGCGTTATGAGGGCGTTGAGGTCTATATCAACAATAACGTCGCTGTTCATTATTATGAAATCATCATTAAGGTATTGCTCGCATTTCTTCAGTCCGCCCCCGGTACCGAGGATTTCCTGCTCGTAGGAGAAGGTGATATTCAGTCCAAAAAAATCATGTATTTCAAAAAATTGTATGATATTGTCAGGAAGGTAATGAAGATTGATTACGATGTCCTGAATTCCCGCCTGTTTCATTTTCATAAGCGGATAGCAGATTGCGGGCATATTCAGTACAGGGACAAGGGACTTTGGAATTGATTCGGTTATAGGGCGGAGCCGCTCGCCGAACCCCGCGGCAAAGATAAAACCTTTCACCGGAGTTCCCCGATTGCGCCGCGCAGGAGTTCACAGGGCCTCTCCAGTATTGAACATCCTGTACAATAGTCATGAAGGTATGAAAGCGTGGGGCCGATATATTTCCGGAATTTTTCGCGGCCGAAATGCCGCACCTGATACGCGAATGTCCCGATGGCCTTTACGTTACGCTGGAATGCCATGAGGTTATAGTAATAATCAAATTCATCGGGCCCCATGGAATGGATTCCCGCTTCCTGCGCGCGCATGAAATAATACTGTTTCAGTGAATTCATATCATCGCCCTCAAGGGTATAATAGGAATCGCGCAGAATGGACACAAGATCATACTGCGGAAGGCCGAGACGGGCGTCCTGAAAATCTATGATCACCGGTTTGCCCTGATGAACAAGCACATTCCTGCTGTGATAATCGCGGTGGGTAAACACAAAAAATTCAGGCCTGTTAAGCTCCATTGATATCCGCAAAAACTCATCATGGAGCTCCTGCTTCACGACACTGTCAGCACAGCGGAAATGGCCTTCAAGCGCGTGTTCAATGAAAAAATTACACTCAAACATCAGCTTTTCAACATCAAAGGTAAGAGTAAAAGGAATTGAATTGTCAGACGGTATTGACTGCATCCGAACCAGAATATCCAGAAGTCCTGTATACATCTCCATTCGCGCGTCATGAGAGGCTGTCGCGTTATACTCTTCAAGGAGCATATCACCGCAGTCCTCCTCTAACAGTAGTCCTGTCCTGAAATCAGTAAAGAGTATTTCCGGAACTGGAATCCCCTGCCGCTTCAGCAGCGAATGCACAGTAAGGAAAGGGTAATTCCCTTCGGCGTTCCCTTCAAACGCATGGTCGTAACACAGGATATAGGACGTATTCCCCTGGAGGACCCTGAAATATTCCCTCGTAGAGGCATCACCATCCAGGCGCTGCAAAGAATCGAAATGGCCGATGGACCTTTGAACAAATTCATTTTGTCCCTGAACCGGACCGGTTGTCATATTCTGTACCGTCATTACACGTGTGAATACACATTCCCCGAAATAAAATTCCCGCGGGCCGTTATGTCCGGCCCGCAGTATAGCCGGGGAGGTATTTCAGTCAATTAATCCTGTGATCTCCGCAAGAATGCCGGGATCTCAAGATCTTCTTTTGAGAAATCTCTCATTCTCTGTTTCTCATAATCCAGATTAAACTTGTGGGGTGCCGCGGAACCGACAGCCCTGCGGACTTCGTTTTCTGTTCCCTTATTCTCCACAAGCTTCAACGCGGCCCCTGTAACTTTATCCAGTTCATTTTCAGTTCGCTTTGAAAGCATATTCTGCTTCCGGTTAAACCCGGTCGCAATGACCGTGACCCGGACCTTCTCTTCAAGGGCGGGATCAATGGTGGCGCCGAAAATAATATTCGCTTCAGGGTCAACCTGCCGTGTAATGAGGTCGTTCACTTCATTTACCTCGTGCAGCGAAAGGTCGTTTCCGCCGGCAATGTTGATGAGGACAGCTTTTGCCCCCTGGATGCTTGTCTCCTCGAGAAGCGGGCTGTTTATTGCCATCTGCGTGGCTTCCACCGCCTTGTTCTCTCCGAATCCAAGGCCCACTCCCATGAGCGCGTCCCCGGTTTCCCTCATTACCGTACGCACATCAGCGAAGTCCACATTTACAAGACCCGTAATCATGATGATGTCGGAAATCCCCTGGACCCCCTGACGAAGAATGTCATCAGCAAGCTTGAAGGCCTCGTCTATCGGGGTCTTCCGGTCAATGATCTTCAGGAGCAGATCATTGGGAATGGTAATAAGGGTATCCACCTTCTGCTTCAGGTTCGCGATTCCCTCATCAGCCAGATTACCACGGCGTTTCCCCTCAACCTTGAATGGCCTGGTCACTACACCCACCACAAGGGCGCCGTGCTCCTTCGCGATCTCCGCCACAACAGGTGCCGCTCCGGTACCGGTTCCGCCTCCCATACCAGCGGTAATAAACACCATGTCCGCACCCTTCAGGGCCTTATGAATCTTGTCACGGTCCTCGTTCGCAGCTTCACGGCCGATTTCCGGGTCCGCGCCGGCGCCGAGCCCTCTTGTCAGCTTGCATCCGATCTGGATTTTTGCCGGCGCGAGGGAATCCTTCAGCTGCTGCTGGTCCGTATTCACTACCAGGAATTCAATCCCTTCCATGCCGGTTGAAATCATACGATTCACCGCATTTGTTCCTGCGCCTCCGACACCAACAACTTTAATAGTGGTGTTAAGGTCCCTCTCTTCTTCCATCTTGAACATACACTCCCCCAAATTGTTAGAATTTTTTTATTATATATTGTAAAACATTATGTCGCATTACACACAGGAGCAATTCCCCTGAAAATAACGTTAAACCGGTCCTACAGGTACTGCTCCAGCCACTTCATAAACTTCCCGCCGAATGAAAACACGCCGCCTTTTTTTGTCTTGTCCTTTCCGGACCTGTACTGGTTCATAAGAATCCCGTACTTCAGAAGGCCCACACCGTTTGAATACTGTGCCGTTGCCGCAATATCTTTAAGTCCTGAAATATCACGGGGCGTCCCTATTCTCACCGGCATATTAAACACACGCTCAGCGACATCAACACACCCTTCTATCATACTGCCGCCGCCGGTCAGGACTATTCCCGCAGCGAGGAGCTCTTTTTTGCCGCTCATAACAAGTTCACGGTCAATCATTTCCATGATCTCCATCATCCGGGGCTCAATGATCTGGGAGAGCTCCTGTCTGAAAAGCCTCCTCGGGGCCCTTCCCCCCACCGACGGCACTTCGATCATCTCCGATGCGTCTACGAGATCAACCACGGAACATCCATACTTCTTCTTTATAATTTCGGCAGATTCGAGCGGTGTCCTTAGTCCAATTGATATATCATTTGTCACATGAATCCCGCCCACAGAGTTCACGGATGTATAGGCAACCCCGCCTTCAATGAAAATTATAATGTCACAGGTCCCGCCGCCGATATCGACCAGTGCCACGCCAAGTTCCTTTTCATCATGGCTCAATACCGCTTCCGACGCCGCAAGGGGGGAAAAAATAACATCATTGCACTGATACCCCGCGCGGTGAACAGATTTCACAAGGTTCTGAATACTGGTTGTGGCGCCGGTAATAATATGCACCTCCGCTTCCAGCCGCACGCCGCTCATCCCTATTGGGTCCTTGATTCCGCTCTGATCATCAACAGCAAACTCCTTTGAAAGCACATGGATTATTTCCCTGTCCGCGGGAACCTTAATCGCCTGGGCCGCCTCGAAAACGCGCTTCACTTCACCGGGATTCACATACCGGTTCCTGTTTGATATTGCCACGACGCCGCGCTGATTAATGCCGGAAACATGATGACCCGTTATCCCGACAAACACATCATGGACTTCACACCCGGCCATGAGTTCCGCGTCCTCAACTGATTTCACGATTGACGACACTGTATTGTCGATATTGACAATAACGCCGTTCTTCAACCCTCTGGAAGGGGCCATACCTACACCGGCAACCTCGACTTCACCGTGCTCGTTTAAAAAGCCGATTACCGCACATGTTTTTGTAGTTCCGACATCAAGGCCTACAACAATACCTTCCATCACTTTACTCCTGTGGTAATATCACTTCGTAACGGCCATGTCCCCGAAAATCCGCGCGACTTTCGGGTAATACCGGACCGCGTCAAAATAGGAAACCAGGCGCTTCACGGAATCCATACTGCTTTCACCCGGCGCGACGTAATACCGGGTCGGCCTGTTCCGCAGCATAAAGCTCACATGTTCCGGTTCCGCAATGGATATCTCAGAAAGCTCACGGAAAAAAGCCGGCTGCCTGTTTTCAATATACCTTAGATATCCGGCAAAATTCCTTACACGGGCCGATATATCCCCGTCAACAAGGTCATCATCACTAATCACGATAAGGGGCCGGTCCTCTGCATGTACCCGTCCCACTGAGAGGATACGAAAATTTTCATCCACTTCAAAGGGCAGCACATTCCGGCTGCGCTGAACAGCAAAGAGAAACAGGGGCTCCCGCTCCACAACCGCAACTACGATACCCCCGTTATCCTCCCCTACACGGTACGACTGCACCATGGGCATATTGCCGAGAACATTGTTAAGAGAATCCATGTTGAGGATAAATCCTCCCTGGACAACACGCATTTCCACTTTGCTTACAATTTCATATTTCGATATATATTTCAATCCCCGGAATTCAATCCGGCTGATTTTCCGCACATCCTGAAAGGTATCTCCCGGAGCTGCGTGAAATACAGTAAAAATACACAGTGTTGTCAGAATGGCCCGTTTCATAGTATTATACGAGTGACCCCTCTTTTCCTTTCAGCGCTTCAACAATCATTGGACCAGCTTTATAGATGTCGCCGGCTCCAAGCGTCAGTACCACATCACCCTTTCTAAGGTTCTTTATTATAGTATCGGGTATTTCTTCAAATTTCGACACAATCATTACTTCACGGCCTTCATGGCGCCGGATTGCCTCCTGAATTAATGCCGATGAGACCCCTTCAATGGGACTTTCACCCGCAGGATATATTTCCGTGAGGAATATTTCATCGGCATTGGCAAACACCTGACCGAATTCGTCCCATAGAAACTGCGTTCTGGTATACCGGTGAGGCTGGAATATCACCACAATACGTCTCCCGAGTTTCCTCAGCGCATCCAGGGTGGCGCGAATCTCTGTAGGGTGATGGCCGTAATCATCCATCACCAGTACCGCGTCACTCTCATACACACGCTCGAGCCTTCTCCCGACACCCTTAAATTCAAGGATCGCCTCCTGGACCTGTCTGAACGTCATTCCAAGTTCCAGGGCAACCGCCACAACGGAGAGGGAATTCACCACATTATGGTTTCCGAGAAGATCGATCCTGATTTCACCAAGATTGTCCCCTTTATAATAACAGTCATATACTGTTTTCCCGTCTTTCATACCAACATTCATGGGCCGGAAGTCAGCGTGTTCAGAAAAGCCGTAGGTCACGTAGGGGCGCTCGATTTTCGGCAGAAGCTCTGTAATGGTAATATCATCGACACAGAGTACTGAATACCCGTAAAAAGGTATGCTGTTGATATAGGTAAGAAACGCATCCTTCAGCCCCTCAAAATACTTATAGTACTCAAGGTGGTCAGCGTCAATATTTGTCACCACACCGATTGTCGGAAGAAGGTTCAGGAAGGAACCGTCTGACTCATCAGCTTCAAATACAATATAGTCCCCCGCGCCGGTTCTCGCGTTTGAGCCGAAATTAAGCACCTTTCCGCCGATGATCGCCGTGGGGTTCAGCCCTCCGTGAAACAGCACAAATGCCAGAAGTGATGATGTGGTGGTTTTCCCGTGGGTCCCCGCGACACCGACACCATGCTTCAGCCGTACAAGCTCCGCGAGCATTTCCGAGCGGTGTATAATGGGAATAGAACGCTTTCTCGCCTCAATTATCTCAGGATTATTCGGGTCGATAGCGCTTGATGTCACCACGACGTTATAGTCTTCAATATTTGACGGGAAGTGGCCGAGGAACACTTTCGCCCCCAGGGTACGGAGCCGTTTTGTCTGTTCCGATTCCGCGAGGTCCGATCCGGAAACCTGGTATCCCATGTTAATGAGGATCTCGGCGATGCCGCTCATCCCAATGCCGCCGATACCGATAAAATGCATTTTTTTTGATTTTCTAAACACGGTCAGTCTGCTCCGTTTCGCTGATGGTTTCTGCCGGTTCCGCCGGCGCGGAGAAGTTGAAATCTCCGCAGATCTTTTCCGCGATATCATCCCCGGCGCTCCGTTTTGCCGCGGCAAGTGACAGCTCGGACATTTTATTGAGTTTGATCCTGCTTTCGAGGAGATCGATTATCATGGGCCCCACACGTTCCGGCGTGGCATCTTCATTTGCCACCTTCAACGCGGCTCCCTTCGCGACAAACTCATCGGCGTTTTTGCTCTGGTGATCATCAGCGGCAAAGGGATACGGGATCAGAATTGACGGCACACCCATTGCGGCGAGCTCCATCATGACCCCCGCCCCGGACCTGCTGATGGCGATATCACAGGCACGATACGCGTACCCCACATCAGTAATAAAGGGGGACAGAAATATTGAGCCTTCATCAATTTCCTCATGGACCTTTTTTTTATATTCCGCGTGAGAAAAGTCACCGGTGCTCCATATAATGCCGACATCCTTGAACTCATTGGGGAACGCCTTTTTGATTCCGAATATAAGCTGATTGATCTTCAGCGCACCCTGGCTTCCGCCGATCGCGAGAATCACCTTAGAGCAGTGTTTGAGATTAAAGAATTCCTTTGCCTCATCCTTACTGACCTGGACAAATACATTATCACGGATAGGGTTGCCTGCATACACATACTGTTCATTGTATTTCAGAAATTCCCTTGTTGACTCAAACGTGGAAAAAATATTTACCGCATGTTTGGAGAAAAGCCGTGTGACACGTCCGGGAACAGAATTCTGTTCGCAAAGGTTAATGGCAACCCCTTTCCTCTTCGCCGCCAGCAGCATGGGCGCGGAGACATACCCACCCATTCCCACGACAGTGTCAATGGCAAGACGCTTGAGTATTCTTTTGCTTTTCAGGTACGCGAAGAAAAACCTCAGCACAAAAAACGGCAGCTTGAAAATATTCTTTGTGAATGGCGGCGCTCCGTACAGCAGGAGGTCATCACCCAGGGACTTAATATATGAAAAACGCAGATCACTTTTCCCGACAAGGAAACGCACATCGGCCTTCTTTTTCTTCAGTGCCTCGTACAGCGCAATACCGGGACTGATGTGCCCGCCGGTTCCACCGCCAACAATAAGGACTCTGAGACTGGTCATTTCCATACTCCTTCAGCTAATTTCAGTTCTTCAGGAACAACTTCCCGGTACTTGGAAATGTTCATGAGAATACCAACGGCAATCATGTTTGCCACAAGGGATGACCCGCCGTAACTGAGAAACGGCAGGGGGATCCCGGTGGTGGGAAGACTTCCGCTTACAACACCGATATTAATAAATGCCTGCACCACAATTAAAAGCGTGATACCCACTGACAGGAGGCGCCCGAATTCATCCGGTGCATTTATTGACACATTCATACCTCTCCAGAAAAATACACCGAAAATAATAATGACGAACACCGTCCCCAGCATTCCCGCCTCCTCAGCGATGACAGCGAAAATGAAGTCAGTATGGGGCTCCGGAAGCCTTTTCAGCTTCTGTGTCCCGTATCCCAGTCCGGTTCCAAGGAGGCCGCCTTTCTTAAAGGCAATAAAAGACTGAATAATATGATATCCAATACCAAAACGGTCTTTCCACGGGTCGATATAGGACAGCAGCCTGTCGCGCCGGTATCCCACATTATATATGAGAAGATAAAACATTGGTATGCTCAGGACAAAAAGCATCAGGATATACATAATAGGAAATCCTGACACAAAAAGGATCATTACCGACACCGCGAGGATATCAATCGCGGTTCCGAAATCGGGCTGCATCATGATAAGCATAAAAATTACACCCACAATGAGCATCGGAATAAGAAGCTGGATAACATGGTTCGCGACACCGTCATCTTCTGACGAAAACACCTTTGAGAGATAAATAACAACCACCAGCTTCGCGACTTCAGACGGCTGCAGTGATACGATCCCCAGACTGATCCACCGTACTGACCCTTTCACTGTTTTGCCGATTCCGGGAATAAACACCGCAATCAGAAGCACAAAACAGACAATCAGCATCACTTTGGTGTGACGGATATACAGGCGGTAATCGATCTGCTGAAACAGCAGGAGGGCTGCAAATCCCACCACGCACCATACAAACTGACGCTTCAGAAAATAAAAGGGGTCACCGAAGGTGTTGAGGGCATAATTCGCGCTGGCGCTGTAGCTCATCGCGAGCCCCATTCCCACCATGAGGAACACCGTAATAAAGAGGAAGAGGTCCGGCTCATCTCTCCTTCGTGTATCAATTACGGATTTCAGGTCCACGAGAGCTCCCCCTTCTGAAGTTTTTCGAATGACCGCCGGAAACTGTCGCCCCGGTCTTCATAGCTTGTGAACATGTCAAAAGACGCACACGCCGGCGAAAGCAGTATGGTATCGCCTTTTCCCCCTGTCTTCATTGCGGTTATCACAGCCTCATCCAGAGAATCTGCCGTGACAGGGTTGAAATCCCGGAAGATTTCACTGAAAGACTGTGAGGATTCCCCGATCAGGATAAGGGACTTCACCCTTCCTTTCATTGACGCAGTCAGCCGGGAATAATCGTCGCCCTTCGTGCGCCCCCCGAGTATCAGCACAACATTTGACGGGAAACTCCGGAGTGCCATTTCAAGGGCGCCCACCGTGGTTGCCTTTGAATCATTAATGAAAGTCCTTCCCGCATATTCTCCCAGTTTCTCCATTCTGTGCGAAAGCCCCGCGAATGAATAGCACGCATGGGCTATTGCATTAAAGTCAGGTTTCACCGCGCGCCTGCCCAGTACTGCGAGCACCAGCAGTATTGCGGCCATAACATTGAGCACATTGTGCTGCCCGAGAATTTGAAGCCGTGTTGTATCAAGACACTGTATCAGATTGTCCGCGTACCGGATATAGACATAGTCACGGTCACAATACGCGTCCGCCTTCTTGTTATTATATGAAAAGGACATCTTCTTCGCGTGTATCCGGCCAAATCCCTTTGCCATAACCGCATCATCAAGGTAATACAGAAATGTATCATTTTTGTCCTGGTTCATTGCGATCCGGAGTTTCGCTGAATAATAGTCATCGATACTGTCATACCGGTCAAGGTGGTCCGGCGTCACATTCAGTATTGCCGCGGCATCGGGACGGAACGCTGCAACCGTTTCGAGCTGAAATGATGAAAGTTCTATGACAGAAATAGTGTTATCAGTCATATCATTTACAAGAGTAATAAATGGGATGCCGATATTCCCCCCGATACGGGCATCAAATCCCAGTTCTTTGAGAATGTGCCCCGTAAGCGCCGTCGTCGTGGACTTGCCGTCAGTGCCGGTTATTGCGATAATATTGCCCCGCGCATGGCGGTATGCAAGTTCAATCTCGGAAATGACCGGAATCCCTCTCTTCTGCGCTTCGCGGATCAGGGGTATTCGCTGCGGAACTCCCGGACTGAGCACTATGAGCTCATACCCGTCATCGAGGAGGGAGGGTTCCTGGTTTCCCGCAACAACCTTCACCGAAGGATCAAGCTTTGCAATGACCGGAGCGAGGTCCTCCCGGCTCTTTGTGTCAGTAACGGTCACCAGGGCACCTTTCCCCGCAAGGAAATTACCGGAGGCGAGGCCGGTGCGGTAACCAAGTCCAACCACGAGAATTTTTTTATCTGTATATTCCATTGTTTTCATTATCATAGAATCTTCAAAGAACTCAGTCCAAGAATCGCGAGCACTATTCCGAGAATCCACATCCTCACGACAACTTTCTGCTCCGGCCACCCTGACAGCTCAAAATGGTGATGAATGGGGGCCATCTTAAACACCCTCTTCTTCCTGAGTTTAAAGACACCCACCTGGATGATTACGGAAACCGCTTCAATCACGAACACGCCCCCCACAATAAACAGGAACACTTCTTTCTTGATCATCACCGCCACAATTCCTATAACTCCGCCGAGAGCGAGGGACCCGGTATCACCCATGAACACTGAAGCGGGGTTGCAGTTAAACCATAGGAACCCCACCGACGCGCCGATAAGCGCTGAAAGAAACACTGTAAGCTCTGCGCTTTCCGGAATATAAGGTATACGGAGATACGTGGCGATTTTCACGTGTCCCGTAAGATATGTCATAATCGCGAGGCTCACCGCAACGCTTATTACCGACCCTACCGCGAGTCCGTCAAGTCCGTCAGTAAGGTTCACCGCGTTGGAACTGCCTACAATCACGATTGTGGCAAACACGACCCACATCCACGCGAGGTCCATGATCGCTTCATTCACGAAAGGAAGAAACAGCTTTGTACCGTGATCAGCATTTGACGGGAAGACATACACAAGGACCGCAACAGCGCCCGCGATAAATATTTGAAAGAACAGTTTCATCCTCGCGGGGACCCCGTCCTTTTTTTTCAAAATTGACTTAATATAATCATCAACGAAACCGAGAATACCGAAAAGGAGAGTTGCACCCATGAGAATCAGCAGGTAATAATTTTTAAAATTTCCCCAGAAGAACATTGACACCACCACGGCGCCGAGGATGATAAGCCCTCCCATGGTAGGTGTCCCCGCCTTAGCCTTGTGACTCGCGGGACCAAGTTCCCTGATCTCCTCTTTGAATTTCAGCCCCTGCAGCCATGTTATCAGCATCTTTCCGAAAAGAAGTACCAGGACAAGGGACGTCAGCGCCGCATAAGCCGACCTGAAAGAAATGTACTGAAATATCCTTAAAAACGAAAGGTGATCCTGTAATGGCAGCAATAAATGATAAAACATAGCGTTATCTAATGGACAATCGCGTCCACGACCTCCTCCATTTTCATTGACCGCGAGCCCTTCACGAGGACCACGTCGGATTCAGTAAGTATATTCGCAAGATGCGCAGACAGATCATTCTTGTTTTCAAAGTAATGTATGCTTCCGGAATTCATGCCGGCCTTCTCCGCTCCCGGGACCATGTCTTTCGCCATTGGCCCCCAGGCAAGAAGCAGGTCAAACCCGCTTGCCGCAACCATGCGCCCCGCGCGTTCATGGCACTCACGGGAATGCTCTCCCAGTTCCAGCATATCGGAAAGGACCGCGATTTTCCTGCGGCCGGGAAACACGCGCTTCACCGACTCCAGGGAATACTGCGTCGAAAGTGGATTGGAATTATAACTGTCGTTGATGACGATATAACCCCGGTCAATAACCTCGCTCCTCATTCCCACACCATGAAAGCCTGCCAGGGCTTTCTGAATGACGGTCTCATCCATGCCTGTCTCAAATGCGACGGAAAGGGCCGCGAGGATATTATACACATTATGAAGCCCGTACAGCGGCGCGGTGTAGGATACGCCCTTCACCGTGACAGTAACGGATTCAGCCGTCAGCTGATATGAATCAGGAACCAGATCAGCGCCGCCATGGATACCGAAAGTCACCACACGAAGATTCTTTTCCATTGCACGGGAATGGAGGAAGTCATAACATTCCGTATCGCGGTTGATAAAGACCACGGAACCTTCAGCCATGGCATTCATTATTTCACTTTTGGCACGTGCAACACCTTCAATACCGCCGAGAAACTCAATGTGCCCCTCGCCTACATTTGTTATCACCGCCATGTCCGG
>DAOSYC010000039.1:0-23835 GCA_035380905.1 Spirochaetota bacterium | reverse complement strand
CCATACAGCAGAAACCCCCTCCCGCTTTCATCTGCAATATGATTAAGGTCGGAAAGGAGCCCGTCGGAGATGTCAATCATCGACGTCGGTTTAAACTGCCCCTTGATATCATAGGTGATATTATATCGCGCCACGGGCCGGGTATGCCGGTCAACAAGTGACTTCCACTTCTCCTTCTCCGGACCTGAACCATGCATGAACACTTCAAGTCCCCCCTGAGAACTGCCTATGTGCCCTGTGCAGTATATGTAGTTACCAGGCTGTGCCGTTGAACGAAGAATGACGCCGGAAGGCCCGGCATCGCCGTATACCGTTATTGAAAGCGTCAATTCCGCGGTCCGGGAGATATCGCCTCCGACTATTGGCACACCCGCCATTTTCGCCGCTTCAGTAAGGCCGTCATATACCCGCAGGACATATTCCTCGTCTTCACCTGCCGGTATCCCGCATGACACAAGGGCGTACCTGCATTCCCCTCCCATTGCGGCGATATCTGATATATTGGCCATCATCGCCTTGAACCCCGCGTCCTCAGGCTGTGAATAATCTCTGCGGAAATGGACATTTTCTATGAACATGTCTGTCGAAAGAAGGCCGAAACGGCCCTCCCCTATGCGGAACACCGCGCAGTCGTCCCCTATCGACATCAGCAGGTCCTTCGGCTTCGGAGCTCCTTTGGACTCTACGCAATCCCTTATTTTTGCAATTATATCCCATTCACTTTTTATTTTCATTGTCGTCTCAACTGTTATTGAAAACATATCCGTCAGGCGTATCAGCCCTGCACATATCTCTTATACATATATTCAATACGCGCCCTGCACCGGTCAAACCCGAAAAGCGGCATGGCTTTGTCCAGTTCCGGGCCGCTGAGCCTTCCGGTAATCATTCCCCGTACAGGATGAAAGAGCTTTTTACCTTTCAGCGATGTCGCTGCTTTTATCTTCCCGATCAAATCATCACAGAAATTCGTTTCCGTGATTTCGGAGTGTATCAATTCATACGCGGCCTTCACCACCTGCTTCGACTCATCCTCGTTCATGAGGGCATCGGTTTCTTCATCGGGGACCACCACATCCTCAAGAAAAAGCCCCAGATACTGTGTGATATCCCCGAGGACCTCACAGTACCCCCGGAGGAGATCAACTATTGTTTCAAGTGTTGTGCGGTCCATTCCCGACACATCATATCCGGCCTCCGTAATGTACGGCAGGAAAAGGTCAGTTATTGTATCCAGGGGATAATTCCGTATATACATACCGTTCATCCAACGGAGTTTCTGGAAATCAAATACCGCGGCGCTCTTTGCCAGGCTGCTGATCTCCAGTTCACGGACAATATCATCGACGCTGAGGATTTCCTCGCCGCTTTCCGTAGCCCATCCCAGCATTGCCAGATAGTTGAACAGCGCCTCAGGAAGATATCCCTCCCTCCGGTACATCTCGACAGATGTTATGCCGTGCCTTTTGCTGAGCTTCGCACGGTCAGGCCCCAGCACGAGAGCGATGTGGGCATATTCCGGGACCGGAAGATCAAGGGCCCGGGCAATGAGGATCTGCTTCGGTGTATTGGAAAGGTGGTCCTCCCCCCTGATCACATGGCTCACCTTCATAAGGGTATCGTCAATAATTACGATATAATTGTACACCGGGACACCGTCGGAGCGGACGATAATGAAATCACCGCCGATATTCTCACTGCTGAATGCCACAGGTCCCTTTATAAGGTCATTCACCACAACCTTTTCACTCTCAGGGACCCTGAACCGTATTGTGGGTTTCCGTCCCTCCGCTTCAAAGGCGCCCTTCTGTTCATCTGAAAGGTCCCGGCATTTCCCGGAATAGACATAAAACCCCTTCTCAGCCTCGGATTTCTTCCGTTCAGCATCAAGCTCATCCTGGCTGCAGTAACAGTGATAGGCGTTGCCGTCACGGAGCAGCCGCTCACTGTATTCCCGGTAAATATCAAACCGTTCCGACTGCCGGTATGGTCCGTATTCTCCCCCGGCATCAGGCCCTTCCTGCCATTCAATGCCCAGCCACTTCAGGTCTTTGAGGATCGACACTTCCGACTCCATGGAACTTCGCTCCATGTCAGTATCCTCTATTCTCAGCAGAAGCGTTGCGTTATTTTTCCGCGCAACAAGATAATTGCATATTGCCGTTCTCGCGTTGCCGATATGTAGAAACCCCGTGGGGCTCGGCGCAAATCTGACTCTCATTGTATTACTCCCTTATTCCGATTATTATATTCATTTTTCACATGATAGTATCAAGGTACCTCAGGCTGCTCTGTCCAACGGGGCAAATAATTCAAAATCATGTCGTCACACGTATGCAGGAAAATCAATCTGCAGAAAAACCGGATCAACAGGGATACGGATACAGCATTCCCCGAATAACGTCAACATCATTTTTTCATGAGCAGGAAATTCACCGTTGCTGCGTCCGGAGTTTGAGGACATTATCAATCTGAACCGCAAACATGAAGAAAAATCATTATAAGGTGATCAGCCCCATAACAAACAGGAACGGTTATCAGCTGTTTCAAATGTGTAAAAAAGAACGCCGCGCCCTGTTTTATTAAAGAATTTCTTGACAGGGTGCGGTTTACTTCATGTATTCATTGCTGTACACACAACTTCGGAAAACAGCAGGAACACATCGAACAATATCGCATCCGCTGGAACTGAAATCATACAGCACCATGATGAACCAATAATAATCACAACGAGGTACACACAATGAACGGTAAGGACGAACCAAAAGGAACCGGAAGCAATGAAGACGTATCCGCTGCCGTTCCTTCTCACTTTATAAAGGACATTATTGAAGAGGACATCCGGGAAAACAAAAATGACGGCAGGGTTGCCACGCGGTTCCCTCCTGAACCGAACGGATATATCCACATCGGCCATGCGAAATCGATATGCCTCAATTTCGGCCTCGCAAAACAGTATGGGGGCACCTGCAACCTGAGATTTGATGACACAAACCCCAGCAAAGAGGACACCGAATATGTCGATTCAATCATGGATGATGTGCGCTGGCTGGGATTTGACTGGGACGACCGCCTGTATTACGCATCGGACTATTTCGAAAAACTCTACGAATACGCGGTTCAGCTTATACAAGACGGCAAAGCCTTCGTATGCGACCTGAACGCAGAGCAGATGCGGGAATACCGCGGCACGCTGAAAGAGCCCGGAAAAGAAAGCCCCTACAGAAACAGGTCTGTCGGGGAAAATCTCAGCCTTTTTGAGGCGATGAGAAACGGCGAGTTTCCTGACGGCTCACGGACTCTTCGGGCGAAGATAGACATGTCCTCGGGGAACATAAATATGCGCGACCCTGTTATTTACAGGATACAGCGCGCCCATCATCACAGGACAGGGGACACATGGTGCATCTACCCTATGTATGATTTTACCCATTGCCTCTCTGATGCGACGGAAGGGATCACCCATTCAATCTGCACCCTGGAATTTGAAAACAACAGGCCCCTGTATGACTGGATACTGGACCAGCTCCCGGTGCCCTGCCATCCTCAGCAGATTGAATTCGCGAGGCTCAATCTCACCTACACGGTGATGAGCAAGCGGAAGCTCCTTGAGCTGGTAACAAAAAAATATGTTTCCGGCTGGGACGACCCCCGGATGCCCACAATATGCGGCATGCGCCGGAGAGGATACACCCCTGAAGCGATCCGCGACTTCTGCGACCGCATCGGGGTCGCGAAGCGGGACAGCACCGTTGATGTCGCGCTCCTTGAGCACTGCCTCCGTGAAGACCTGAACCGGCGCGCACTCCGTGTTATGGCGGTACTGAATCCCCTCCGTGTGGTGATAGAAAATTACCCCGAAGGCCGGGTGGAGGAACTTGACGCTGTCAACAATCCCGAAGATGAATCCGCCGGGACCAGGAAAATTCCATTTTCACGGACCCTTTACATTGAACAGGACGACTTCAGGGAGGAAGCCCCGAAAAAGTTTTTCCGGCTTGCCCCGGGAAAAGAAGTCCGGCTGAAACATGCCTACTACGTCACCTGTACTGATGTGATAAAGGACCCCGCGACCGGGGAAATAACTGAGATTCGATGCACCTACGACCCTGCGACAAGGGGAGGATGGTCGGAAGACGGAAGAAAGGTCAAGGGAACACTTCACTGGGTTTCAGCGGAACATGCAATTGATGCGGAAGTGCGGCTCTATGAGCGCCTTTTCACGACTGAAGAACCTGAGGGAGACAAAGAAACTCATTACCTTGATCTCCTGAATGCCGATTCGCTGAAAATCGTTACCGGCTGCAAGGCTGAACCGGGTCTCAGAAATGCCGCACCGGGAACACGGTATCAGTTTGAACGGCAGGGATATTTTTGCGTTGACCTGGAAGATTCATCCGCGGGGCACCCTGTATTCAACAGAACAGTACCGCTCCGGGACTCATGGGCAAAGATTGAGAAAAAGGAAAGCTGATCTGTTAATCAGCCTGATATATTCTGCTGTAACGAAAAACGGCGGCCTGCACACTACATTTCAGGCCGCCGTTTTTTTGGTATTTTCCGATTTCGTTATATCGCGCTTCCGCCTCTTTCACCGGTACGGATGCGGATACATTCCTTCAGCTCCTGAATAAATATTTTCCCGTCCCCGATTTCTCCACCGCCGTTCCGTGCCGATGAAATAATCGCGTCACATGTAATATCGACAAATTCATCGTTGCATGCGATATCAAGCCGCACCTTCGGGCTCAGGTTAGGAACCACCTTCACCCCGCGGTACACATCTTCTTCCGGCTCCTGCTGGCCATGGCCGGTAACGCGGGACACGGTAATCCGCTTAATCTCCGCAGCGTAGAGGGCTTCCCGGACACAGTCCAGTTTATCAGGCTGAATAATTGCTGTTATCAGTTTCATTCTTTTCTCCTGAATCAATTAATGTGAATCAGGCCATAGCCCTGTTCTGCGTGCTGACTATTATCAAGGCCTGCCATCTCTTCATTTTCCTTCACCCGGAATCCTATTGTTTTCTGCAGTATAAACGCTATTACCAGAGTAACAACAGCGGCATACACAAAGGCTATAACAACTGCCAGCGACTGGACTCCCAGCTGGTGAAGGCTGCTCCACCCTGCGCTCTGTGCATTGACAAATCCCGGACGGAGGAAAAGCACGAGACCGATCGCGCCGAAAATTCCGGCAACACCATGGATCCCGAACACATCAAGGGTGTCATCATATCCAAGTCTGTTTTTCAATTGAATCGCGGAATAACACACACCTGAGGCGACAAATCCAAGCAATAACGCGCCCACTGGAGTCACAAAACCCGCAGCAGGAGTAATCACCACAAGACCAGCGAGGACACCGGACGCGAAGCCCAGGCTTGTTGCTTTCCCATGGTGTATCCCCTCAATAAGCATCCATCCGCAGGCACCTGAAGCAGCTGCAACCTGAGTCAGCGTAAGGGCACGTGCCGTATCAAGTCCGCTGGAAACAGCGCTTCCGGCATTAAAACCGAACCAGCCCACCCAGAGCAAACCGGCACCCATAAGGGTCATAACAAGATTATTCGGATGCATCGCAGTTTTCGGATATCCTCTCCGGGAACCCAGCAGCAGCGCAACAACGAGGCCGCTCACACCGGAGGTGATATGGATAACGGTACCTCCCGCGAAATCAAGCGCTCCAAGGTGTGCGAGAAAACCATCTGATGCCCACACCCAGTGACAAACAGGATTATACACCAGGAGGCTCCACAACGCGATAAACAGGATATAGGTCCTGAACCTTACCCTTTCCGCGAAGGCCCCTGCAATGAGAGCAGGAGTAATTATTGCAAATTTCCCCTGAAACATCGCGTATACATACTCCGGGATACCCTGAGAAAGTATGCTTTCATCAATACCCTGTAGAAGGAAGTATTCCTTTTTCCATCCCATAAACCCTCCCAGAATCCCCGGGCCGAAACTGGTTGCATACCCCACAACCATCCAGAGTACGCCTATAACCGCCATCGCAGCGAAGCTGTGCATCATAGTTCCTATGACATTTTTAGTCCGCACCAGACCGCCATAAAACATAGCAAGCCCCGGGATCATAAGCAATACAAGGGTCGTTGACGTCAGCATCCAGGCCGTTGTCCCTGTATCAACAGCTACAGTTACGGGCTCTGCCATTAAACCGGCAGGAACCAGTACAAGAAACGAAGCAAGGGCTAATCGAAATTTTGAACCCATAGCAATCCACCTCAAAATATAATAAATTTATATTAAATTAAGCACCAGGAATATGATAGTCAATATGTAATAATGGGATTGCCTGCTATTTTACAAATCTGTAATGTCCCTGTAACATCGCTGTAACCTGCGCAGCAAAACGGCTGTTTCATCGACTATTACACGACGGAAGAACAATGAAGCGGAAATTATAGAAGAGATACCGAGTACACTATTTCCTGTGAGACGAAACTATGTTCAGGTCAGTAGTCATAGGAATGGACCGAAGGCTTCCCGGTTATTATTTCATTTGAGTCACGTTCAATTTTACGGACAAGTTTCTGAATTTTCTCAGCAACATCCTCACCGAAAAGCACTTTCCCGCAACGGGTACACTGGTATGCCGGAACATCCTCCAGTACAAAATAAAACAATTCCGTACTGACGCTGTAACAGCTTTTTCCTTCGATTATCACGCCACCGCATGAGCATTCCATATATCACCTCAATAAATTGTAACCGGCTTTCATATAATCCGGAAAGGTACGTCACCTGCAGGTACCCCGGTCATGAACGAGCAGCTTCAGACAGTATACCGCTTTATAATCCTGCCCTTCATGACCACAAGCATTTTTCCCTTATTCATGTATCATGTTCAGCTGATATCGGCTACCCGTTTTTTTCACGCTTTCCCACAACCGCAATTGTTGCACCCCAGTTATACATATCATCATGAAATTCAACAATATCATCATTTTTTTCAAGAACACCACGCACAATGGATTTGAGAACAGACTGCCCTTTCCCATGTATTATCCGTATTGTACCAATTCCGCGCTCTCGGGCATCCTCAATAAAATCCTTCAGTACGAGTTTGACATCTTTCGGGTGAAAATGATGAAGATCAATTTCATCATCAAGTTCAATGTGATAATGTTCATCCATACCATTCCTTATATCTCATGATGCACTTCCAGACTTCCAGACTGTACATAACTATTATAAATAATTATTGACATTTGATACCAGTACCTGAGTATACTTACAGTGAAAAAATTCAATTTTATTGATTGCATTATTCAGGCTTCCAATACAATCTGCCCTGAGTATGCAGGGACAGGAAAGATAGGCAAGTATTTTATGTCCCCGGAGGAGAAAACCTCGCTTCTCTTTATGTATCATATCAATCGAGGTAGGGTATATATGCTTCCATAAGCCTGTATATCGCTTCCATCCCGGTGGAGACGGCCGGGAAATTTCATTACAATCCGGGATTACACGAGTGAGCACAAAAGCATATTTATTCGATTTTGACGGGACCCTTATTGACAGCATGGGGGGGTTCGCCAACATAGCCGGTGAAACAATTCACCGGTTTCATCCGGAAGTGTCGTACGAAGAGGCCCGAGCCCGATATCTCGAAACCTCCGGTGTTCCCTTTTTCCAGCAGCTTGAAATCATGTTCCCCGGCGACCCTAGCAACGGGGAGATTGCCCGGATATTTGAAGAAACTAAAATCCATGGTTTTTTTTCCGAAAGCTTCCATGATGACGTTGTCCATACGATCTCGACATTACGTGCGCGCGGCCACATTGTGGGTGTCTGCTCAAATAATTTTCAGCACCTCATTGATGAATTTGTTGAACGGGAGGGCCTCACGTTTGATGTCGTTCTGGGATTCAGGGAGGGCTTTGAAAAAGGGAAAGACCATTTTCAGTATGTCATGAAAAAGTTCTCTCTCTCCAACGAGGAACTGACCTTTGTGGGAGACTCCCTTAAAGATGCTGAAAAAGCCATGACAAACAACCTTCGCTTTGTCGGCATTTGCGGAACATTTCAGGAAGAAGATTTTCGCCGGATACACAGCGACCTCCTGACAATACATAATATAAAGGAACTATTGGAACTATGAAAGCAATTGTACTTGCCGCAGGAACCGGAAGCAGGCTCGGAGAGCTCACCAAAACCCGCACCAAGGCCCTTGTCCCCGTTAACGGCAGGCCCCTCATTGATTACCTTCTGGACTTCTTCGACCTTTCTTTCTTTAATGAGATAATTGTTGTGGGCGGGTTTCACTATGAGGATATAAAGATTCATGTTGAGAAAAAGGGAATATCACATGTCAAAGTCATAGAGAATAAAGAATATCTTAAAGGAAATATCTACACTCTCATTACTGCGCTCAGCACATTTTCGGAGGACTCATTCCTTGTAACCAACGCAGACCACATTTATCCCCCGGTAATGTTCGAGAAGATGAAACCCCAATTCCAGTCCATTACAGCTATGTGTGATTTCGACCGCAGCCTCGCGGAAGACGACATGAAGGTGAAACTGTATCCCGACTCTAAAAAAATCGAATCCATCAGCAAGAAGCTGGACTCCTTCGATTGCGGCTACATCGGTATGACCTATGTAGACAAGTCAATCGACAATGTGTACAGAAATGCCATTCAGGAAACACTTCTCCGGTTCGGCGAGAAAGCTGTTGTTGAAAACATCCTTCAGATTCTTGCCGAGAACGAGAGGACGGCTCCGTCAATAATGGACCTTTCCGGTATTGGATGGTATGAGGTTGATACTATCGAAGATCTTATGAAAGCGGAAAAACATCTCCTTAAGGACAAAAACTTCCAGTAGAAGCAGACTGAAGGTTTTTCTTTCGATTACCAGATGAACAGAAGCGGGTTGATATATCTGCCATGGCGGCTCATCGCAAAGTGCAGGTGAGGCCCCGTAGATCTTCCCGTTGACCCGAGTTCCCTATGATGCGGTTTTTGCCGACCATCTCACCTTTCCGCACGTTAATTCTCAACAGATGCCCATACATGCTGATATATCCGTCACGGTGCTGAATAATTACTGTCCGGCCGTACCCTTCCCTCCATCCGGTATATGATACGATACCCTCCCGGACCGGCCTGATGGGGGACCCTATCCGCGAGGATATATCGATCCCGTTATGAAATTCCATTCCATGTTCATGATCGAAGTTCCTCATCCCGAACATTGAAGTGAAATAACCGATGACAGGGGCCTGATAGTTTTTCCGGATATCATACAGTCTCTGTATGTACTTGTTGACAACAACAGGCTGCGATCTTTTAAAAAAAGCGAATCGAATATCATCACGTGCAAAAAGGTCAAAGATGCCGTGCATATACGAACCGCATACGCCGCTGTTGTCATGAAGAAGCCGTGTCATACGCCACACATCCGTTATATCGTCAACCGGCACAAGAACACCATTTTCACCGGGAACAACAATCTCCATACCCTCCTGTGCCTCAAGGGACTTTAGAAACGGATTCGCAGCAATGATTGTGTCAATTGTTATGTTACGGCTCCTCGCAATATCCCAGAATGTTTCACCATTCCGCATTGTATGAATCCGTACTCTTGTTCCAAAATCGTGAGGGTATTTTTTAATGAGGCTGATATATCCTTCCTGAGAAGTAAAAACCGGAAATCCGTCTTTCATAATATAATCAGAAGGATTAACAACAACGGTATCTTTCACTATTCCATTAATAATATTTCCGATTACGAGTACCATTACGATAAAGACTATGATACCCCTGCATCCATTAATAAACTGTGTAAGCTGATACCGGGTTACTGGCCATCCATTCATTTGTTCCCCCTTCCCAGCCGCTGCGACTTTTCTGCAGCCGCTTCCACGGCATCAATTACGATACCGGAAAATCCGCTCCGCTCCAATACATGCACAGCTTCTATAGTTGTCCCGCCGGGTGACGATACTTTTCCGCGCAAAGTAATGGGGTCCTCCCCGCTTTCCGCTACCATCGCGGCAGCACCCAGCACCGTCTGAGTGGCCAGGATGAGTGCTTTGTCACGCGGGATACCCATTTTCACGCCACCCTCTGTCATTGCGTGAATAAGCGTATACACATACGCAGGGCCGCTGCCGGAAACAGCAGTAACGGCATCCATCATTTTTTCAGGAAGCAAAAGGACTTTACCCAGCACTGAAAACACGGCTTTCACACGGTCAGTATCATTTTCTAACATGTTGCCGTTCGGTGACAACACCGACATACCTTCTCCGACCAGGGCCGGTGTGTTCGGCATAACACGGACAATTTTCTGCGCCACACCGAGTATTTCCTCCATCGAATCCAGAGAAAGCCCCGCAACAACTGATACAACAACGTTCCCTTCAGCGCAGCCGCGTAACGCCCCGAGAACTGAAACTGCCGAGTCAGGTTTCACCGCCACAATCACGATGTCGCATCTCCTGCAGACATCATCAGGAGAACCGGCTTTCGGGGCTGAATACTTCGCACATGTTTTTTCAAGAATGTCAGGATCAGCGTCATAGCAGACCACATGCTGTCCGCCAACCGATTTCACAAGGCCCGCAACAATGGCAGACCCCATATTCCCGGTCCCGATACAGCCAACAGTTATAGTTTTAAGAATGTCGATCATCTGCTGCAGTCCTGTATATTTCATTCATTGTACTGCTTTTATTTTCACTCCCTGTTGTACAGGGTTACCGGTCACTGTAACCGGGGATTAATTCTTCTGCTAAAATGTGTATATTTCAACAATTATATGTAAATACCACCCGTAATTACGTCAAGGTTTTTTTGATTGCCGGATTTTTTATTATGAGAACTCTGACCTGATATTAGATACCATTGAACAGATACGCTTTCTTCGTTCAAGAAAAAAACGTACAAAGAAAAATTGACTTGCAAGGATTCAAATAATATTTATATTGACGGTAAAGTTATTCTCTGGTTCGCTATTCCTTTAATTGGACAAACATCCGTCACAGTACATTGTCCTCGCATCGGCATGTTGAATCGCGATACTGGAAAACAGTATCGTATCTGAATCCCTCATTAGTGGTAACTGCAATATGACAGGAATTGACATTGTATACTCTCTTTTACCCCTTATAATCGTGAACAGCGCGGTTATACTCGCTATTATCGTGTTCGCGTTTCTTTACCCGAAACGAAAAAAATCTGATGACGTACTCAGGCGCATGCACCCCACTTTTGTCGGTGTATTTCAACGTGAATTATGGTACTGGATTAATCAGCCCCTCCTTTCCCTGTTGAAATTTCTTAAAATGACGCCCAATACTGTCACCGGCATATCACTTATACTTGGATTTATTTCTGCATACTGTTATATGGAGGGCCGATTCGCCCTGGCCGGCTGGATTCTAATTGTCAGTGCAACCCTTGATATTCTTGACGGCTGGCTTGCCCGTCAGACAGGTCAGGAATCTCCGGAAGGGGCGTTTTTTGATTCATGTGTTGACCGGTACAGCGAAGGTGTTGTTTTTCTTGGAATTACTCTTTTCTATGCTATTAATGGCAACATCCTGATGTTCGGGTTTAACGCCACCCCCGTTATTATTGCAATTTCGATTGTTGCGTTAATAGGATCCCAGATTGTCAGCTACGCTAAGGCCCGCGGTGAATCAGTCGGATCAACAACAAACGCCGGTCTTATGCAGCGTCCGGAACGGGTTGTGCTTCTTTCGGTGGTATCGGTATTATATCCTTTTCTCCAGATACTGCTGTCACACTACGGTATCAATGAGCACTATCCGATGGTGCTGGTGCTTCTTGTTATGGCGGTCCTCACGAACGTAAGCGCCGCAGTCAGGATTATAGTCTTATTTAAGGAAATCAGAAGAAAATCCCGGCAGGATGACTAAAACCTTTTCCATTAAAACATTAGGCTGCAAACTCAATCAGTATGATTCCTCCCTTATTGCAGGTTATTTCCAGGAGAATGGCTGGAAAGCCGCCCGGTTCGGCGAGCCCGCTGATGTGGTTATAATTAATACCTGTACTGTAACAGACCGCAGTGATAAAAAATGCAGAAACCTGATCCGTCAGGGGGCCCGTCATTCCCGGAGCGGCGGAGTCATTGTTACAGGGTGCATGGTGGACGCGGACAGGAGCGGCATATTGTCAATGCCGGAAGTCCTGGCAGTATTCAGCAACAGGGAAAAGGACCTGATCTTCGAAAAAATTAATTCACAGATCATCGAACCGGCACTTCATGCAGACACGGTAATGATTCAGCACGATACAGCCCCCCTCCCCTTCGGCCACACCAGGGGATACCTCAAAATCCAGGACGGCTGCGACAATTCATGCTCCTACTGTATAATCCCGTCAGTCCGGGGAAAAGGCAGGAGCCGTCCCTTCGTTGAAATTCTGGATCACGGGAAAAAGCTGATCGACTCGGGATGCCCTGAAATAATTCTCACAGGAATCACAACCGGTGGATACAGCTGTGACGGGAAAACCCTCCCCGATGTCGTGGAAGCCCTTGCTGAACTCGAAGGACAGTTCAGAATCCGCATCACCTCCATTGAACCCGTCCATGTAACTTCTCACCTGATTGAACTTTTTTCTCACAAAAAGGTATGCAGTCATATCCATCTTCCGATCCAGTCAGGTTCGGATAAAATACTGGAACGCATGAACCGTCCCTATTCACTGCCGGTGTACATGGACATTATTGAAAAAATTAAAGAGAAGCATCCCGATATTGCAATTGGAACAGATATAATAATCGGATTTCCCGGCGAGGAGGACGTTGACTTCCAGGGCAGCCTTGATGCGATACACAACTGCGGTTATTCATATCTACACCAGTTTTCATTTTCCGCCAGAACAGGGACCCCTGCGGCATCAATGGGCAATCGCCCGTCGCAGAAAATAATTGCTGAAAGGTCACTGGTCATGCGTACTCTTTCGGAAAAGATATCATCAGCTTACCGGAAGCGATTCATTGGAATACCACTGGAATGTGTTATTGAGAAGAATAGGAACAATGGGATATTCACCGCCGTAAGCAGCAATTATATCAAATTAACACTGATGGACTCCCCGGAGAATGAAAAAAAACGGGGCACCCTGTCAATGGTAACATTAAACCGGACAGAACCGGAACAGTCATTCGGCACGCTGCTATAGAGATTTCACCTGTTTGCCACCCTCATTACAACACGCCCCCAGCAAACGGGTCACCAGAGCATTTCTATACACCACAGTGCGCCACCCGAAGAGAACATTATCTTTTTTATCGAGAATACAAATACCCCCTTCAACTTCATGGACCCTGTAATTCTCATTTTTAATGGCTACTGTACTATTGATAATATCTGCTACAGGAAATCCGTTGCCGTCGAATATAGATCCGTGTATATTCGGCGACTTATCAGGAAACGATACCTTCTCTGCTGAAAGAAAAAACCCGCATTCTTTTGAACCTTGCAAAATTTCCCTTGAAATAAAATCACCATAACGGTAGTTGTGATACGCGCTGAACGTCACGCTTTGTTGTACATGTATCATACTGGTTTCCTTTCGTAACAATCTCTTCATGTATTATATCAGGTAACATGCTGTCAAACGCATTTCTTTTTTATTGAAAACGACAAAAATACGATAAATTTGTATATTACTCCAGGATCACATTTCTCATAAAATTTTTTGTTATTACAAGATACGACACAACCATCAGGGAGAGCAGGGATGAACCCGGAACAACTATTGAAAAACTTCAGGAAATATGGCGGGTTTGTAATTTTTTTAAACCATGCTGTTGCATTTCTTATCCTCACCATAGCATTTCCTGTTTTCAGCGATCTGCGGGTCCTCGCCCTCGCCATGGGGGTAATGATAATAAGCTTCACCATATTGTTCACGTATTATATGATGGACATGCGGCAACTGATGAAGATCATAACCCGAACTGACGAAGAGTCATATGTTATAAAGAAAAAACGGTTCAAAAAGTATCCCATGAAAGTAATGGGGCTTAACACGCTGTTTATTTTTCTTTTCTATATTCCAACAGTTTCCGCAATGTATCTTTTTTTCGGATACAGCAACATCTACTACATGTTTTTTGTCCTTTCAATCACCATCTTTGTATTTATCTATCTCGGCTTTAACTCAATGCTGATCTGGTACGCACGCACCTATCCCATGGGCAGATCCGGAGTACCGATCTATATACAAAAACTGGGCAACAAGATACTAAGCCTGGTAATTCCAACAGTCCTCATGGCAACAATAGCAATTTCTGTTATGATATATTTTGTCAATTACCATATAATCGCGCGACAGATTGATCTCCATGTTTCTGACACCATCGAAATGACCGGCGAACGTCTGCTGCTGGAAACTCCCGACAGTGAAAGACGTCTCCCCGGCGTTGTAACCAGCTATCAGGGTATAGTGGTTGTAACAGACAACAACGGTCAGGTGACCTATTCCTCGGACAGTAATATGCGTAATTCCAGAATCCCGGAACGTATTGAAAAAGGAGACATGCCGGACAGCCTGTATGCCTCGACATTGCGCAATATCGAGGCTGGTAATAACGATATGATGGTAAGAAAATTCAAAGGTGTTTTTGACGGCAGCCATTCAGTCTTTTTCTCCCGGTCTTTCCCGGACAGTAATCGGAACATACTTCTTATATTCAGTGAAAAAGCATTATTTAGTGATTTTTATTTCAGCATATTTATTCAATCGCTGTTTCTTTTTATAATAAATATCGGCATCGCGTTGTTATTATACAGAAAGCTTTCCAGGATAACCCGTTCCATCCAGCAGCTGCTCCCCGCACTTACACGGGCGGCACAGGGAGACCTTACCGGAGAGATATCCCTGGTTAAAACCCGTGACATACTTGAAGATTTTACCCGAACATTTATTACTTTTATAGCTACGATTAGAGACTATCTTAAACAGACAAAACGATTGTCCCTCCTGCTTCTTGATGAATCTGAGCTTATTTCCAACGCTGGAAACTCGGTAAAACAACTCTCACTGGAAAATGTTGATTTGCTCGAAGAATCAACGGACATAGTGCAGACGATTGTACATTCATTAACAGATATTGACTCCAGTGCCTCAGCGCAGGATTCCAACATAACCGATCTTGAAAAAGCAGTCGATACCCTTAATCAGTCCATGACCATACTTTCTCACGACGCGAACAATGTTATAAAATCGATGGGGAACGTCGAAGAAAATGCCCAGGAAAGTTCGGATTATGTAAACAGCGCATTTGACGGCATGCAGAAAACCGGCGCGCTCTATGAGGGTGTTTTGAATATCATCCAGTTGATATCGGATATTGCTGACCAGGTCAATCTCCTTTCATTAAACGCTTCCATTGAAGCGGCCCGTGCCGGTGAATACGGCAGAGGTTTTTCCGTCGTTGCCGAAGAGATATCCAAGCTGGCTGATAAAACCGGCTCAAATGTGAAAGATATAACCCGCCTCATTAATGAAGGTAATATTGAAATAAAGGAAAATCTTACAGTCATGTCACGCATGAAAAACTCCTTTGACGCAATAGTGGGAAATATTGAAATAACCGGTCTTATGATAAGCGGTTTTATCGACATGATAAACACCCGGGTTAACGAGATTCATCGTTTCGGACACAACATTTCAGCAATAAGCAACTTCTCACAAAGCCTCTGTGATTCAACAGGTGAACAGAAAAAGAACGCCGAAACAATTATATCAAGCATACAAAAGGTCAATTCAGGCGCGAAGATGTTCGTTGATGAATCACAGCGTTTATCAGAATCATCTCAAAAGTTGAAAGAAATGGCTGTTTCACTTATCGGGGTACTGAAAAACTTTACAATTTAAAATGGAATAATTCGATAAATCAGTGTCATTATATCGACAACGATATACGATATATAATAACAGGAACACATATTTGTATAAAAAAATCACATATTCCGGACTTCCTGATGAAAATAAAAATATTTCTCATTACTATACTATCGTTTCTGCTGCTGATTTCGATGTCACAGGTTTTTTCAATCCCTCCCTTCAGCGGTGATATTTTTTCTTTTTACAAATCGGGTTATTTTCGTGAACTTGATACCCAGTTTACAGTAATCAAAGACGCGTTTCTCAGAATTAAGATGTATGCACGCCCCGAGTACGCGTGGATATTTCTTGATGACATGCGAAATGAACATGTAATCCGGATAAAGGTATACGATACAGGGGGTAATGAAATACCGGCACCTGGAGAAAAAAATCCCGGTACAGACAGTATCGCGCTGAAAACTGTTCACTCACTGCACCCGGCAATCAATACTGTAATAAAAAACAACATGTACTACGCTGCAATTCCGATTCACGCCGAACCGCATTGCAGATTCTGCCATAACAGCAGCGAAAACAGCCGGATTCTCGGCGTAATGACATTTGAAAGGCCCTTTAATGCGGTTGCGTACTACACATCTGAACGGATTATACTATTCGTTGTTATTTCTTTAATCATTTCACTGCTGCTTTTTTTCATGATTCGATGGGACCCGGAAAAGAAAATAAAAGAATTGTTTGACAAATAACTGTAAACCATGAAGTAGACACTATAGCGACATGAAAATCAAAACAGGTTGTACTGCATGAATAAAGAAGGAAAAACTCTGGTTATTGTTGAATCACCCGCGAAAGCAAAAACCATAAACAAATATCTCGGCAAACGGTATGTGATATCGTCATCGATGGGTCATATTATCGACCTTCCGAAGTCACGGCTCGCCGTTGATGTTGAAAACAATTTCCAGCCCGAGTATATCACCATACGGGGCCGGGCGAAGATCCTGAACGACCTCAAGAAAAAGGCGGCATCGGCGTCCCAGGTACTTCTCGCAACTGACCCTGACCGCGAAGGTGAAGCAATATCCTGGCACCTTGCCAATGCCCTTTCACCGAAAAATCCGAACATTAAGCGGATTGAATTCAATGAAATAACTGAATCCGCGATAAAAGAGGCGGTGCAGCACCCGCGGGAAATTGACACCAGCCTTGTGAACGCGCAGCAGGCGCGGCGCATACTTGACAGGATTGTGGGCTACTATATCAGCCCGATTCTCTGGAAAAAAGTCAAGAAGGGCCTCTCCGCCGGAAGAGTCCAGTCTGTTGCCCTGAATATAATCTGTGAGCGTGAAAAGGAAATCGATAAGTTTATTCCCGAGGAATACTGGTCCATTGATGCGGTGCTGAACAACAACAAAAAGGACTTCACCGCGTCATTTTACAGCTGGAAAGGGGAAAAGGAACGCATTACCGGAAAGGACCGTGTTGACGAAATTCTTGCGTATCTCGGCGATAAAGAATTCCTCGTATCATCAATTAAGAAAAAGGAACGGAAACGCAAGCCTCCGGCGCCATATATTACCAGCAAACTGCAGCAGGATGCCGCGAACCGCCTCGGTTTCACTTCATCGAAAACAATGATGGTGGCCCAGCAGCTGTACGAGGGTGTCGATATTACAGGCGAAGGCCCTACGGGTCTTATCACCTACATGAGAACAGACTCCACCCGTGTCTCTCAAACTGCTCTTGACGCGGTACGCCACTATATCAGCACCACCTTTTCAAATGATTACCTGCCGGAAAGCCCGAATACCTACGCAAACAAGAAAGGCGCCCAGGACGCTCACGAAGCGGTCCGTCCCACGAATGTGCTCATGACGCCTGATGCCATAAAGAAGGACCTCACACGGGACCAGTATAAACTATACAGTCTTATCTGGAAGCGCTTCATCGCCTCTCAGATGACTCCGGAAACCAGCCTCGCAACCACGATATCTATCACCGCAGGTGACTGCGAGTTCAGGGCAAGCGGAAGTATTGTACTGTTTGACGGATTTACCGCCGTTGACAAAGACGATAAAACCAGGAAGGAAACACTCCCGAATTTACAGGAGGGGGACACCCTTACGGTACAGGAATTTCTCCCGGAGCAGCATTTCACCACTCCCCCTCCACGGTTTAACGATGCGTCCCTTGTTAAATTCCTGGAGGAATCCGGTATCGGGAGGCCGTCAACCTACGCCCCCACCATTAACACCCTGATTAAGCGGTACTATGTCACACGTTCAGGGAAACAGCTTGTGCCTACGGTGCTCGGAAAACTTGTCAACGATATCATGGTTGAGCATTTTAAATCATTTGTCTCCATTGATTTTACCGCGACCATGGAGGAAAACCTTGACCTCATTGAAGAATCAAAATCCGACTGGGTAAAAATGCTCAGGGATTTCTACGGTCCATTCAAAGTTGTCATTGACGATGCCGAAGAAAACATGGTTGAAATGAAAAACATCCTCGACGAGGAAACCGATATAGTATGCGAAAAATGCGGCAGGAACATGGTGAAAAAACTGGGAAGATACGGGTTCTTCCTCGCGTGCCCCGGTTTCCCTGAATGCCGGAACGCAAAACCCCTTTCCATGGGAAGATGCCCTGTTGAAAACTGCGGAGGCGAGATTGTAAAACGGTCATCGAAAAAAGGACGCCCCTTCTTCGCCTGCACCAATTATCCGGAATGCACCTTTATTACCAGGGACACCCCCACAGAAAAGGAATGCCCGAAATGCAAAGGGGTGCTCTTTTCCAAACGGACAAAAGGAAAAGGGGAAACAATACACTGCCTGAATGAAAAATGTGATTACGAGGTTGAACTGCTCGACGATTAGGAACCTGATCCATGCTTGCTGAAACAGACCACTTCATGTCATACCTGGAGTATGAAAAAAATGCTTCTCCAAAAACCATTGAGGAGTATAACAGGGACCTTATCCAGCTGTACCGGTTTCTCCTCGGGGATTTCGACAGTGAAAAAGGGTCAGGGCATGAATATGATACCACTGTCACAATAATCAATGACGACATTCCCGTCGGTTCAATTCAGAAACAGGACCTGGTTGCCTTTATTGAATTCAGCTATGATCGGGGACTTTCAAAACGGTCTATTGCAAGGCGGATCGCCACAATAAAATCTTTTTTCAGATTTCTCTACAACCGGGACATCGTTGCACACAACCCGGCCCACACCCTCACCTTCCCCCGTCTTGACAAAAAAGTGCCCCGGTTCCTCCATGCAAACCAGTTTGACAGGATACTTGAATTTGACATCAAAAGCTTTATTGACTGCCGGGACAGGGCCATGATTGAAGTGTTCTATTCCACAGGGGCACGTGTCTCCGAACTTGCGGGGGCGGACATCAACGACATTGACTTTGAAAACGGCACCCTGCGTGTCACCGGCAAGGGATCAAAGGAGCGTATGGTATTTCTTACGGATGACTGCATCCAATGGATACAGCGGTATCTGAAGGACCGGAACAACAAATTCGGCGAGATGACTGCGCCGCTTTTTGTAAACAATAACGGCAGGCGTTTGACTGTGAGAGGCATTTCATTTATACTTGAGGGACGCGCCAGGGCAACAGGGCTCCTGGGGAGAGTGTCGCCCCATGTATTGCGTCACAGTTTCGCGACAGAGCTTTTGAACCGGGGAGCAGATATTCGGGCAGTCCAGGAAATGCTGGGGCATAAAAACCTTTCCACAACACAAATATACACCCACACCACGAAGGAGCGTCTTAAACGGGTATATAATCAATTTCATCCGCACGCAGGAGGGGAAAATGAGTGATGTACAATTCAGGGGAACCACGGTTCTTGCCGTGAAACACCTTGGCAAACTGGCGATGGGATGCGACGGACAGGTTACCTTCGGGGAAACCGTGCTGAAATCCACAGCGAAGAAAATCCGGACCATGAATGACGGGAAAATTCTTGCGGGTTTCGCGGGGTCCGTTGCGGACGCCCTGACACTCTTTGAACGATTTGAGGGGAAGCTGGAAACATTTTCCGGAAACATTTCACGGGCGGCCGTGGAGCTGGCACGGGACTGGCGGATGGACAGGATGCTGCGGAGACTGGAGGCAATTCTTGTCGTGGGAGATATCAACAGCCTCTATCTTTTGAGCGGGACCGGGGAGGTAATAGAACCTGATGACGGCATCCTCGGTATCGGTTCCGGCGGACAGTATGCGACAGCTGCTGCACGGGCCCTGGTCAGAAACACGGAGTGCTCCCCGAAAGAAATTATTGAACAGTCATTGACAATCGCATCGGAAATCTGTATTTATTCAAACAGCAATCTTACGATAGAGGAGATTTAGCCTCAGCATGATAGATCAGAACGTTACGCATCCGGATATTCTGGAAGACCTCACGCCACGCCAGATAGTCTGTGAACTTGACAAATACATAATCGGCCAGGATGAGGCGAAGAAGTCAGTAGCCATTGCCCTGAGAAACAGGAGCAGAAGAAAGTGCCTTGAGCCGGAAATGCAGGAGGAAATTGCGCCGAAAAACATTGTAATGATCGGCCCGACGGGTGTCGGCAAAACCGAGATAGCCCGGAGGCTTTCCCGCCTCGTAAAGGCGCCGTTTTTCAAGGTGGAAATTACGAAATACACCGAAGTCGGCTACATGGGACGGGATGTTGAATCCATGGTCCGGGACCTCACCTACACCGCGGTCACCATGGTGAAGAATGAATACAGCGACCTTGTCCGTGAAAAGGCAGGGGTCAATGCCGTGGAAAGGATTCTCGACATCCTGCTCCCTGAAAGCCGGTTTGACTTTTCAAAGGTAAAGGAAAAGACCCTTTCAATTATTACTGATTCTGAGACAGCTGTTCATGACACAGAATCAGATGGTCCGGATCAAGAACGGGAACGCCTGCGGACCGAACTGCAAAACGGTATTCTGGATGATATCGAAATTGAATACGAAGGAGAATCTTCATCACCGGTCCCTGTGATGTCGGTATTCGGCGGTTCCGGGATGGAAGATATGGACATTCAGCTGCAGCAGATGCTCGGGGATTTAATGCCGAAAAAGCCGAGAAAAATGAAAATCACCATAGCTGAAGCAAAAGAACTCTTTGCCGCGGAGGAAGTGGAAAAACTCATAGATATGGACAAAGTCGTCAATGAAGCCCTCCGCAGGACTGAGGAAATGGGTATTGTCTTTGTTGATGAGATCGATAAAATTGCAGGGAACGCATCAAAAAGCGGCCCCGATGTTTCACGGCAGGGAGTGCAGCGTGACCTTCTCCCTATTGTTGAAGGAACCACGGTTAACACAAAGTACGGCCCGGTAAAGACGAACCATATTCTTTTCATTTCCGCAGGGGCCTTCAATGTATCAAAGCCCTCGGACCTCATTCCGGAGCTTCAGGGACGGTTCCCAATTCGTGTAGAACTGAATTCCCTCTCAGAGGAGGATTTCAAAAAAATTCTCACCATACCGAAGAACTCGCTCACAAAGCAGTACACAGAACTTCTAAAGACAGAAGGCGTTCACCTTAATTTTACCGACGATGCAATAGCAGAAATCGCAAAAACTGCAAAAAAGCTGAATGAAGAACTTGAAAACATCGGGGCACGGCGTCTTCATACTATCATGGAAAAGATTCTTGAAGATATTCTTTTTGAAGCACCGGATTTACATGATGACAAAAAAAGCATACATATTGACGCAGCGTATGTACAGCTGAAACTTGAAAAAACAGTACAAAACCAGGACTTGTCCCGATATATATTGTAAGTTCATCATACATACGAGGCCCTGACCCCGACACCATGAAACACTATGACGACATAGCGGCGGATGATTTTTATGAAATGGCCCTTGAATGGATCAACTCACGGAACCATGAGAAGGCAGTTGTGTGCCTTGAAAAGGCGATTGAGCTGAATCCGAATTTTATATACGCGTATATAACCCTTGCGGAGACCCTCGGGAAAGATAAAAACTATGTAAAAGCCTTCCAGACATTAAAAAAAGCCTCCAAACGGGACCCTCACTTTGATCATTTACATTATCTCGCCGCGAAATACGCGTATAAAAGCGGTGATTATATCGCAGCATTAAAATATATTGATATCGCGATTTCTATTAATCCGGCTCCTCTTTATATTAAAGGTAAGGATGTGATTATCCGTGCCCGGAGAAATCCTGCCCGCTAACCAGGAGGCCCCTTCCTTCTGTCAGAACAACGGGCTTTAGCCCATTGGTTTTCCATGACACATGAGAGATTTTCCATAAATACCTCAACTGCAAGGGGCTGAAGCCTCCTTGTTCTCGTATACCAGAAGACACACAGTAACAAATTCATCCAGAAAACTCCCCCCATACACTTGACAAAAATAATCTGTACTATGAAAATCGGTTTTCTTTATACTCATCAGGAAATACACTACAGTCATGCAGGACACTACATTGAACAGTAAAAGAATTATACGGATCGGTACCCGCGGCAGCGAATTAGCCCTGTGGCAGGCCCATTACGTCCGCGATATTTTAGGAAAAGATAATACCGAAGTCATTATTATAAAGACCCAGGGCGACAAAATACAGAATGTTTCATTCGATAAAATGGAAGGGAAAGGATTTTTCACCAAGGAAATTGAAGATTCGTTAATCGGGGGCGATATTGATCTCGCGGTCCATTCCCTGAAGGACCTTCCCACGGAAATGGTGCCGGAACTGATGATTGCGGCAATTCCGGAACGGGAAAACCCGTCTGACATTCTGCTTATTAAGAAAGAATCCTTTCAACGCGACAGATATATTCCCCTTTCAGATAACGCGGTTATCGGGACCAGCTCACTTCGCCGCGCCGCGCAGATGCTCCATGAGAACAAATCATTTGTCATTGAGCCGATACGGGGAAATGTCAACACGAGACTGCGTAAACTCAGGGAGGGACATTTTGATGCCATAATCCTTGCCTACGCGGGTCTGAAGCGCATAAATATCGACATATCCGATCTTGTAGCCCATGTGCTGCCCTACAGCTTCTTTCTCCCGGCACCGGCACAGGGAGCGCTGGCACTGCAGGTAAGGAAAGATGACACAGAACTGCAGGAAATGCTCCGTCCCCTGACCGATCCCGCCACGGCATCAGCGATAGAATCGGAACGTGCTTTTCTGCAGCATTTCGGCGGCGGGTGCCACATCCCCATCGGCGCATACGCCTATATCGAAAACGGGACAATACATCTTTCGGGCATGGTAGCGGCTCAGGACGGGAGCCGGTTGATAAGGAAAAACATTGAGGGGACGGACCCCGGCATTATGGGAAAAACACTTGCGGACATGCTGAAAAAAGAAGGGGCGGAGGAACTGCTATGAAAAAAGGAATGGTATATCTTATAGGCGCCGGCCCCGGCGATATAGACCTTATTTCCGTAAGGGCGCTCCGTGCACTCGGGTCCGCTGACTGCATCGTGTATGACTTCCTCTCCAACGCAGAGATAATACAGAAATTCGAATGCGAAAAAATCTATGTCGGGAAAACCGGGAGCGACCATACCCTGACCCAGGATAAAATAAACGAACTCATAATAACCAAAGCGAAGGAAGGGAAAACTGTTGCCAGGCTGAAAGGCGGCGACCCTTTTATTTTCGGCCGCGGCGGCGAGGAGGCACAGGACCTCGTGAATGCGGGAATCCCCTTCAGGATCATTCCCGGTATTTCCTCTTTCTATTCAGCCCCTGCCTACGCAGGCATTCCCGTGACACACCGGGACCATGCTGACTCATTTGAAGTGATAACCGGGCACCGCAGGAACGATTCAGACGATGACCTTGAAATCACCCTCCCGGAGTATAATCCGCACAGGACCTTCGTGTTTCTCATGGGTATGAAAAACCTCGGACGCATTTCAGAAAAAATGATCAGCGAAAAAGGTTTTCCCGCG
>DAOSYC010000038.1:0-23959 GCA_035380905.1 Spirochaetota bacterium | reverse complement strand
TCCTGTATGCCGGATGCTCGCGATGTCAGTGATCTCGCGTATATGATTTACACATCCGGAACCACAGGGAAGCCGAAGGGGGTAATGATTACTCACGCAGGTATTGCCAACCTGGTGCGCTCTGACCTGGACTACTTCGATTTGAAGCCTGGCGACAGGATAGCACAGGGGTCTTCACACTCGTATGATTCATCGCTGGAAGAGATATGGATGGCCTTCGCATCGGGCGCCACTGTAGTAGTTATGGACGATCATGTCGTGCGCCTTGGACCGGATCTTGTTCCCTGGCTTCGGGAAGAACGGATAACGGTGATCTGTCCGCCTCCGACACTGCTTCGTACAATGGGTTGTGAAAATCCATGTTCGGAACTCCCCGATCTCCGGCTTGTGTATGTCGGAGGTGAAGCCCTTCCAAGAGATGTTGTTGATACATGGGCTCCCGGACGGACCCTGGTAAACGGATATGGTCCAACCGAATGCACTGTCACTGCATTGCGGGCCCGAATCAAAGCCGGCGGGCAAATTGTTGTGGGAAATCCTGTTGACGGGATATCAGCATGGATCCTTGACGAACACATGAGAACCGTCCCCGACGGTGAATCAGGAGAGCTATGCCTTGGGGGATACGGAGTAGCATCAGGCTACCGTAACAGTCCCGCGACAACTGCGGAAAAATTCATTGACCATCCGGAGTTCGGACGGATTTTCCGTACGGGAGATTTAGCCCGTCAGCTGCCGGATGGCTCAATTGACTGCCTTGGCCGTATTGATGCCCAGGTAAAGCTTCGCGGATACAGAATTGAACTTGAAGCAATTGAGGCAGAGCTGGTGCAATGTTCCGGGGTTCGTGAAGCCGCATGCCGGATACAGGGCCCGGCTGGACGTGAAGAACTTGCCGCATGGATTGTACCTGCTGATAATTCGAATCCTCCTGAACCGTCAGCACTCGCAAAGGTACTTGCAAATACCCTGCCTTTTTATATGGTGCCCACGCATTACGGTATCATCGATACGCTGCCGCGGACTGTGGGAGGAAAGCTGATTCGGGACTCATTACCTGCAAATGCGCCTTCACTTCATGCGGATACACAGCGTCCCGTAATTCCGCCCCGAAACCCTGTTGAGCTCACGCTCCTGAATGCGGCTGCCGGCGTACTCGGCATTCCTGGAGAGAAGATATCTGTTGATGATGACTTCTTTCTTGACCTTGGCGGGACATCACTGCTGGCTGCGAAATGGGTATCACTGCTTCGTAAAGACATAGCAACCAGTTCTGTAACTGTTCGTGATGTATATGAAGGAAGGACAATTGAAGCAGTTGCAAAACAGATTAGTCTCACATCATCCCCGATTGTATCTGAAACAGTGTACTCCCCGGAATCCGTGCGTCAACATCCGGTGACAGTTTCTCTCTTCCAGGGGTTATATATTCTCTTTGAACTGGTTATATCATCCGCACTTGCCGGCTGGGCTCTTGTGGCATTGCTGCCATACGCAATAAAATATATAGGTTTTGCCGGAGTACTGCTGTCAATACCGTTTCTTTTTGCTGTCGGGACACCACTCTGGACATGTGTTGCCGTAGCACGCTCTGTCGCGTTGAAGCGTATGCTCATAGGCAGATATACAGCGGGAAGAGTACCGGTTTGGAGCGCACAGGGTCTGCGTTACTGGCTTGTCCAGCATACAGTTCGCCAGATTCCATGGTCATGGTTTGAGGGAACAGCCGCCGCGCCGGCTATACTCAGATTGCTGGGTGCACGGATTGGAGGTCATGTTCATTTTCACCGGGGAGCTATTCCGCTGTCCGGCGGATGGGATCTGCTTGATATCGGCGATGATGTCACCGTGTCCCAGGAAACCTCTTTACGTATAATGGATATTGAATCCGGAATGTACGTTACTGCTCCAGTCCGGCTGGAAGCCGGAACAGTGGTTGGAGTACGGGCAACAGTGGCCGGGGGCGCAACTATAAGCGCCGGCAGCATACTTGCTCCTCTTGCCTCATTGGAACCCGGCGTTACAACCGGGGAAAATGAGGTGTGGGAGGGTATTCCCGCAGCGCCGGCAGGTAAGGTCGAGCCGCTTCATCCGATACAGCAGTTCTGCTGGTCAGAACGCCGCTGGATGGTTACCCGCTTTATCGCGGAAACAGCACTTGGTATTCTGATGTCTGTTCCTTTCTGGGGAACATTATTTCTTATATCAATGTGGAAAGGATTAAGTACCTACCAGATACTGGAAAGATTTTCAAGTTCACAACTTGTAATGAATATATATGATCTTGCATTGGCTGCCTCGATTGCATTACCGGTGACCCTTTTAATGGGTGCGATGTTAGCCCGAATGCTTGGCCGTATCCCATGTGGAGAAATACCGTTACGCAGTTCAGCGTATTTGAGGGTTTGGCTGACTACGTCATTCGTGAATTCAGCAAGTACATGGCTCAGTGGAAGTATGTTCTGGCCTGTATGGCTCCGGATGGCTGGAATGCGAATTGGCACGAACTGTGAAATCAGCACGCTGATAGACCTGGTACCCGGCATGGTCGAGATTGAGTCGGACACGTTCTGTGCTGACGGTATTTACCTGGCATGCCCGGAAATTCGTTCGGGAACTGTCCGGCTTGGAAAAGTATACATCTCGCGGGACAGCTTTTTCGGCAACCATGCTATGGTGAGGAACGGAACACAGCTGCCGCCGGACATTCTGCTCGGTGTTTCAACTATTGCCGATCCGGAAAAGATCAGCAGAGGGTCTTCCTGGTTCGGGATCCCGCCTTTTGAGCTGCCTCGCCGGGAAGTGCTGGACATTGACCGTTCACTGACCTATAATCCGGGTCCGGTACGGTATACAACCCGGCTTATATGGGAACTATTACGCTTTGCACTTCCGGGATTACAGGCTGCCGTACTCGCTGTATGGATTGGTATTTCCGATGCGGCGGTTATCAACACAACAGGAATTATCGGCAATACAATCGGATTAGCTGTCGCGGGTCTTGCGCTTCTTGCCGGACTTACGACTGCTGTATTAATATTAAAATGGATGCTACTTGGACGCGTCCGTCCGGGGGTTCACCCGCTCTGGTCATGCTGGTGCAGCCGCTGGGATTTCCTTTACATTGTGTGGGGGCTCTGGGCATTTCCTGTCCTGACACCTTTTCAGGGAACACTTTTACTGAACTTCTATCTCAGGCTGATGGGAATGAAGATAGGCCGGCGGGTGGTGTTATCAACCGGATTTGCACAGGTTGTTGATCCGGATATGATTACTATTGGTGATGATGCCACAGTCTCTGCCATTTTCCAGGCTCACACATTTGAAGACCGTGTACTGAAAATTGATCGTATAAAGATTGGCAGCCGTGCAACGCTTGGCCATGGGACTGTTCCGTTATATGGCGCTCACATTGGCGACGGATCCATCGTGACAGCAAACAGTGTAATAATGAAAGAGGAACATCTGCTACCGGAATTGCGATATTCAGGAGCGCCAACCCGTTCAACGGGCAAAGCATACGGTACCGGAAAACATGGGGCATAATAATGGAAATACGTGCATGATTCATATCGCTTTTGCGCACTGGAATGCTCTCAATGTTGCCACATTCCGCGGGGCATTGGAATGGCTTGACGATACGGAGCATCAATACAGTTCAAGGTTCAGGGACCATATATCCCGTTCTGAGTGGCAGGGCGGCCGTATTTTACTGCGCTGGCTTTTGTCTCGTATTACACACAGCGATCCTGCACAATGGCGGTTCAGAAAAGAACCTTCAGGTCGGCTTACCATCAGTCAGAAAATATCCTGCGGGTATTCTGTAAGCCTTTCACGGGCACCTGGAATTGCGGTGGCAGCCATTGCATCAGGCTTCCCGGTTGGTGTGGATGTTGAAGCTGTGAACGCTGCCGGCATTGCGGAGGATGTATTGACGGATACTGAGCGTGTCAATGCCGCGCAAAATCCTGTTGCTCTAACTAGTTTCTGGTGTATGCGTGAAGCTGTTGCAAAGGGGTGCGGCGCAGGAGTAGCCTGGGCCATGGAGCCTCAGTGTTTTCAGAGTGAAAGCAGATATATTGACCCCTCAGGGAATACATGGTCCTCTCTCCGGTTATTCTTACCATCCGGCTGGACAGGAGCAGTTGCAGCTCCGGGAATGATACCTGAAGTAGTACTGATCGATGCATTCGCATCCGGATTCCCGTGATATAACAGCATCAATTGATAGTAATATATGCCTGAAAGCTTTCACTGTACAAGAGACATTTTACAAATCGTGTTCTATTATATGGAGCCTGCAAATGAATGTACAATTAAATAACACCCTTCTTCTCCGAGAGAAAATTGAAGCCAAATATTCCGGTTCAAAATCAACTCTATTTAAATTTTACGACACCCTGTTTTCTTTATTGGGGGGCAATGGAGAGAATACAATCTGCAATAACATGTGTATCCAAAACAATTGTGATTGCTGCGAATTTCCCCAGGCTGATATCACTGAAAAAGGCAAACCCGCAAATACCTTTACCGGATTGCTTCCGTATGAAATAGAATATCTTTCCCTGAAAAGCTCACCAGTATCATTTGAAGAAAAATTCGATGTGCATGAATCAGGCCTTGGACTGGTATGCAGAAAAATTGAAAAAAAATGTATTCGCAAACCACTTGATTGCGCCCTTTACCCTTATACCTTCGCAAACTATTCAAACTCAAATGAAAACATTTTTGTCGATATCCTTTTCAGTAAGGAAAAATGCCCCATTTTTTCGAATACAGAATTGACAGAAAACTTTTTCAGTATTACTTTTGAGCGGACGGTAAACCTTGCACACACAGTAGCGGAATTTGACACGGATATATTAATTCTTATTTGTTCCTATGCTCCTTATTACAGAGGTTTTGACAGATATAAAACTGTCATGATCAGAACCGGTCAGACACCATTACACAATAACCCTGACCTTTTACACGCTGTTGATACTATTCCGAATTATAATAAGAATGCGAGCTGATAGTAGATTCCACAATAAAGTCGATACGCACGTGTATGATATGATATCGTCGCACCTGAAAGAATCTAATAACCATACCTATATCATACAGCGTGATGGGAAGTGTGTATTATGAGCCACAAAGAAACAGTACGTGCTGTAATAACCAAAATAGTCTTTGTGATCATGCTCCTGGTTTTATCGTGTTATCATCCTGCCGCCTCGAATGATTATACTATAACACTTACGATATACACCCATGGCACCCATAAACTGTGGACCTGGTCACTCAATACCGATTCAATATTAATCATTAAACACTCAACAAACAATGAGCCGGACAGTACAATTTTATCCAGAAAACTTACTGCTGCCGAAAAAGAAAACCTGCAGGCTACAATCAAGACCATCCCCCTTGCCTCCCTTAAAAGCACATATATCAACAGGCAGGTTCAGGGTGAAATTCACCGTGAGTTCGACATACGCATTGGATCAGAAAGAAAAAAAATTACCGTGTACTTCATGGAGGTAGAACCTCTTGAAAAGATCAATACAGTTATGCGTTCTTTTGCCGAATTCAATTATTAGTGTTTGACATTTTCGCTGACAATTTTCAGATAAAAGGTCTACCCATAATGAGTTGATCAGCGGAGATATGATATGACAGGAAAGAAAAAAATAGTTGTTGCAGCTTTGCTTCTTACAGTATGCCTGGTTCCCACAGTGCGTTGTAATCTTCTATGGCGTTTTGCTCCTACTTTACTGCAGGGTGCGGCGGCAATTGCAATTAAAGGTGAAGCAGTGATGATCACCAGAAAAGGTGTCCGCATACGTCTGACAAAAAACCTCAGACTTTCCGCTGATATCCTTTTAATGCCCGGATCACGGTTAATTACCGGACGTAATTCATCAGTTGACCTTGTGTTTACAGATTCAATAAAAATGCGCATCGGCCCCAGAACCTCTATTACACTTGATATGGCGCGATTGCTCGAGAACATCAGTTTTTCACAAATCAATGTACGCCTTAATAAAGGTCGTATGTTTGCCACGATGAATAAACTTGCAAAAAAATCACGTTTTTCGATATCTACGTTACGGTCAATTGTGAACGTGCGCGGCACAGAATTTCTTGTTGAAGAAACCGGCAGCTCAAACAACATTATTGTCACTGATGGTAAGGTCGCTGTAAGCGACAGAGGCGGGAAGCACCTGGCATTTGTTGATGAAGGGAAACAGGCCATGATAGCTCAATCAGGCACTGCAACAACGGGTGATATAACCCCAATCCAGAAAGAACTTGTCGATACCATGTCTGCGAACATAGCATCATTGACCAGCGACGATAAAAAACGGATCAGGGATATTGTCGAAAACTTTGAAGAGAACAGGCGTCTGATACGGGAAGCACATGAGGCACATAAAGCCCTTATCAGCGGAGCGGTACACGATCAAAGAACAAATGATACAAAAAATGTCATTATGCAAAAAGAAAGGGATGCGAAGGGAATTAGCAGCGTTAAATCATCTGCAGCTGATGAACTGAGAAAAATAAGAAACGCGGCAAAATAACAGGAAACAGGCTGTCCTGATGAATACAACAATCACCATAACGAAAGCAGTGTACGGGGGATACGGCCTGGGGTTCCTCGATGGAAAAGCTGTGTTCGTCCCTTCTGCCCTCCCCGGTGAAACAATTAAAATAGAAATAACTCAGGACAAAAAGGACCACGCCTTCGCCCGTCCCATACAGATCATTGAAGCATCACCGGAACGGGTCACCCCGGGATGTGAGAATTTCGGGAGGTGCGGCGGATGTGACTATCTTCATATACCCTATGAATCCGAACTTGCAATCAAAAAAGACATCGCCCTGGAAACAATGCGTAGAATCGCACGTCTTGATCCGGAAAAGATCCCTGAAATATCGATGCATTACAGTGAGAGATTTGGATCCAGGAGCCATGCCACCTTCAGGTTTAATGATAAAGGACTGCCCGGTTTTTATGAACGCGGAACCAATACTCCTGCCCCATTCCCCCGTGAAGGGTGTCCGCTTCTCTCGCCGGAACTCCGCAGAACGTTGTCCGGAATGAAAGGCCGGGAGTCTGACGGGAACATCAAGATTGCCGCGGGCTATGACGGCGTTGCCCGTTTTTCGACAGAGAAGAAATGTGTTATCCGGGAACGTGATTACGGATTCTCCTACGACCGGGACATCAGCTGTTTTTATCAGGCAAACAGGTTTCTCCGGTCATCAATGATCGAAAAAGTCCTTGAATTTGCAGCGCCAATGAAGGATGAAACCTTTGCGGATATCGCATGCGGTGCAGGGTTCTTTACACTTCCCCTGGCAGACATGGCAGCACAGGGAACAGGGTATGATATCGCCCCCCTTACCATACAATGGGCCCGGCACAACGCAACCATGAACGGAATAGAAAACGTATCATTCCATGCTGAGGATTCAGGTGTATTTCATATAGAGGATAAAAAACCGGACCTGATAGTGGTAGACCCTCCCCGCACCGGCCTTACACGAAAAACGGTTGAACGTCTGTCATCCATCGCCCCTGACCGAATCGTATATGTTTCATGCAACCCCTCAACCTTTGCACGGGACCTTCAGAATCTAATGAAAACCGGGTATTCACTGCACAGGCTGCACCTGGAGGACATGTTTCCCGGGACATTCCATATTGAACTTATTGCGCTGCTTTGCCATAGCTGATGGCAGGATTAACCATTAAAATCATTCTTTTCCAATCCTGACTGCCTGATAATGCTCATAAGAGTTCCCCTTGCAAGCTCATTATGTAGCGGCACTACAACATTATATTCTTCCTTATCCAGAATCCGCTGAAGTGAAACATGACTTCCTCTCTGACGGACAATTTCAAAACCTTTTTTTTGTAATATATTAATAACTTCTTTTCCAGACAAAACAGGAAGTTTAGGCATTTAATAATACCTCAACGTCCATTGACATGAATATTTTTTCAGAATTGAAAACAAGCTCCTCCTTGTTACTGAAACTTTCAATATATAATTCAATTGCCTCCCTGATGTTAACCTTCGCTTCTTCAATTGTTTTGCCCTGACTTGCAATACCAAGTTCAACACAGTGAGCAACATACCATGAATCTTCTTTTTCAATTACTATTGAGTATGTAGATTTCATTATTTACTCCGGTAAAATATTATCAAACTTCATGTAACCCATATTTTAAATAATTGTCAAGTATTATGAACCTTTTCCAACAAAGAATCAAGTCACGAATATAAACGATACTGTCGTTACTCATGCTCCCTTAGCCGGAGCCGGTAATATCCCCAGATAAAGAAAAACACCGCAAAAATCATGAAAAACACCCACCCGAAGGGAGGTGAACCCTGGGCAAGGGAAATTCCTATTCCGATGACCGCTGAACCTGACCAGAGAAGCTTCATGGTAAGCATGTGCCGAAATGCAGCCGCGTCTGCTTTATACGCAATCAATGATACTCCCCCGATTCCGAAAAGCGCGGCAGCCACAAGCCTTGATGCCAATGGGTCCACAATTCCCCATCCGAAGAGCTGCAGTGTCTTTTCCGGGAAAATCATCAGGGGAACTGCCACAATATAGTCGAGAATAAAATGCAGTATAAACCATATCCGTAATGAACCTGGAACTGAATTATTTTTCATTCTATGTATCTCCTTTCCACATTATGCAAGTATTGTATGTATCTCTTGAAATATGATAAATAAATTTACCGTAAGATACAAAAAAATAATTGTAACTGTTCTCTTATACAGTAGATACCGTACCTGAAGGTCTTCTTCAAGGAGATTACCACGATACATTAATCTATAAAAGAGGTACAACCATGACACTCACCAGGTCCCAGCTTGAAAAATATGCCGATGTCCTCATCTGGGGACTGGAAACAGCACGGCACAAGCCCTTTAAGCAGCATGATACAATTCTCCTGAGGTACGAAATACCCGGCCTCCCCCTTGCGGAAACAGTGTACCGGAAGCTGCTGGAAAAGAAGTGGAACGTAATACCACGGGCCCTCACCACTCCGGCCATGGAAAAGGATTTTTTTAATTATTCCGACAGTACCATGCGCAGGTTCGTCGGAACATGGGACAAAAATCTTTATGAAAACCTGAACGGGAATATATTCATTTCGGCCCCCTCCTCCCTGACTCATCTCAAAGATGTGGACCCGAAAAGAATGAATGAAGTCGCGGTAGCAAGAAAATCATTGAAAAAAATTGTTGAAAGCAGGGACGAAAAGGGGCTTTTCGGATGGACCCTCTGCACATACCCGACGGAGGAACTTGCCAGACAGGCAAAGCTTCCATTAAAGGAGTACACTTCGCAAATTGTGAAAGCATGTTTTTTAAACACAAAGGATCCTGTAGCAAAATGGAAGGAGATATTCGATAACTCCATGGAAATCAAGAAATGGCTCAACAGCCTCGCCATAGAATCACTGCACATGGAATCAAAATCATGCGATTTGACAATTACTCCGGGGGAGAAACGGAAGTTCATAGGAATTTCCGGCCACAATATCCCTTCATTCGAAATATTTACCTCACCGGACTGGCGGGGCACCAGGGGAAAGTTTTTCGCGAACCAGCCTTCATACAGGAGTGGAAATTACGTCAGGAATGTCACCCTCGAGTTCAAAGACGGTGTAGTAGTGTCTTCCGGGGCCGGTTCAGGAGAAAAATTCCTGAAAGAGATGCTTTCCATGGATGAAGGGGCACGAAGGGTGGGAGAGTTCTCCCTTACCGACACACGATTCTCGAAAATTGACACTTTTATGGCAGACACCCTCTTTGACGAGAACTTCGGGGGGCCTCACGGTAACAGTCACATCGCCATAGGATCTTCATATTCAGATACTTTTACCGGAGACCCTGCGACCCTCACTGCAGCAGCCAAAAAAAAGCTGGGATTTAATGATTCAGCGCTTCACTGGGACCTCGTCAACACGGAGGATAAAAGAGTGCAGGCACATCTGAAGGGGGGAAAGACCATCACATTGTATGAAAAGGGAATGTTTGCATTCTGATATATATTTTTTACTAATACCAGCCTACATAAATAGTAAAAGCGGGGTCTGCAACAACCCCGCTTTTATATTAATGCGTTATTTTTATATTGGTACTAATATCCCCGGCGGCTGAGTAACTTCGCGATATCGACATAGAAGCCTTTCGCGTCAAATCCCGGTGTGATTCCAAAAAACTGGTTTACAACCATCATATGATCACATCCGAAAAGTCCTGTAACTTCCCCTCTGTAATCACCCCATTTCATACTTGAAACCGGAACAACACCGTCATTTGCTCCTTCCCTGGCTTTCATCCAGCACCAGAAAGGAAACATAAGATTGTTTAATAATCCCGATGATACACCATAATATTTCGTCGCATAACTTATGTATGCAATACCCGAAACATTCGGCATACGGGGGTTCATGTCAACCATACCAGCCCTGGTAAGCTGATCGGTTGCCGCAATAAACCTGCTTCTCTCATCAGCGCTTGCGATCCTGCCCCAGAGATTATCCATTACCCATGAAAGGGCACCCATGGAACCGTTATCTATCATAAGCAGCAATTCTGCAGCTGATGTTCCTCTGTGGGGAGTGGAAACTGATGTAACAGATGCGATTCTTGACTTCATATCACTGAAACAGGATGCAGCATATCTGGCTGTTGTTCCACCCATACTGTGCCCTATTATATTCACTTTTGGAGCACCGGTAATAGCAATGACCTCGTATACAAACTGACGAAGCTGGGCGCCTCTTACATAATCAGTATTAAAGGCATCAATACAATCTGCGACAAAAATACCATCTGAAGTATTTGCCACATCAACCTCATCCTCGAGTTCGTCCTCAATGCCATAGAAATATTCAATTGTATTAAGATACAGGTGTGAACCGGCCCATCCATGGACAAGTATTATCGGATATTTTACTTTAACCTTACTGCTTCCTCCCGCAAACACTGTTTGATTAAGAGAAAAACACACAGCGAGAGCAATCAGGGTAACCAAAAACTTTTTCATCTACTCCTCCCCAACACGAAACAAGATAAAAGCATAATTTCTGACCAACTGGCCGGTTTGTTGCTGTAATGTACGGTAAATTATCATGCATTGTCTCGCCAAAAACAGAAAATGTCTGGAAATAGCCATGTGAAAAATAAAAAAATCTTTTTTTAGTATTTCATAATATATCTGTTGATTTTTACAGGTACAGACTATAACAACTGGTTACGGCTTGATTCCAGTGATGAGGATAGCAACCATGAAGAATACAACAGTTTTGCTTGCAGCAACTGCGGTTTTTATCATATCAATATCTGTTTTTGCTGAAATCCATTCCCGATATTACCTCGAGTACCAGCATAATGCCCAGGAATATCTCAGAATTGAGGTTCTGGAAGTATCAAAAGACTGGTGTTTTTTCTGCTCCAGCCGTAATATCAGGGCTGCTGCAAAAGTCATTGAAGTCCTGCGCAGCCGGAACACTATTACCGTGGGAGATATCATTGAGCTGCGGTACCGTTATACTGCACCCTCGCGCGGCCATGCGGGCCCCGGTACAGTACCCCTTCTGGAGAAAAACAACATATACCCGGCATTTCTTAATAAAAAGGATGGAGATACATACTATCTGCCGGCAGCGGGGAGATACAGCTTTGCACCTCTCGATAATCAGGCACAATAATACTGTACACAGAATAAACACTGCACAATACGGAAAAATACCTTTTTTTATCGAAAAGGGGTCAGAGCCTCTCCTCCAGGTACTGTTTGAGCCATTCCAGGGAGTCCCGTTTCAGTCCTTCCCCCGTATGACATGATTCTTTCCCGGAAACAACAAGGCTTTCAACAGAGTTCCGGGGACCCTTCTCCACTATAATGTCCCTGATATCGCCCGTATTGAAACAGGTTCCCTTCGTGTCTCCGAGGGGGGTGTTCCGCACAATACAAACCCTCACTCCGGCATGTACCTTGATCCGCTGCCGCGTCAGCAGGTCAAACAGGACAAATATTATGACATACACCCCTATTATCACCCCGAAAAAGCCGAGAACCGCGATTCTTGATGAGGGATTGAATCCATTATGAAATCCTGCGGCCATTATAACTGCCGCCACTGATGCGGTAAAAAGCGTCGAAATGGAGAGCGACTTTTTTGCCAGTATTGTAATAACGGACACATCGCCGTCAACCTCCAGCCGTAATCCTTCAGGTACCTGTTTCATGTTTTTTTTAACGGGGGTTGATATCGACCGCCCTGATTCCTTTCTTCCCTCCCCGGTACCGGACGTATCCCCGCCATGCGGGAGTTCGCGGGATTCCTTCATGAGGGGAAGATTCAGCCGGAACCCATAGCGTTCCTGCTTTTCCTGTACTTCAGCGTCACTAATACTGTCACTGCGGTACAGGGCAAGCTCCACGGACTTTTTCGCATCTTTGTGATGCAATGTAATGATGTGATACTCCCTGTTTCCCCGGTATTGAATTCCATGTTCAATCCCTTCATAATCTGGAAGGGGTTCCACCCATTCATTTTTTGTAAAGAGCGACGAATATTGAACAGTAACATTATCGGGAGAAATAATCACTGTACTTCTTCGCATTATCATATTCAGTCCCAGTATGAAAATTCCTGTACCGATGATAATGACGGGAAGTGCAAAAATAAGGATTTCAGCCCTGAAAGCCCGGAGTACTGCGGAATACACAATAAAGAAGAGTGCAAATCCGGTAACAATGCCGGAAAATACAAGCACGAAGAGAGACGCGACCGGTGAATCCCTGCGGATTTCCACAGCGGGGAACGTACCGGTGTCCATTTCTCCTGAAATAACTGATTTCTGACGCAGCGAATTCATTCCATCACCTGCCGCTCATGATATTAATAGAACACCTATTACAGGGGAATTCCGGTACATTGTCAAGCTGAATGGACACATGCAGAGATGAAAGGAATCATGACATCCTGTCGCGATACATGACTGGTTCCACCACATCACATCGATACAAGGGGAAACAGCGTTATATTTTGAATGTTGAAATATTATCCAGCAGTGAAACAGCACTGGCTTCCAGACTTTTCGCAAACTCCTGTACATGAAACGCATTGTCAGTGGTCTTTTGGGAGATATCATTGATAACGTTTATAGCCTTTGTCAACTCCTCGACGGTGTTTTTCTGTTCAACAGATGAGGTGTTGATACCCCGTGAAATCTGTGCAAGAGAATCAATTTTGTGAGTAATTGCACTGTTCATTTTCACCAGGTTCTCTGTAAATGCTGTTGTTTCACCAATTACACTTCCCGTTACGTTGATCTGGTCTTTTATTGTCCCGAATACCGAGGAGGTTTCAGTAATATATTTCAGTTCAACCGCAAACTGCTTTGTCTGCTCCGAGATAGTACTCCTGATTCCGTTCACGAGAGCAGAGGTCTGATCAGCAAGCTTATTCACTTCATCGGCAACCACGGCAAATCCCTTCCCGTGTTCACCGGCCCTGGCGGCCTCAATTGCCGCGTTCAGCGCAAGAAGATTAATCTGGTCCGCAACATCATTTATTGTGCCCACTGTTTCCTCAACGGTTGCAAGGAACGAGGCAATCCCGTGAATCGCATCCACGGACTTTTTCATGGTTTTCTCGCCGTTTTCCACTTTCATCACGGCTTCATGTATACTTGTATTCAGCTGCTCCATCTTGCCGGAAAGCTGGCTGCTGTTGGCATTAATTGCCTCTATATCGGCATGAATTGAATCACTCTGTGAAAGCTGCACATCAATATTATCAAGATTCGACTCGAATGACGCCGACATCTCTTCATAGGCGCTGCTTGATTCTTCAATTACAGACGACATTTCGGTTGCCATTTCCGATAACTGCAGGGACTTTGAACTCAGCTCCTCACTTGAGGTTTTTAACTCCCGTGAATTATTCGATACCGTATCCACCATTGACTTCAGATTTTGCTTCATTTGATATACTGCAACATTTATATCTGCCAGTTCATCGTTCACTGCAATTTTTTTTGCAAATGCAGTCAGGTCCCCCTGTCCCACACGTCCCAGAAAATCCTGAATATTTCCAACCTTCATAAAAATTGTTTTCGCAAGGATCCTTGATACCGCGATAGCCGCGGAAAGGCCAATTACACTGAACAATCCCACCCGGACATATACCTGAGTTGTGTCAATTTCAAGATTGGAAATAAATATCTGGAAATAGGTAAGAAGAATTAAAAAGGGTACAGTTACAATTACCACATTTGAAACTGTCAGTTTTGTCAAAATATTCATCCGAATGGTTACCCGTTTCTCCAGGGCCTTCGGAAACACTCCCCGGTTATAGATCTTCTGGACCAGTAATTCTGTGAGAAGAAAATATAATACCGTGCCAAGAGGGGCATTTATGGCAACAATCATCCAGAAATTTATTATCTGTGCGTGGGTTACATCAACGATCAGGATAAACGGTATAATGAACGCGGAAAGGCCCAGCACCCAGCGGAAAAAAGCGCCGAAACTATGAATATACGGCAGCATGAGAAACCGTCTGAAGGCAATGTCATATTCAGCATCCGGCACATTCTCACCGCCGACCACCCGCTCGAAATATTTCACGATAGGTTTTATAACAATAAGGTCATTAATAAGGGTTGTTACTGATGATACCACTGCAACACACGCCACTGTAATAAGCATCACAGGAATAACATCAGATGAAAGATTTATATTGGACCATACATAGAAAACAATAAGCGGAACAATAAAGAAATAACTGATTGCCTCAGTACGAAGCAGAAAACTCAGCGTAAAATGATGGATATCCCATCCATACCCTTTTTCCGGCGCCATAAAACCCCCCTCGCAATTCGCCCGACCGGGACCCTGCGGTCCCATATTCTGTTTATTGTGCAGACCTCAACCCCTCCCGTTTCATCATTTCCTGTGCTTTCAGTTCATTCCGGAGAACTTTTCCAATCGATGATTTCGGGAGATGCTCCCTGAACTCTACTTCTTCAGGTATTTTATATTTTACCAGCTTATCTTCACAGAATGCTATCATTTCTTCTGCTGTTGCCTTCTCCCCTTCACGCAGGACAATAAAGATTTTAACGGCCTCCCCCTTAACGGGATGCGGAACACCAATCGCACAGGCTTCCTTTATCTTCGGGTGATGATAAAATACTTCGTCAATGTCCCGTGGAAATACATTGTATCCGGATGTAATAATCATATCCTTCATTCTTCCTACAATGTAGAAATACCCCTTTTTATCCATTTTGGCGATATCCCCGGTATGGAGCCAGCCGTCCCGCAGCGTTTCAGCAGTTTCTCCGGGATTATTGTGATATCCGGTCATAACCTGTGGCCCTCGTATGACAAGCTCCCCCGCCACACCGGCAGGTACTTCAGTCTTCCTGTCCTCAACAGACAGAATACGGCACTCGGTGTTTGATATGGGCACGCCAATACTCCCGGGAATCGTTTTCCCCTCCACATAAGGATTGATATGGGTCACCGGACTTGCCTCAGTCATGCCGAACCCCTCGCAAATAAGGGCCCCGGTTTTTTCCTGGAACTCCGTGATTACATGAAGGGGCAGCGGAGCGCTCCCTGAAAAACACCCCTTAATACTTGACAGGGCAGCAGCACTCAATCCCGGCTGGTGCAGCAGTCCGATATACATTGTGGGCACAAGGGGAACGAATGTCGGTTTGTAGCGCTTTATTGCACTATACAGCGGTCCCGGCTGTGGATTCGGAAGCAGTATATCTGTAAATCCTTTAAAGACAGAAAAGTTCATTGCCGTCGAAATACCAAACACATAGAAAAATGGCAATGCTCCGAGCAGTATTTCGTTTCCGTCATTGAGGTCCGGAAACCACGCGGCAATCTGCTGTACCTGGAAGCTGATATTTCTATGGGTGAGCATCACACCTTTAGTAATACCCGTAGTTCCACCTGTATACTGCATCATCGCCACATCATCAAGAGATACAGATACATCAGGAGCCGCAGGTGGATATTTCATCAGACTCTGCTTCCAGTTATGCATGTTTTCCGCTTTTTTAACTGCAACGGGCAGCGTATTTTTCAGCGCAGCAACACCGTATACCGCTTTTTTCACAATTGGGAGATAATCCCCGATTGAAGAACATACGATATGCCTGATCTCTGTATTTTTCCTGAGACGCAACATCCTCTCACATAGCCGGTCAAGAGTAATCAACACAGATATCCCTGAATCCTTAAAAAGAAACTCCAGCTCCCTGTCGGTAAAGAGCGGGTTGTTCATAACAGCAACAGCACCGATTTTTAAAATAGCGTAATACGATACAACAAGGGGAACACTGTTGGGCAGTAAAATTCCGATCCTGTCGCCTTTCTTCACACCAAGATCATAAAGGAATGAAGCACAGCGGTCCACCATCTCATCGAGCTGACTATAGGAAATTTTATTTCCTTCATAGATAAGGGCTGTCGTGGAAGGATATTTTGCGGCTGTTTCCTTAAGAATGGCCGGCATAGGCAATTCTATAAAATCTATCGATTCAGGAACACCCTTACCATAATGTTCAATCCATGGTTTTTGCGAGTAGGATGTTTCAATTGTCAAAATTGTTCCTCCTTTTTTATTATTAAAAAATAAAAAATACAATTACAACCATCTTCACGACGGATTGTAATTGATACCTATGATGTATAGCATTTTTCGGGGATTGTCAATTAAAAAGATATTCAATGAACAAGAATACCAGCTGGATTACCCGGTTTACGTGCATAAACCGGATAATCCGGGACTGGAAGAATTATATTGCTGTTATAAAAGAACCGTTGTCAGGGAATTCGGATTTTGCTTGTCCGTTTTCCCTTTTTGATTTTCTTTCTATCCAGGGGGATACCTTCATAGGCACATTCAAGCATAACCCTGTAATCATTCTCATCAACATCCTCCGGATTATAAAACTGCGCGGGGTCACCCTTTGCTGTCCGGATGATATCGTCAAATTTCTCTCTTGGCACCATCTGATTCCCGTCTCTGTCAACGACCTCCTTAAGATAACGGGAATGCCTGCCGCCGGTAGCGGCATGAAGGTCTTCGTTAAGCTGCCTGATATATGCCACCGCTTTTTCAGGCCTTTTATTCAACGGCGTATTGATAAATTCCTCTTCACCAGCGAGGGGATACAGGAGATCAGCAGTATAATGGGCACTTTTGTGATAGTTATATTCCAGCCCATATGGAAGCAGTATACCCATCGCGACACCATGGGGAACATTGCACACACCACCGATCGCATGACCGATATTATGCACTATGGCGACCATGGAATTGGAAAACGCGACCCCCGCGAGTGCGGAACCGTTTGCAAGGGCAAGCCGCGCTTTCATATCACCCGGCTTTTTAACCGCCCGGACCACATTCTGACTTATAAGCTGAATTGCCGGTATCGCGTATGCATCACTGAGTGGGTTTTTCCCCATACAGGTATAGGCCTCGCAGGCATGTGTCAGTGCATCCATTGCCGTCGACGACGTAAGGAAGGGCGGAAGTGTTTTCGTCATCCGGGAATCAAGAACCGCCAGGTCCGGTAGAAGAAAATACGACGTAAACGCCATCTTCATTTTTCGGGCATGGTCCGCGATAACCGCCACAAGGGTCATTTCCGACCCTGTTCCTGAAGTCGTGGGTATAACGACAAGGGGATTCAGTTTTTCGGTTACCTTTCCGGCACCGGTATAACTCATTAAATCATCCCCCCCGAGGGACACGAGAATATTAACCGCCTTGGCAGTATCCATTACAGAACCGCCCCCCACCGCGATAATTGAATCACACTTTTTGGATTTATAAAGTTTGGCAACCCGGTTTACAACTGATACATCGGAATCCGGGGGCACATTGTCTTCTATTGCCGCTATTTTAACTTTTTTTCCGAGCGCTGTTCTGACAATCTTTATAAGTCCCGCGCCGGATACACCTTTATCTGTTATAATTATCGGATTCCTGGCGCCCAGTGTATCAAGTTCACCAGCTATACTTTCAAGTGCTTTATGGCCCGCTATTGTTTTCACGCGACAGCAGAATTCATAATATTTCGGTAAAAACATGGTGTGCTCCTTCTGACAGAATTTTGAATCTCTTCAAATAGAACGTAACAAATTGCGGTAGAACCGCTACACAGTAAAAGCCCGTATATATACCAGGACACGTCCGACATATTTCCGCAGGGGTGACATCTGTGACCATTTCGGATACCGTTTTACCGCCAGTTTCGTAATAATCTTCGGCAGGAGAAATATCTCCACAATATCCAGTATCCTGACGATTGCACATGCGTCATCAAGATCGCCGCTGACAATCAGCCTGTCATTGCTTGTGGCAACGGCAGTTGATTCCTGAAAGGTAAACATTAACACCGCCTGTTCTATCCCTTTGATCTGCATATCAAGGGTGGTTTTCTTCCCTCTCGGGTTCCACCCCATATATTTCACTTTTCCATTTTTATCCTTTCCGACAAACATGCTGGGACCATTCGGCGCAACCCATAGCCGTAACAGAAAATTGTCCCGGAGATGCGAAAATTCCTCTTTCACCACAGGATCCACCCTTGATGCTGCCTGCATGGCCCTTCCCACAATCCAGAGCATAATTGCCACATAGGCTTTTTTAATGAATTTATCTTTCGGCGGAATTTCGGGATACCTGTCTATATTCATGTTGTTCCTCCTGGTTATCTATGCTATTCCTTCCCATGCAATATCAAGCAGCTGCATACAGTCCTTCTGTGTCACCCGCTTCATGCTCATTTCAGAAGCCTGACGGGCATATTCCTCAAACTTGTATTTATTCACACGCATTTCTTTTAACGATTTCGGCAGGAGCCCCCCCAGGTCATTGACAAACTGACGGAGAATAGTTATTGACGTGGACGTCCTGTCCTTTTCAGGGACACGGCAATAGCCTTCCGTTCCAAGAAGCGCATAGAGGAGCTCTCCCCGTATTGATTCATTTTTCATGACACGGTGCTCCAGGCTCAGGGGAAGCAGAAATCCCATACACTGGCCTCTCGGAAGCCCGGTATCACGGGCAATGGCAATTCCCAGGGAATAGACGATTCCCGGAGGGATATTTGAAAACGAAATCCCCGCCATGGCATACGCATTGGCAAGAGCGAGATTTCCCGTTTTGCTCCCCGGCTTTTTCACAACACCTAGAAGGTTTTCATAAATAAAGTTTATCGCGACATTCGCGTAGAGATCGTTCATCGGGTTGTTATAGGGAACAGCACAGGACTCGATAGCAGCGGTGAGGGCCACCATTGATGCTTCAGCGGCCCTTTGCCTGGTGCGGGCGGTTATCATCCTGTTATCAAGAATGATTACATCAGGAAACAAAAAGTCTGATACAAACCGCCTGTTCTCAATATACGCCTCGTTCGATGTTTCTGTGCCGCCGCAATGCCCCGTTGAAACATAAATAAACGGTTTCAGCCGTTTCTGAATTGTATTCGTCCCGGCATAGTCCATAATATTGCCGCTATTCGAAACTGCAATATTTACCCCCTTCGCAAGGTCAACCACTGAACCGCCGCCGATTGCAATGATCGAATCACAGCCCCGGGCCTTAAACAGCTCCACAAGATCATTCAGCTGACTGATACAGGCATAGTGATACGGATATACTTCATCGTACAAACTGCCTATTACAACATTCGAGTCATATAAAGACTTGATAAACTTTTTTGTAAGGCCCCGCTCTGTTACCTGGCGGCTGGCAAGAACAAGTGGCTTTCTTGCATCCATACTTGCAAGCTCCACATATATATGCTCCATGGCATTTTTCCCCGAATTTATCTTCGGTTGACTGAAAAACACATACGATTCTGGTAATTGCATTGCTCGCTCCTGGTACCGTAATATTTTACAAAACGTCCGTACCTTCACATCTGGACTTATTATGATTTACACTATTTTCATCACCGCTACTTCTTCTCAATTTTCAGCTTTTTGAGAGTTCTGTCTTTGGGAATACCGTTTTCGTCATATCCCCTTACTTTATAATACTTCGGGAGCATCTTTTCAAGGGGAACCGTTCTGTGTTTGGGGTCACTGACACGCCCTTCATTAAGAAGCCTGCCGGGAAGTGTATCGTCCTTGCGCGCAATACCCTCCCGCGTGTTCATATACCGCTCCAGAACATGTATTCTCTTGCCGATACTGAGCATCTTCCACATATTAAGCCTGTGCCCTGTCACTGAAGACCAGTAACGCGACCACACACTGAGATCCATAAACCATACCGCAAGGGGGGCCATCGTGGACAGTGAAATGTTCAGCACTACAGTGGGAAGCATTTTTATAATGGGGGGCTCAAGAAATACCGGGAACGCGGTAAACTGGCAGATATGCAGTGAATTAACCACATCAAAGCAATTTTCCGCGAATTCGGTGTATGAAGCTTTGCCCCAGGTTGTATAAGGCTGATACATGTGCAGATATGCCTCAAGTGAGAAAAACGCGCTGGAAAGATGGCAGCCGCCCCTGTTGGCCACAGCAAAACTGAGTCCCTGACCAAAGGCGCCCCGTGGATCATAGGCCGCTATTTCCAGTCCCTTCACGTGCATTGCAAAATCTTCACCGCCGTATTTCTTGGAAAGCCATCGTGAACCCATTCCGAGCTCCTTTCCAATACCCTTTGCCTTTCCAATATCAATTAATGCCTGCGCCACCTCTTTCGGTGAACCGAATTTCAGATCGGATTTAAAAAGCCCTTTTTCCGTTGCCTCCATTGCCCACGCGATTGTCCCCCCGGCGGAAATTGTATCCATTCCCATATCGGTACATATCTCATTGAAGTCGCTTATCGCGTTGGGATCAAAAATCTCAAGGTTGGGTCCGAAAAGGCCGGTGGTCTCAAACTCGGGAACAGAGCGCTCCTGACCGTTAAATGTCGCCTTATGGCCGCAAAGAATTGTACATGGCTTACAGGTGGAGAACTTCGGATTGTGCTTTGCCACAATCCGTTCACCGGAAACCTTTGCCGCTTCACCATGGGAACCGCCGGTAAAATTTCTCACAGGCAGTATCCCCGCTTTATTTGAAAGCATGACATGGGAATTTGTCCCGAATACCCTGTACTGATTTGATGTTATAGGATTCTGGTTGATATATTTTGTTGAACGCTTTTTCGTCTTTTCAAATTTTTTACTATTTACAGGAAGAATCTTGTATTCCTGCCCCTTCGCGACCACCGCTTTCAGGTTCTTGGCGCCCAGCACCGCTCCCATACCGCCTCGTCCCAGAAATCTGTGCCCTGAACAAATATTGGCAAACCGCACAAGGTTTTCCCCGGCAGGGCCGATAACAATTGCGCCGGCACCCTCTTTAAGTACAACATCCTGTGCTTTCCTTATCTCTTTGCCCCAGATTGCTTTCGCATCCCGGAACTGAACGCCTTTTGAATCAATATAAAGATACACAGGTTTTGCCGATTTCCCCTTAATAAGCAGACCATCCCACCCGCTGGTCTTCAGTGCCATACCAAAGGGGCCCCCGCAGGAAGCGGATGACATAATTCCCGTAAGAGGAGATTTCGTAACAGCCGCGAACCTCCCTGAGCAGGATGCGCCGGTCCCCATGAGGACACCCATCATAAACGCAATGATATTGTCGGGACCAAGGGGATCAACGCCAACAGGCATTCTGTCATACAGAAGCTTCAGCCCCAGCCCCTTACCTCCTAAATACATTTTCCGGTCCTTTACGGGTATCTCAAACACGGAAAATTTCTGTGTCGTGAGATCAACCTCGAGTACCTTATTACTGGTGCCTGTTATTTCTTTCATTACAACACCCCGATCACTGTAATATTGACTATTCAGATTATTTCTTTTTTTTTGAAGATGCAACAATTATTTGCAGTATCAGATTGTAGGAGAATTACACCGGGATGTCGACCGGAATTATAAATCCGGATATAAAAACCTTACAGTCGGTCGGTTTTATTGATGCAGCAGTTCTTTTCGGAATGTATGGGGTGTTTTACCGGTAAACCGTGAAAATGCTTCATAAAATGAGGACTTCGAATTGAAGCCCACGGCATAGGCAATTGACAAAACTGAACGCTCCGGTTCATCACGAAGTAAATCTTTCGCCTCATTGATACGGTACTGATTGACATAGGAATTGAAATTGGTATTTAAGAGATCATTTAAAAGCTGCGATAACTGATGCGGAGTAATGGAAAGGGCCTCCGCAAGCAGTTTCAGGCTGATATCGTCCTCCGCGTAGAGCTTCTCCTGTTCCATGAGTTTATTCAGCCTGGAGAGGACTGCACCGGTATCAACATCCGAAAGAAGATACCGTTTCGCGTATTTTTTCTCAGCTTCAATATACAGCATCTGTAGAAATTTCGGATGACGCTGCCCTATAAGATATGCCACAATAATTAGCATGCTGATCATGACTGCCCCCGCCTTCAGTACAGGCATCAGGCTCAGTACAATACCGGCAATAAGAAACAGGTATGCAACAATTGAAAGCAGCGTATATCCGATAGTAATGTACAGTTCGCCTTTTTTTGAATCGCTGTCAAGAATCCCATACAGTTTACGGAAGAGGTATCCCAGATATATAACGGTTTGAATTCCGGCAATAAGTACCGTATTTTTCAGGAAGAGCACCAATGGGGTATTGTTGCCGGTAAAAAGGTTAACAAACTCATCAATCCGGTAACGTTCAGGAAGGGTAACGAAATACATATCAATGACAAAAGCAATAACCGTGGGGATCAGGAGTAAATATTTTTTTCTCGGCAGCTTTTCCACGGGAAGAATTACGAGATGATAGGCAAAGTATAACAGGGGACCGGCACAATATATACAGGTAAGGTTCAAAAAAAGAATATCCGGATAGATATACACCGTGCCGGTAATAATGAATCCAAGCTGTACAAGTATCACCGATATACAGAAAAACATCACTGAAAGGTTCAGGTTTTCAAGACGCCTGTTTCGTATAAGGAACTGGCCGAGAGAGAAAAGCAGAGAAAGCCCTCCCCCGAAGAACACCAATACCGTCGTGAATGAATCACCCATGTTTCTATTCACATCCAAATGGTATGCAGCACATTATTGTACTGTGCATAAGGTATCAGTGAAAAAGATATCCTGTCAATGCTTTTTACATCGCCACAGGAGTAACAGAACCGCTGCTACTTTTTATTGCTGTCTTTCCATTGCTTCCCGAACTCAGCAAAGGGATTTGACCCCTGTGTGGAATCATTTTTTTGCGGCACCGCCTTCTTCGCCGCTGGTTTCCCGCTGCCGGTATTTCTTTTCTGCGGGGGCTGTTTCCTCTCAGGGGGCTTTTTCTTTTCCTCCTTCGGTTTCACGGCTTCAAAGGGATTTGAACGCATGGAGAGTGAAATCCGCTTCCGCGCCATATCGATGTCCATTACCGTCACGGTGACTTTCTGGTTCACCTTTACCGCATTGTGGGGATCGCTCACGTACTCATCTGACAGCTCGCTGATATGCACCAGCCCGTCCTGATGGACCCCGACATCCACAAAAGCGCCGAAATTGGTGACATTGGTGATCACGCCGGGAAGCACCATCCCCTTTTCAAGGTCGGACATTTCATTGACCCCTTCTCTGTAGGTGAAAAGCTCAAATTCCTTCCTGGGGTCCCTTCCCGGCTTCGCGAGCTCATCCATGATGTCCCGGAGAGTGGGCATTCCCACCTCAGGAGTCACATAGTTTTCCAGTATAATCGATTCACGGAGCTCACTGCTGCGGATAAGGTCTTCAATGCCGCAGTTCAGGTCTGCAGCCATTTTTTCTACAATATGATAACTCTCCGGATGGACCGCACTCGCATCAAGGGGGTTCGGCGCACCGGGGAT
>DAOSYC010000037.1:21587-23959 GCA_035380905.1 Spirochaetota bacterium | reverse complement strand
GTAAACACCGGTTTCCTTTTTTCCATAAGGGCCTTCGCGGCCTCAAAGAGGTCAGCGGAGGGGATGATATTGGAACTTATGGAGGCATTGTATTTCAGGCTGTCATCGATCTGGGCGGTAATCCCGTAGTTCAGGACATTCTTCGTCGCCTCAATGGCAAGGGGCGAATTGTCAAGGATTTCCTCCGCGAGCGCTTCCGCCCCCTTCATCAGTGCCTCCTGATCATCATATATCCCGTTCACCAGCAGTACCTCCTTCGCCCGCTGCGCGCTGATAAACTTCGCCGTGAACGCAAGCTCCCTGGTGACCCCCTGGCCGCATATCAGGGGAAGCCGCTGGAGTACACCCACGTCCGCCACAAAGGCAACCGCAGCCTCCCTGAGTGAAAACTGCGCGTCCTTCGTGCAGAGGCGTATGTCGCATGCCGTCACCATGTCAAGGCCCGCCCCGATACAGTATCCGTGTATCGCAGCAATGACCGGCTTCCGGCACCGCTCAATGCAGGTATTGGTGTTCTGCAGTTTATAGATTGTCTGAAGCAGGGATATCTTTATTCCACCGGTCTGGTCCTGGCTGAGGAGTTCCGGGAGCGCCGTTGTCATGCCCGGAAGGTCAATGCCGGCGGAAAAGCAGGGGCCTTTTCCGGAAATAATAATGACACGGATATCTTTATCCTCATCGAGGTCCTGAAATATTTCCGGCATTTCCCACCATGCCGGCGGGTGCATCGCGTTCATTTTATCCGTCCGGTTCAGATATACATAGGCCAGGGGCGGTTTTTTCTCCACAATATAAAACTCATATTCTTTTCCCATAACAGCATCCTCCCATTGTTTAATGCGGAAGCCCTGCATACACCCCGGCCGCGGAAAAAAACCACTGCTGCTGCCCCTGGTACTGCGGGACCCCTGCTGCAACTGTAACAACATACCTACCGGAATAGTTCTGTTTGTCCAATAAAAAATGTAACCATGCAAGGAAATACATTGACTGGTTTTCTCTTTCATTGTACTTATTTTTATAACGGTCGATACGATTTCAGCAGGATATCGGAACACTGTACTTCGTATGTTGGAGGCATTTCATGAATGAATACACTGTGCTCTTTTGTACTGTCCCCTCAGAAGAAACGGGACATGCCATTGCGGAGTCCCTTGTGGGGAAAAAGCTTGCCGCCTGTGTCAACATGACAGGGGAGATTCATTCCACCTATTCCTGGAAAGGTGACATATGCAGGGAACGCGAACGCCTGTTGATAATAAAAAGCCGCCCGGAACTCTTCGGCGAAATTGAAAAGGAAATATGCCGGCTGCATCCCTATGAGGTCCCTGAAATTATATCCGTTCCCATTGCACAGGGTTTTCATCCGTACCTTGCATGGATAGACGAAATGACGGGGAAATGAAAAACATGAAAAAGCTGCAAACCTATGATATAGTACACATACCGATATTACGGTTCCTGTAAGAAGTACACATACCATATCACATGAAGCGGGGACACCCCATGCCGGAATTCAAAGTACTGTCAAAATTCAAGCCCTCCCATGACCAGGAAAGGGCAATTAATACCATTGCTGAAAATATGAAGCAGGGAATGAAATACCAGACCCTTCTGGGTGTTACGGGGTCCGGGAAAACATTTACCATGGCGAAGGTCATCGAGAAAGTGCAGAAACCGACCCTTGTGCTGACCCATAACAAGACCCTTGCCGCCCAGCTGTACCGGGAATTCAGCGAGTTTTTTCCTGACAATGCCGTGGAGTACTTTGTCTCCTACTACGACTACTATCAGCCGGAAGCCTATGTGGTGTCCCAGGACCTGTACATTGAAAAGGACGCCTCCATCAATGACGAGATTGACCGCCTCCGCCTCAAAGCGACATCTTCAATTCTGGACCGTGATGACGTCATCGTGGTGTCTTCCGTGTCCTGCATTTACGGCCTGGGAAGCCCGAAGGATTACGAGGAAATGCAGGTGGCCCTTCACGTCGGAGATACGGTCAACAGGGACGATCTCCTCCGTCAGCTTGTGGCAATCCATTACGAGCGTAACGACATCTCCTTTGTCCGGGGCACCTTCCGCGCGCGGGGGGACGTGGTGGAGATATATCCGGCGTACCTGAAACATTCAATCCGAATAGAACTTTTCGGCGATGAGATCGACCGCATTTCCATGACGGACCCCCTTACGGGAAACACATTGAAACACCTCGATGTGGCCTATATCTACCCGGCGAAACATTTTGTGACCCCTCCTGATGAGATGAAGATCACCATTTCCATGATTGAAGAGGAACTCACGGGCCGCCTCGCGGAACTCCGCTCTCAGAATAAGCTCCTTGAGGCACAGCGCCTTGAATCAAGGACCCG
>DAOSYC010000037.1:0-21487 GCA_035380905.1 Spirochaetota bacterium | reverse complement strand
CGCCCCACGGGGCTCATTGATCCCCGTATAGATGTGCGCACCGCGAAAAACCAGATTGACGACCTCATCAGCGAAGTGAACCGCAGAGTGGCAGTCAACGAGCGCACCCTGGTGACGACCCTCACGAAAAAAATGGCAGAGGACCTTGCGGACTACTTCACCAGCGCCGGGATAAAGGCAAAGTATCTGCATTCTGAAATTGAAACCATTGAGCGGGTGGAGATAATACGGGACCTCCGGAAAGGGGAGTTTGACTGCCTCATTGGAATTAATCTCCTCCGGGAGGGCCTTGACATCCCGGAGGTGTCCCTTGTTGCCATCCTCGATGCCGATAAGGAGGGGTTCCTCCGCTCATACCGCCCCCTTATCCAGACTGCGGGAAGGGCGGCGAGGAACATTAACGGCCTGGTAATCATGTATGCCGACAAAATCACCGACTCCATGCGAAGGGCCATTGATGAAACCGGCCGCCGCCGCGCCATTCAGGAGGAGTACAACAGGGAGCATAATATCACCCCCTCCTCCATAAAGAAGGACATTCTGGATATCATTGAACGCGAATACCACAGTGATGATTCCCTGGCGGAATATGTTGCGGATTACCGCGGGAAATACCGCACGGACAGGCCTGATGAACTGAAAAAACTGCTTGAGGATATACGGAATGATATGCTTAACGCCGCGGAAAATCTCGAGTTTGAAAAAGCCGCAGTCCTCCGCGACCAGATGCAGGATGTGGAAAAGAAAATCTCCCTTATGAAAAAAGCAAAATAACGGGGGTTATATTCCCCGTACTTCGCACACGTCCGAAAAAGTCTGCACAAAGTTTTTGAATTCATTCAACACCGGCAGCGGATAAGGGCTGCATTCCCGTAATGAACTGTCAAGGGTTACGCTGTTCACAAACTGCTGCAGGTAGTACTTTTTCACAAAATCTATTTCATTTTTGATACTATGGAAATCCTCCAGCGTCACATAGTACGGGATGCATGTGGTCCTGATTTCATAATCCACACCCGACGATTTTACAATCTCTATGGTCCGCTTTAACAGGGGGAAGGCGTTTTTCATACCTGTAAGATCTTCATACTTCCCGGGAGACGTCTTTACGTCAGTGGCTATATAGTCAAGAAGATCATTATTAAGGAGCCGTTCAATAACGCGGGGGTTAAGGCCGTTCGTATCGATTTTTATTGAAAGCCCCAGCTCCCGCAGGGAACGTATGAACGGTTCAATGTTCCTGCAGAGCGTCGGTTCACCGCCGCTCAGAGAAACGCCGTCGATAAGCCCCCGGCGTTTCTCAATGAATGAAAGTACTTCTTCGTTGGTGAAATCTCCCGCTTCGCCGGTACTGCAGGCCAGTACCGGATTATGGCAGTATTTACAGCGAAGGTTGCATCCTCCGGAAAAAACAATGGCACAGATCTTTCCCGGATAATCAATAAGTGATGTTTTGTGCAGTCCCCTGATATTCATAGACCTGGGCAGCTCCTTCCTGGTTTACACAATATGTCTTGCGCTCATTAAACTCTTCACGCTTGCCCTTGTTCCACTGATTTACCGGCCTGAAATATCCAACAACCCGTGAATACACTTCTACTGGAACCTGTTTCTCCTGTTTCATTGAAAAGACACTCCGTACGTTATATTTTTCTTTCTATATATACATTGTAAAACAACATCTGCCGGTTCCCCCTCGTACTTCATACATACCGGCATGTAGAGACCATTACATTGCTACTTTCTTTATCTTACTATCTTTATCGGATTTTTCCTCCTGAACCTGTATCCCGAACTGTTCCAGTTCCTCTTCGCTGTGCGGGTGAGGACAGAACTTATGGGCCCCCGGAATATATCCATGGACCGGGCATATACTGAATGTGGGAGTAATAGTAAAATATGGAATAGAATAATTTTCCGCGATTCTCTTCACCAGGAGCTTCACCATATCCGGGTCATCGATCTGCTCACCGATGTAACAGTGAACAACGGTACCTCCCGTAAAAAGGGACTGCAGTTCATCCTGATGATCAAGTGCGTCAAAAATATCATCCGTATGCCCGACAGGGAGATGTATCGAATTCGTGTAGTACGGCTCAAGCTGTCCCGCGGTCACGATTTCGGGATACACTTCTTTATCATGTTTGGCAAACCGGTAACTCACCCCTTCCGCCGGTGTGGCTTCAAGGTTATACAGGTTGCCGGTCTGTTCCTGGTACTTCGTAATTGTATCACGCATGAAATTCAGTACGCGGACTGAAAACGCCTTTCCTTCATCCGTGGCAATATCCTGCTTCAGAAGGTTCAGGCACGCTTCATTCATGCCTATGAGGCCGATTGTGGAAAAATGATTTACCCAGTATTTCCCTGTACGCTCAAAAATATCGGAAAGATAATGCTTTGTATAGGGATAGAGATTATTTTGTGAAAAATTCTCAAGGACTTTCCGCTTCACCTCAAGTGAATTTCTTGCCATATCCATAAGCGATTCAAGGTTCTTCATAAATTCCTCTTCACAGGAGGAACGGTATGCCAGACGGGGCATGTTGATAGTCACTACACCAATGCTTCCCGTAAGGGGATTCGCGCCGAAGAGCCCCCCTCCCCTGCTGCGCAGTTCCCTGTTGTCGAGGCGGAGCCTGCAGCACATTGAACGGGCATCTTCCGGGTCCATGTCGGAGTTTACAAAATTCGCGAAATAGGGAATACCGTACTTTGCCGTCATTTCCCATACGCTTTTCAGCGATGTGTCCTCCCAGTCAAAATCCCTGGATATATTGTATGTGGGGATAGGGAAGGTGAATATTCTGTGGCGCGCGTCACCTTCCGTAAGGCATTCCGCAAAAGCCTCATTGAACATGTTCATCTCTTTCTGGAACTCCCCGTACTTCCTGTCCCGCACTTCTCCACCTATTATGACATATTCATCAGCAATGGTTGAAGGGACTTTCAGGTCAAGGGTGATATTGGTGAAGGGCGTCTGAAATCCCACACGGGTCGGTATGTTCATGTTGAACACAAATTCCTGGAGGCTCTGTTTTACATCCTCATAGCAGAGATTATCATACGCGATAAAGGGGGCCAGATATGTATCAAAGTTCGCGAATGCCTGTGCCCCGGCGGACTCCCCCTGAAGGGTATAGAAAAAATTTACCACCTGCCCCAGGGCGCTCCCGAAATGCCGTGCCGGGGAGCTTTCAACTTTTCCTGACACGCCGCCGAATCCCCGTAAAAGCAGGTCCTTCAGGTCCCACCCCACGCAATACGCGGAAAGAAGCCCGAGGTCATGGATATGAAAATCGCAATTAATATGATAATTTCGTATTTCCGGGGGATATATTCTCTCAAGCCAGTACTTCGCGGTAATTGCTGAGGCAATGTGGTTGTTGAGCCCCTGCAGGGAATAGCTCATATTGCTGTTTTCATTGACGCGCCAGTCCGACCGGTCAAGATAATTCTCAATAAGTTCAATACCTTCATTAAGGAGCGTTTTCCCTTCACGGATTTTTCTGTGCTGCTCACGGTAGAGAATATATGCCTTCGCGACCTTCGCGTGACCGCGCTCAATCAGCATTTTCTCAACAAGGTCCTGTACATTTTCAACGGTGGGAATTCTCCCGTCCTTGTACAATACGTCAAGGATCCCCCATACGGAGTTCGCTATATCGACAGCAGGCTCCCTGTCGCTGCCGCCTACGGCACGTGCCGCGTTAAAAATTGCTTCGGTAATTTTATCTATAGTGAATTCAACAATCCGGCCGTCCCGTTTTCGTATAAAATGGAGGGAATAATCTTGACTTTGCATATCAGACTCCAGGAAACAATCTTTTCTGACTGGATAGAACAGCCGAACTTCAAATGCGTCTCTGCATCAGCAGACGGGACGTGGTTATTTGTGATATAACATTAACAGCTGGAAATGATGTGTAAACTGCTCAACCCGGGGATAATAATAGATTGAAAAGTAATAATACGTCAATAGAAAAATATTATGTCGCTTCAATTTTTTAGAAAATTAATTGCGCAATGTGCCGAAGATTACCTGTAGGGGTTTTTTAATCAAGTATTTATTTTCAGAGATTTTTTTTATTTTAACAAACGTCTGTTTGGACTGAAAATAAAACCGGCCCCCTGGTGAAACCATTTTAACGGGAAAAGGTTACTACCTGGTGTTTTTGCTCCACAGCACAATTGAGGTATTCTAAATATTACAAAGTAGCGGGTACTTGTCATGAAAACTATCACAGCATCCCTTGCCGTTATGCTTCTCTTTCTTTTTTCCGCTGAAGTTCCTGCAGCAGATTTCAACAGGGACATTATTAATACCATAAAAATTAAACAGGAGGACCTCCCGAAAGGTTTCATGTTCGGGAAAATTCCGGATTTCGCGAAAAAGGTCCTGAAAAATAATCCCTGGAGAATGGACAGAAAAGCCATTAAAGTACTTGCGGGGAAAATTTATCCCGGCGGTGACCATAACAGTATTGCTGATATACACTCATCAATTATTGCAAGAAGTTCATCCCCCTATGGGGACGATATTGTATGCTACATCATACTCTACAGGAACTCGCGTGAATCAAAGAAGGAACTGGCAAAACTGAAAAGCTATACTGATTTCAACAACATGAGGGCACTTGTAATTGAACGGAAGAACCTTGCGGTATTCATGTTCAGTGACGAAACCAGAACACTTCCTCTTCTCATGAAGCTTTCAGAGAAAATCACAAAGCGTATTGATGAAGCTTCACGGGATTAATATTTCAGCCTCCATTCTATGTTCAGGGCACATCTAAAACGTGACACATATACTCATTGTAGATGTGCCTCAATATCAGTGATGTATGATCTTCATATTTTTTGTTTCATCATTCGCAAATGAGAACTAAAACTCATCCACCGTCCAGTTTATACCACCGTAAAAATTAAGCTTAAATTTTCCTTCTTCAACATTAATATAATCACTGTAAGGAGTACCATTAGTAACATATGACACCGCTGCGGTTCCTGTATCGGTTTCACGCCAGGGGCCACAGGTACCACTGATAACATCGGGGTAGCTCTCATTCCTGACGGTAATATTGGTTAGTGAATCACCTCCGCTCTGATTGCAAATCGCATACTCCGCGGAATCCTCGCTGTCTTTGTCCCAGAAACATCCGTTAGCTGATACCATGACAGCACAACACACAACGGCAAAAACAAGGAATATCTTTTTCATGACATTTCCTCCCGAAATACAGATATACTCATATAACTATATTTAGATGGTAATAAATAATATGTATTAAAACAAAATTAATTGCCATATTACGACATCTTGAAAAGAGCCGTTTTTCCCCTGCAACGGCATTATTTCTGCCTCCATTGAACGCAGAAAAATACTACCCCATGCAGGATTCCCGCAATAGCACTTGACAGAGATACACGCCGGGTATACATTTCTTTTCCGTAGGATCAGGGATTATGGGTACAACAAATGTGGCCTTTCCCTTTACCATTAGCAGTGATCCGGCAGCAATGCAATGAACGAAAAAATCAAAATTGAAAATCTTCATAAATCATTCGGCCCTAAAACTGTTCTGGATGGTGTGAATCTCTCTGTATATGGAGGGGAAATACTCTGCGTTATAGGTAAAAGCGGTACCGGAAAATCCGTAATCCTGAAAAACCTTGTGGGAATACTTACCCCGGACAGCGGAACCATCACCGTGGACGGCACAGAATTTACCGGTGCCGATGAAAAAACCCGGTTCTCCATACAGAAAAAATACGGTGTCCTTTTTCAGGGAGCCGCCCTCTTCGACTCCATGAATATTTATGATAATGTTGCCTTCGGCCTGCGCCGGAAAAATATCAGTGAAGACGAAATAGCACGCCTTGTTCCGGAAATGCTTGCCCATGTAGGGTTAAAAGATATTGGAGAGAAACGGCCGTCGGAACTGTCAGGGGGCATGCAGAAACGTGTCGGCCTCGCGCGCTCCATAGCCATCCGTCCGGAAATTATGCTCTATGATGAGCCGACCACAGGGGTTGACCCCATTACCGCCGGCGCCGTTGACAGGCTCATCCTGAAAATGCGGGACACCTTCGGCATCACGTCAATTGTGGTGACCCACGACATGAATTCTGCGTACCGCATCGCGGACCGCGTCGCGATGCTCTTTGACGGCAAAATTTCTTTCACTGGGACTCCCGAAGAACTGCAGAACACGGACGATCCCGCTATTCGTCAATTTATTGAGGGAAGAGCCAATGGGCCTGTCAAAATCGCATAACATAACATATTATCCGCGTAACCGGTTCCTTGTAAAAGGATCAGTTTTTCTGCTTTCCATACTATTCGTATTACCGGGATGCTATCAGAAAATGAAATATAATGGAGCAGTTGATTTCACACAGCACCGTCACCTTAAAGGTAAAAAGATTTATATCGACCCGGGACACGGGGGACTTTCGGAAAAGGACCCTTTCAGGAATGGACCGGGAGGCATCTGTGAAGAGGACATCAATCTCCGCGTCGCCCTGATTCTTAATGACATGCTTAAAAGGGCAGGAGCAAAGACGCTGCTTTCACGGGACAGCGACACTGATGTTCCCCTCGCGGCACGGGTGGATGCTGCGCGCAATTTTTCACCGGATGTCCTTGTCAGCATTCATCACAACGGTTCTCCCCGGAGAATGGACGGCGTCAACTATCCCTGTGTCCTGATATGGGGCAGCGAAACAGTAAACCCCCCGAGCGGCGAACTTGCACGGTCACTCCTCAACGAGTTTCACAGAATCATGGAGGAAAAGGGGAGGGTGCTTTCCGATTTCGCCGTCTATCCGGAAACAGGCACCATGATACTGCGTGAAACAAGATACCTCTGTCCCGGAGTAATCGGGGAGGCAGGGTTCTTTTCGGATAAAACCCATGCTCTTCGTCTCAGGGACCTTCAATATAACCAGCTTGAAGCGGAAGCATATTTTTATGCTCTGTCTTCATTTCTCACACATCCCCTTCCTCAGGCTGAAGTCGCAGTCTCAGTTCCCGTTACCGACAGGGGAATATACAAAAACGTTATCAGTGACCGGGACCCTGTTATCGCCCTGCAGCTGAAACCGGGGGTACCCGGAACCATATCTCCCGGCGCAGTAGCCATAACCCTTGATGATGTGCCGGTACCGGTCAATATAATCTCCGGAACCAACCTGAAAATAAATGTGAAAGGGGACCTGTACCCCGGCATCCACAGGATCAGATTCAGCTATACAGACCCTGTCGGCAGGAAAAGCAGCATCTTTTCTGCGTCCTTTACCATTCCCGTTAAAGCAGGTGACTTTAACAGGCTTGTCGATAAAGGGACACGTCTCATCAAAAGACGAGGCACCGCCCGAGCAGGTCTCATGATGCTCCTCGCAGCCCTTTCCCTTGAACGGACAGGACCGGAAGCCGATACGCTCCTGTGGAACATCGCCCGTGGATTCGAACGGTGCGGTCTCAGCGAGCAGTCACGATATTATTATGCAAAACTGTATCATTTCTATCCTGACAGCCGGTATAGAAAAAAAATCATGAAATCTATATCAGATTACCGTTTTCCGGTTGAATTTCATGGAAAAGATGTTCCTCTGGTGTATGATCCGCATGTCCTTGAAAAAGGAATATTGAAGCATACACTGGCTTCCCTGCTCTTTTAACAGCTCCTGCGTATTCTTTTTTCTACACGATATTTCAGGAGAATACTTATACATGGCATGATGTATGCCATGGTGATTCTGCAGCATATTCGGGAGGGAATAATGTTGTCACAGAATTCTTCAAAGCTTAATTACACGTACCCTACAGATGCTAATGGCGGCAGCGCCGACCTGGGACTCTTTTCACAATTGCTGCAGATGGTGGACGGCGACTGGTCAGACTCAATTCACGCTATCTGCAGCCACATTCATAATCACTTCAGCGCCCTGGGAGTATCGCTCAGTATTTATGATAAAATCTACAATGAATTTATTTATGTATCCTATTCATTAAACGCGAACAAAGCATTGAAGGAAGTGGGAATTGACGTAAACGTCAACACTGCAGTCAACATTCTTTCCGACATCTATATAAACAACACGTCAATATTAGAAGAGAAAATTTTTACCGGCAGTGAACTTCGGGAACTTGTGACCAATTACTTCAATAATGATCAGAATAAAGTTGAACGGATATTTAACGATTTAAACTTAAAGGCGATAGCAGCCTTTCCGGTGCTTGAATCCAACGGCACCTATACATGTTTTTTTCATGTGTTGAGCGACCGTGATATCAACGACAGCGAAAAGAACAAACTCAATGAATATGTCCCGCAGCTCAATGTCGCCCTTGAAATTGTATTTCTTGTGCGTAAGCTTTTTCTCAAGGCCACCCATGATGGCCTCACGAAACTGTTCAACCACAAGCAGGGAGAAATTCTACTTACCAGGGAGATTGACAGAGTCAGCAGAAACAGGGACTGCCTGACAGTCTGCATGCTGGATATCGATGATTTCAAAAAAGTAAATGACATGTACGGGCATAAAGCAGGTGACATGGTCCTGGAATTTCTCGGGGACTTCCTCACAAAAAAAATGAGAAAAAGCGATATAATCTCCCGTTACGGAGGCGAGGAATTTCTGCTGGTTCTTACCGAGACAGGCATGGAAACAGCGTGCAGGGTATTGCGACGTCTTAAAACTTTGATCCGCGACCATGTGTTCACGTTCGATGGCGAGGAATTTTCTATAACTGCCAGTTTCGGTGTTGTAGAGTATGATCCCGAGGTACATGTATCACTTGACAACCTTGTGAAAACTGCGGACGAAATGCTGTACCGGGCAAAAAGAAACGGTAAAAACAGGATTGAATGCGCATAGGGTTTTTTATTTTTTACTGTAATAATCAACGATAAACTGGTCTGTCTCCCATTCCTCCAGCTGTTTGTTGTACGCCTGAATGATATCCTGATGTGAAAGGAGCCCTGCTATTTTCCTGTGGTCCACCGAACGTACTACAGGTATTATATCAAGGTCAAATTTTTCAATTTTCTGCATCGCATCAGAGACCTTTTCTGTTTCCAGCACGGTGGGAACCGGGGAGGCAATATCCCCCGTGATGAGCAGGTCCACCAGTTCATGGGACATTATCGCCTGGCGAACGTCCTTGAATGACACAATCCCCATCAGTTCATCATTATCATTCACCACTACCGCGTCACCATATGCCGAGTTCAGCAGCACATCTATAAGTTTTTTAAAAGGCATACGGTAATTCACTTTGTCGAAGTTCTTATTCATGAGTTCACTGACATTTATCTTGCCCAGGAGGTCTATCTCCCCGCGCTTCGTGACATCAATACCCGCTTCAAGAAGTTCGTTTGAATAAATTGTACCCTTGTTGTAATATATTGTTACCAGATACGAAAGAATCGACACCACCATAAGGGGGAGAATAAATTTATAATCGCCTGTAATTTCAAATACCAGCATAATCGCGGTAAGAGGAATTGAATTCATACCAGCCAGCATCCCCCCCATCCCCACAAGGGAGTAGGTGATTGGATTCAGGTTCATACTAAAGGTATAGTTCATCACTGCGGCGAATAAGTGCCCCAGAAGCACTCCTATCCCGATTGACGGCGCGAAGGTGCCCCCGTATGAGCCGGCATTGATAAACAGCGCAACAAAAATAATCTTCATAACAAGAAGCACCAGTATTGTATGCACCGATGTTATTCTAAGATTGATAACATCATTTACCATACCATACCCAAGGCCGAAGAGCTGGTAGTACCAGATAAGGATAATCCCGAACACAAGGGACACCGGAAGAAGAAGGAAATATTCATTCCGTATTTTCAGCTTTTCTGTCAGAAGCACATGGGTGGATTTTTTAAATCCAAAATATAACAGCGATACAATTCCGCACACGACCCCCAGCAAAAGAAACGCCGGGCTCTCATTAAATATTTCCAGATGATAGTGGGGAATTGTAATGAGATGTACGTTTCCCAGGACCGCCCTTGATATGACATCCGCCACAACAGCGGAAAGAATGAGTGCGCTCAGCGCCTGGTTCTTCAGATCATTAAGAAGCACCACTTCAATACCAAAAAACACACCCGCAATGGGAGCGTTGAATATGGCGGAGATGGCAGCTCCGGCACCCGCAGCGGTGTACATTTTCATTTCTCTTTTATTAAGCCGGAACATCTGCGACATAAAGGAACCAATACCGCTGCCAAGCTTTGCCGCGGGTCCTTCCGGTCCCAGGGGAGCACCGGTACCAATTGATATCACGGGAGCCAGGAAATGGAACAGTGTTGTTTTTATGGGAATATACCCGTTATTCAGAATCAGGGACTTTATGACACTCAGTACACCGCGCTCCTTCGAAATGCTGCGGAAATACCGTGTCATAGTGGCAATAATGACCCCCCCGGCTACGGGAACAAATATAATATAGTATGTATGAAGATTAAATATCCGTGAAAAGTTTCCGGGACTGAAAAAATACACCATACGGGCAAGCAGGTAATGGAAAAAAACCGCACACACTCCCGCAACTATCCCGAGGATAATTGAAATCACGATATGCGAAATATAATGCGATATTTCAGTATTGAAATACACATCACTCACAAAACGCTGAAACGCGGTTCTGGGCTTGTTCTCTTCCATTAAAATACAAGGTCCTTTGTTACACTGCAGCGCAGAGCGTACACTGACTGAAGAAAGCAGGTGTGGAAAGTTTTGAATTCATATATTATTAAGAAAAATTCTTGTTATTTTTCAAGATATATTTTCTACTCTTTGCAAAAATAGTGAAATCTTTTCAAGGGTATTATAACATTCTCACCGGATACATGCCTGATGCTGATTAAAAAAATATTCCAGCGCCTTTCACCTATCCAGAAAGTGCTGCTCAGTTTTATTGCTCTGATTCTTTTCGGCAGCGTTCTGCTTCTTCTTCCCGTATCAACACATCACGGCATTACTTTTGTCGATGCCCTTTTTACATCAACATCGGCAGTATGTGTAACAGGACTGATAGTGCTTGATACCCCTGTGGACTTTACAGTGTTCGGAATAAGCGTGATTCTCCTCCTGGTTCAGTTCGGGGGACTGGGTATTATGACCTTTTCCCTGGGACTCCTTTCAATGTTTGCAAATAATCTTTCACTGAAGTGGCGCTTTACATTTCAGGGCCTCTACAGTGATTTCCGGGCAATCCCCATCCGGAGCCTCTTAAAGAGGATTGTTCTGTACACTTTTATTATAGAGTCAGTCATTGCGGCTGTTCTGTTTACACAGTTTATCCGCGATTTCTCCTTTCTGCCGGCACTGGGCCATGCAGTGTTTCATGCGGTGTCCGCATTCTGTAACGCGGGGTTTTCCACGTTTTCCGACAGCCTTATCGGTTACGGAAACAATCCCCTTGTAATCCTTCCTGTTTCGATGGGTGTGATTCTTGGGGGTCTCGGTTTTATCGTACTGTATGAATTACGGCGTTATCCCTTTCTCCGGAACAGTTCATGGAATTCACGGCTTTCACTTCATTCAAGGTTTGTGCTTATTATAACTGCAATCCTCATCCTTTCCGGGACAGCAGGATTTCTTGTGCTGGAATGGAACTACTCCCTGAGAACCATGCCAATCTGGGAACGGATCCAGGCATCGTTTTTCCAGTCAATCACATGCCGGACGGCAGGGTTCAATACTGTCGATATCTCTCTCCTCCGTCAGAACACCCTGTACATGATGATTGTACTCATGTTCATAGGGGGATCCCCGGGATCTATTGCGGGGGGCATTAAAACGACGACTGTTGGTGTCATGGCAATGCTGATATATTCAAAGTTCAAAGGTGCGCGGCAGATAGTACTCTGGAACAGGGGTCTTGACCATGACACCGTGGACCGCTGTACGACGCTTATTATTCTTTCCATGGTATTTGTCATCATTGCCTCCTTTGCGGTACTCACAATTCATGACTTTGATATTCACAATTCATTTCTTTCAGCGGTGTTTGAAGTGGTATCCGCATTCGGCACCGTGGGCCTCACCATGGGCGCGACAGGCCACCTTTCACAGGAAGGGAAAATCCTCATTTGTATAGTTATGTTTATCGGCAGGCTCGGCCCCTTAACGCTCATAATGGCATTGACATCCATGAAAAAAGATATTAATATCGAGTATCCTGAAGAACATATCATGATAGGATAGACACATATGAAAAAATTCGCGGCAATCGGACTTGGGAACTTCGGCCTCAACCTTTCAAGGGCATTAATTGAAAACGGGTGCGAGGTGCTCGGCATAGATTCATCACGGGAAGCCGTCAACACGGCAAAGGACTTCATAAGTCATGCCGTCATCGGCGACGCATCAAACAGGGAGGTCCTTGAATCCCTTTCCCTGCGGGATTTTGACGGCGCCATTGTCAGTATCGGCCAGGAGATGGCGATCAGCATCCTTATATCACTTTATCTGAAAGAAATCGGCGTCAAGAGGATTGTGGTGCGCGCCATATCTGAAGACCATGGAAAAGTATTAAAAATGATCGGGGTTTCAGATATTATTATGCCGGAAAGAGACATGGCGGAACGCCTCGCGAACATGCTCTCTCTGAAGAACGTTGTTGACTATCTCCCGATCGGGGAAGACTACGGCATCATTGAAGTGCCGTCACCGAAATCATTTATCGGGAAAACCCTGCGGGACCTCCAGATCCCCAACAGGTTCAACTGTCAGGTAATCGGTTTGAAAATATTCGAAGAGCCGGGATCGGGATTTCATTTTACCGATAAGGATTCCACCATAAAAATCCCCCCTTCAGCGGACGATATTATGACCCCGGGGATGATAATGATCATTATCGGAAAACAGCAGGATATTGAAAAAATCCAGGCTATAAAATAATATCTTCATGTAGTATTCCGGTACTACATTTTTATAATCCGGATTATTTGAGAAACTTCATCGAGAAATCAAAGGCCTCTACGGAATGAGTAAGTGACCCCATAGAGATATAATCGATATATCCGGTTTTTATATCAAGGAGGTCATGAATTTTGTATTCATCGATGTTGCCTGATACTTCAATTTTTGCCTTTCCCCCGATTGCTTCAACCGCTTCGATCACCTGTTCACGCTTCATATTATCCAGCATAATAACGTCAGCACCGCAGGCTACCGCCTCCTTTACCTCACCGATACATGTTGTCTCGACTTCAACTCTATACTTTTCCCCGTATGCGGATTTCACCATTTCCACAGCTCTGGTGATTCCCCCTGCAGCCTTTATATGGTTGTCCTTGATCATGACCATATCAAAAAGGCCGATACGGTGATTTGTACCGCCCCCTGTGTGGACCGCATATTTATCAGTAACACGGTGTCCCGGCACTGTTTTCCGTGTATCAAGGACCTGAATACCGGTACCTTTCAGCATAGTTGCAATTTTTGCTGTTTTCGTGGCAATCCCCGACATGCGCTGCAGAAAGTTTAATGCCGTACGCTCCCCGGTAAGAATACTTCCCGTGGGACCTGATATTGACAATACCGTATCACCGGGTACAACCCTCTCGCCTTCTTTTACATTACACTGTACCGTTACAGCAGGATCGACAGCCTGAAACACAAATCCTGTCATATCTCCGCCGCATAATATCCCTTCCTGCTTTGCTATTATCACTGCATCAGAAATTTCTCTTCCGGAAAAAATGGCACTGGAAGTGATATCTCCCGAACCTATGTCCTCACGTAGTGCGAGGTTTATTATTTCACGGACAGATTCAAAAGACAGTACTGAATTACCCATAACACCACCTGTAACGTATTTTTGAAAGAACCCTTTGGATATTGTGACTGCCATAATACTGCCGGTCAAATACATTTGCTGAATTATTTCATCACCCGTACCGCATTTTTTCATCAAAAAACAGAATACACTTTTTTTTCTTGAAAAAAAGATCATTCGGTTTTACAAAGTATGGGCAGTTAAAACAGGTAATCACATACGGCGGGCTATACCATAATGGCACAGGAAAACGAAGAAAAAAAAATAGAGCGGAAGGCAAAGGCTATGCTTCTCAGCAAGGAGATCCCGCCATCAAAAATGGATATCGTCCGGTCGCTGATGAAAAATGACTCCCTTCTTCCGGAAGAAAAATACCGTGCCGTTATCGAGCTTATTCAGTCATGCCGGGACAAACCAAGGAGCACCCCCCGGTCAACAAACATTGAGGTCCGCACTCCCCAGAGAAAACCGAAAAAGCCCCCTGCTGCTGCGCCGGCGGAACCGCCTCAGCCTGTGTTTGAACCTTCCACCTCCGGTGTCTATATCGACGACATCAACAGAAAATATAAAAAACTGAAATTCTTTAAAAAACGGTATCTCATACATTCCGATAACCGTTTCGGGTTCGGGTTTCGGAAACGCCTTATTCCTACAAAACGATTCATGAAATGCATGCAGGAGATTGTAAAATTTCAGGAGGAGTTATTATCAAAATATCCTGACATCCTTATTGATATCCTCAAAGATGAAAATATTAATGATGCTACAAATTTTAATTATCTCACCGCTATGAAGAACGTATTATCCGGTGTGCCGCTTTCAAAATACACAATGGATATAATAAAATGGATGGACCGGAAAGACTTTGACGTTGGATTCAGAGACTTTGTGCAGTATTTCTTTTCATTTTATCTCCTGGATGCGGAAACGAAGGAGCAGATCATATTGCTCGTTGAACAGAAACTGCGGGACCATAACGACTTCAGAAAGGATATTATCAACGAAAAAGACGCACCACAGACAAAAAATGAAAAGGAGAAACGGAATCTAACCAGGGAAAAAGCAATTTTCAACTATATTTACACATTGCGGTCTTTTCTTTCAGCGGGACAGGAATCAGACAATGCCGTTGCAAAATTCCTTAACGCAAACTACGGCATCGGGTCATTTCCACGGCTCCTGATGATAGTGCTTGAAGCACTTGTCTTTCACCGTGAGCTTTCCTTTGACGATGTCAAATCCTATTACCGGATATCTCCACCCGCGGTCAGCAGTGACCGGTGGAACTACTCTCTTGATATACTGAAAAAATACGGTAAAGACGAGGAATCGCGCAAACGCAAAAAGATACAGCACCTGAAACAAAGCCTCCAGCCTTATGAAGACCTGTATACATTCATGAAATATGAGTTGAAAGGAAGAAACATCCTGGAGAAAAATTTTGAAGACCACTGGCGGCTCATTGATAAAAAACGTCAGGATCCGGCTGACATATACGAGGATGATTTCTTTACCTTCATTGACGGCTGTGTCCACTATTTTGCCCATTGTTACATGCATATACTTGACGGTTCCCTGATAACATTTCTCGATAAAAACAGGGAACCCGTGGAAGCGCATATTTTTACACCGCAATATTTCGAGAAAGAGAAGGACGCACTTGAAGATATTCTCAGTGAAATATACCACTTCAGAAGCAATAACCCCAACATGGTAATAAGCCTTCAGGAGGCACAGAAAGTGCTGAAGGGATTGATAAAAACAATGTCACATGTTGAGGGATTCTTTAAACGGATTGGCAGCCTGTTTTACAGGTTTGGAGAGGAAATGAACCGCGTATATGGCCTGCACCGGAAATGGGTCCAGGCAGGAAGCCCGCTGCAGAACAACACATTGCTCCGGGTACCGTTCAACGGATCAATCCATGACAGCGGTGATGAATCAGAGGGAGTTCCTATACCGTTAAGCGACTGTAGTATCAAGGAATTTCAGGTTACCAGCCCCCTGCTGAAAACACTTGCGGGAATGCCAATCCTGACACCGGATCTCAATGACGGTCTGATAATCAGTATAATCGCGTTCTGTTATCAGCTTTCATTCGAATGTCAGGATGAGTCACTGATTCATGATCTTCAGGAAAGAAAAAATATTCTCATACAGATTAAAGAACTTGTCGGATAGCTATTTTGAAACCATCCATCGCAGTACTGACATTAATTGTTACTCTATTTATAGTATCCCCGCAACTCTATGGCGGGGATACTCAGGAAAAACCTGTTGCCGTTGTCAGCGGACAATTTGAAAAAATTGACAGAATCCTTACTCATTACGGTATTCCCTTTACAGCAATCAAATACCGTGACCTCGCAAACCCGGCTACATTGAAAGCCTACCGTGCTGTTTTTTTCCCCTGCGGAGTGCGAAAGCCCGTTGAACAGAGCATTACTGTATCAGCAAGAGGATATTCAATCAGGAATGTGTCGTTAAAAGGAAAACTTTTTACAATAAACAAAAAAAAGGTGTTTCAAAACATTGAGTCATTCATTGCTCAGGGAGGAACAGCATATTTTTCTGATTACTCATATTTCCTGATCCAGGGGGCTTTCAAAGCCCTTACTTTTTTTGATGATTTTCCCAACATGGGTCTTTCCGGCACATTTAATGCGACGCTGAAAGGATCCCTGAAGAAATTTGTGTCCCGGGACGTTATACAGGTAACAATCCCTCATTCAGGTTGGGTAGCACTGAAGGAGTTCCGGGGCAGTAAAACTCTTGCACAGTGTACATATGATACCGTCCGCGGCCGTAAATCCGGCCCGCTTATTTCCCTTGCGCGACACGGCAGCGGTACCATGATGTTTACAAGCTTTCATACTGACGATTACAATAATCTCATTACACGATACATGGTGTTTCGTACCGCATACAGTAATTATATACAAAAGATCCGTGATGAAATATTCAGGTGGGAACAGAATGAGGAGTTTGTTACCTCAGATGCGGTATTAATCCGTGAATACAGCCGACGTTACGCAATAACACTGAAAACAGGAAACAACACAGTATATCTTCATGCGCCGGGAGGTTCATACCAGGTGGACGTGTTCAGTGAGAACGGATCCTTGCTTTTTTCCCGTGACGGCATAGCAGGACCAGAACCAATTGATATCGGCTCCAGGGAGGATATTCGTTGTTTCCTTTATATTTATCCTTCACCATCATCCCACATGCAGGCTTTTGCAGTGGGTGTTGCATCAGGAGCACGGCTTATTCCCCATCAGTCACGCATATTTTACGGAATCATTCTCATATTTGCTTTGACAATTACTGTGTTATTATTGAAGATGTTGAACCCCAGAAGGTTGTCCGGAAGACTATACAAAACTTTTGACCGATTTAAAAATGAAAATTAATAACTCTGGAGTTTTTCATGGGTAGAGTAATATCAGTATCAAACCAGAAAGGCGGCGTTGGAAAAACCACCACTACAATAAATGTAGCGTCATTTCTCGCTGAAAAAGGAAAACGGGTCCTCATAATGGACATCGATCCTCAGGCAAATTCGGGCTATGGGATCGGAATCAATGTGGAGGAAATGGAAACCACCATTTATGAAGTCCTTATCAACAAAATTGAAATCAAAGACGCGATTTTCAAAACACATATTGATAACCTTTTTATTGTCCCCTCAAATATCCATCTGTCCGGTGCACAGATAGACATGCTCTATATGGACAATAAGGAATTTATCTTAAAAAATGCCCTGTATACAGTAAAAGATGATTTTGATTATATATTCATCGACTGTCCGCCTTCCCTGGGGATTCTGACCCTCAACAGTCTTGTGGCGGCGGATTCTGTCATGATACCCCTCCAGTGCGAGTATTACGCCCTGGAAGGTCTCAGTCAGCTTTTGAAGATTATTTCCATGGTACAGGAAAAACTGAACAAGAACCTGAAGGTTGAGGGCGTTGTGCTCACAATGTATGATTCCCGGACAAACCTCTCCCAGCAGGTGGTTTCAGATATTAAGAAATATTTTAAGGACAATGTCTTTAATACCGTAATCCCCCGTAACGTAAAACTTTCTGAAGCGCCATCCTTCGGCAAGCCGATCGGACTCTACGACCGCGGATGTGTGGGAAGTGAAAGTTACGAAAAACTCGCGAATGAGGTAATAAACAATGGCTAAACGGGTACTGGGCAAAGGCCTCGAAGCAATCATTTCCAATTCCACATCACCCGTTGAAGACCTCGAAAAGGGCATCTCCGAAGAACAGGACCGGATTGTTGAGCTTGACATACAGCGCATAAAACCAAATCCCGACCAGCCCCGGACACATTTTGATGAGGAGGAAATCCGAAACCTCTCCGAATCGATCCAGTCTGTCGGCCTCCTGCAGCCGATTATTGTACGTAAAGTCGGGAACGAATATTTTGTTATTGCCGGTGAGCGTCGTCTCCGCGCGTCAAAACTGGCGGAAATGAAAAAAATCCGCTCCATTATTGTTGAGGCCAACGAGGAGCAGAACCTCACCTTTGCCCTTATAGAAAACATCCAGCGCGCCGCACTCGATCCGATAGAGGAGGCAAAAGCATATAGGGTCCTGATCAACCGTTTTAAAATCAAGCAGAACGATATCGCCCTGAAAGTTGGAAAGGACCGCACCACGATATCGAACCTGCTTCGTCTCCTGAACCTTCCCGATGAAATTCAGCAGGCCATCACCGAGGGCCAGATAAGTGCCGGTCACGCAAAAGCGCTTCTTTCGATGCCGAAAAAAAAGCAGATGGCTGTATACCGTGAAATCGTTGAAAAAGGAATGTCGGTCCGGGCCGTTGAAAAGCTTACTGATGAAAAAGACGAAGATACTGATTCACCGAAGAAAAAATCCCCCCGGGACCCTCATATCCGGCAGATGGAGGAGAAACTTGTTTCAATTCTCGGAACGAAAGTTGAAATAAAACATAGCGGCGACAAGGGGCAAATTCTCATTCATTATTATTCACTGGATGACTTTGACAGAATAATTGAAATACTTCAGTAAAGCTCACTAAAAATGAAAAACAGAAAGGGGGGAACGCATACCGCGTCCCCCCTTTTTTTTTATTACAGCATACTATTATTCCCCTTCAAGGTTCTTTTCAATTATTGTAAAGTTGTTATCAATCATAATCCCGGTTTTCCATTTTTTCAGGATCTGTGATCGCTGGCGAATTGAAAGCATCCTTTCAATTCGGTCCCGGATTTTATTGTAGGGTATTATAACTTTAACCTCTTTTCCCCCGCGCTTTTCTTTTGTGAAATACCGCCGGTCCCTGTTTTTTTCATATTCCGCGCGAATATCCTTTTCCGGTACCACCGTGGTGTCAGTTCCAATAGTCCGCATGTATTCCCTGCCGAGAATTGATTCATTCCGGAATGCTGCCTCTTTTTTATACTCCGGATCATCAAGCAGTTTCTTCTGCAAAGCAACACGTTTCAACAGATAAAACTTGAAAACATTCTGCGCAAGGCGCTGCTTCTGCAGTACCGTAATTTCCCGCTTTTTCGCCACTCCCCTGTTTATCCTTGATACAATCATGGAAATACGCGATTCAAGATCACTGTTGGTATACTGCGTACTGCCAACCTTAAAAATTATATCACCCGGATTCCCATTTCCGGCCTTCTCAATATTCTGTACTACATCCTTTGCGTTCATAAGATCATTAAGATATTTTTCCGCGTACTTCCTGTAGAGCATATTCTTGAGACGTTTTGCCATTACTTCATTTGACACCACATCATCAATATTTCCCCTGGTAAGAACATTTTTATCCATTACCTGAAGAATATACACTCCATTCATGAGCTGTATCGGTGTAGTGGTGTAGGCATCTTCAGCCAGAGAAAAGACGGCTTTTGCGATTTGCGGGTGAAGAGAGTATTTTGTCTGAAACCCCACATCCCCACCTTTGCTCTTTGAGAAATCATCAGAATATTCCTTCGCGAGGACTTCAAAGCTTTCCCCTGCCCGCAGCTTATTGATAAGGTCCTGACCCTTCTGCATTGCCGCCTGAATCTGTACTGCCATCTGATCCTTTGAAAGCGGCACCCTCTTATTGTCTTTTAATCCAAATGACTTCACACGTAAAACAATCTGGCGGAACCGTACTGCCGGTTCTTCAAATTCAGCCTTTTCTTTAATTTCCTTTTCATATACTCTGTTTGCTATCTGGGATTCAGCTGAAATTTCCTGGATTATCTTAAAGGCATCTGTTTTATCGAACCCTTTTTTGACTGCTTCCCGGGCAGCGAACTTCCATTCTCCCATGGTTTCCAGCCTGAATTTCTGCATTTTCTTCTTTTTCAGAACTGTTTCTTTATTCATGTTGTGGGCCTTCATCCAGGTATAAAAATCACCCCTGGTAATTGTCCCGCCGTTATAGGTGGCAACAACATCATTCTTTCCTTTGCACCCTGTTATAAGAAACACTGCAACAGCGCACATCACAATTGTCCGTTTCATTATATTTCTCCTTACATCATATAGTGTCATTTCCATTGACCCGCTGACAAATTTTTTTCGCGGCAATTATACCATGCCATACATCATCTTCATTTCCGGAGACCTGTTCTCCGGAATCATTGACCGAAACCACATAATCGTTACTGATATATCATCGTAATGTCAAATGGAATTTTTCTGCTATGTCGTACAAAATACCGGTGTGCATAATATATTTCTTGTCAAAGACTGCTGTTTTCATCACATTGACAAATAATTTGAAAGAAAAATTTTATGTTGTTACATCTTACATTGAAACATCATTCCGGAACATATCAGGAGGTATACATAATGAAAATATTTATCGACAGTGCGGATATCGACGAAATCAGACAGGCCTTTGAATGGGGTATTGCGGATGGAGTAACGACGAATCCATCGCTGCTGAAAAAAGCAGTGGACAAAAGGGTATCGAAGGGGGAGTCCCTTGACCTGAAATCATACATAACACAGATACTGAACACCGCCAAAGGGACCCCGGTAAGCCTTGAAGTTACTGAAACCGGCGCAGAGGGAATGGTTACCCAGGGCCTCAAAATATATGAAATGTTCAATGCCGTCGCGGGAAACGTGAATATTAAAATCCCGGTGAACCCCGCGTTTCAAAATGACGACACAACTCATTTTGACGGCATCACAGCCATTAAAAAACTTACCGCAAAGGGAATTCCTGTGAACTGCACCCTCGTGTTCACACCTGAACAGGCGCTCCTCGCGGCAAAAGCCGGCGCGACCTACATAAGCCCATTTGCGGGACGGGTCGATGATGACCTACGGAAAAAGGCGGGAATGAAATTCGACAAAACCGATTACTTCTCTGCCGAAGGGACCGTTCATGAAGACGCACTGCTTGAAGACAACGGTATAATATCCGGCATTGACCTTGTGGCGCAGTGTGTCGATATAATCTCAAATTACGGATTCACATCTGAAGTCCTTGCCGCGTCACTTCGGAACACAAGGCAGGTCCGTGAAGCCGCACTTGCGGGTTCCCACATTGCAACACTCCCGTTCTCCGTCATCAGGGACATGCTGAAACACCATAAGACCTATGAGGGCATGAAACTTTTTACTGATGACATTGTACCTGATTATGTAGCGCTTACAAAATAAACGCACCTGCAAAAAG
>DAOSYC010000036.1:20141-24108 GCA_035380905.1 Spirochaetota bacterium | reverse complement strand
TAAAATCAAATAGTTATTATGTCACTAAATATTTATAAAGTTATTGGACAGCCTCCCGTTACAAAGTAGGTGCCCCGCGCACAGCGGATGGAAGGCGGTTCCTTCTTGGGAATATATAAGGATAGCGGAAATGCGGTCGATTACAGGGACAAAGGCCGGGTGGAGCACGTATAATTATGAAGGGAAAAAATTGTGCCCGCAGGACACTCATGCCACCTCTGCGAAGGTGAATCAAATTTATCCTTGCAAAAAATGTTGATGATAAAAGAATAATGGACATGAAATATATGGAGATATAAGTGAAAAAAGAAAACCGCCTCCTTAAAATACATGATAACTTCTCCACAGTGGAGATATATCTTACCGATGATCCTCCCCGTTCCTCCCGGGAACGGTGTGCCGCGGTCATGGTGAGGGGGCGGACGTTTTCCGGTTCCTATAATGTCTCCCTGGAGCTTAAGGAGCTGCGGCAATTCGGTGAAGAGTCCCTGAAATGGTTTGAGAAACTTCCGGAATCAGGGGAGGGGCCGTTCCCGGAACACCTCACATTCTCAGGGGGGCACGGGTCCCTTGAATTAGACATTGCACCTGTATCGACCGCCAAAGTCTGCTGGAACATTACATGCAGGCCGTTCCTTCCTGAAATTGAAGTGCTGCGCCTCGCGGTTGAAACTGAGTCAGCCCTTGTGCGTTCAATTCATCGGAATATTGAAAAAACAGGTGCCGGGAGGCGTACCCGGTTTTTTATTCATGGGGGTACTGGAAATATTCTCCTTTAAAAATTTTCTCCTTGCATTATGTCCCATGTTCTGTACAATTGAGCGCATATTGTAGATATGCCGTATCCCTGAAGGGGTGTCGCGCTGCACTGCGTAATTATTGGATTATATAAGGAGTATCACACATGTTTCTCAGGGACTGCCGGGAATGCGAACATTATATCATGGATGACGGCCACGAGGTATCCTGCAGGTACCGGTCGGAAATCGCCTATTATCAGATCACCATTAATCCTTCCGGGGCCAAAGTCCTGAGCTGCCCCGTGGTGCACCTTACCTACGGTGCCGCCCAGCGTTCACGGCGTTAGCGCCGGATTTCTCTTTCGGTAATTTTTTAGCGCAGTATATCTGTCACCCGGAGCATAACAGGCGGCGTATGGGGTATACTGTAAGTTGCAGCAGCGAGCCGGGTTGCCGTGTCTTCACGCCGTAAAAGGTGTTTTCATGACTGCGTTCTTTATCTCCGGGTAAACTTCATGTTTCGCCGCGGCGCCCCTGTACTCTCCGGTCAGGGAAAATTCCGGTCGGCGTCCCTGTATCACCCCGCCATAATTATTCTTGACTATTTTTCATGAAGATGGTACCTGTAAACTGTGGTTACTATCTGACAGGAGACGTACTTCGGCGTTATAAAAATGAATGTAATACTGCGAATAGCCGCTTTTGTTATAGTGTTCCTTATCGGGACTGGTGTTATTATTGTTCTGCGAAGGCTCCAGATTCCCGCTCGGGTCCGTAAGGCGGAGGAGTTTCTCAGGGACGGCGACCACCTCAAGGCCAGTGAGATAATTAAGGTGATCCTTGAAAAAAACAAGGATTATGTGCCGGCCCGTTACGTCCGCGCCCGGATCCTGATCGTCCAGAAACAGTATGTCCTTGCCATCTCTGAACTGAATTCAATCCTCAACATAAAGGATTTTGATAAATATGTGCAGGAAGTTGAACTGCACTACCGCCTCGCGGACCTGTACCATGAAACCCAGCAGTACCAGAAGGAGATTGACGAATACAGGAAAATCCTGAACTTTAATGCCGATGATGTCCGCGCCAACCACCGTGTGGGGCACGCCCTCTTTAAACGTAAAAACTACAAAGAGGTAAAAGACTATCTCCTGAAGGCGTACACTATAGACCCCTCCCTCGTGGATTGCCTGCATCCTCTCGGTATTTCCTGTTATCACCTTTCCGATTATGACAATGCGGAAAATTATCTGGTGAAAGCCGTGGAGGTGAATCCGGAACTGTATGAAGCGCAGTATTACCTGGGGCTCATCTACAGGGGGAAAAAGGACCATGAAACCGCTATCCGGATGTTCGAGAGCGCGAAGAAGGACAGCAGGTATTTTACGAAAAGTCTCCAGCGCCTCGGCGAGATCTATTACGAAAACGGCATAAACGGAAAAGCCATAGAGGTCCTGGAGCAGGGTATTGGAAAGATCCGGGGCGATGATGATGAATCCCTTGCATACCGGTATCTGCTGGCTGAGTGCTACGAGATGGAGAACAAAATTTCCGAGGCGGTGTACCACTGGGAACAGATCGCAAAGTATAATTCCGATTACCGCAGCACCAGAATGAAGCTCGATGAATATAACAGGATACTGAACGATGAGAATGTGAAGCTGATATTCGATACTTCTCTTGAGGAACTGCAGCCCCTCCTCGTGGAGCTTGTGTCGGGGCTTAATTATAACATTATTTCGAAGCATGAAGTCTCCAACAACGAATACTACTTCAAGGCATTTAATATAAAAAGGATTAATGAACCTCCCATCGTTGTGTACTTCAACAGGACCACAAGAGAGATAACGGAAGGCCAGATACTAAATTTTCAGAAAAAGATTACGGCTGAAAAATGCAAAAGCGGAATATATATTACTACTTCAAAATTCAGCATCAAGGCCAGGTCTACGGCGTCAACCAAGATGATTGAGCTGTACGATTCTGCGTATTTAAGCAAAGCAGTGGAGCGCATCCGTTCCAAAATCCAGAAAAAATAAATACCGCGGTGTCGTGTCAGGAAGCGGAGCAGGCGCAATGCAGGTGGGTAATTCCACGCCCTGATAATCTTATCCGGTATGTGCAGTATAATGAGTAATAGCTATTATTATCGAAAGAGGTGTGAAGTATGAAACGAATGTATCGTGCATTAATTATGTCGCATTTGGTCATTGCGGTTGCCGTGTCAGGATGCATCCGCACGCCGGCGGAACGGTTTGATGATGCTGTCAGTCAGTACCGGAAGGGCGAGAACAGGGAGAAGGACCTTGCTCATCTTCAGAAAAGTCTCCTGAACTATGCGGCGCTGAAAACATTTACCGCAAAGGGGGTCACGCACAGTGATACCTTTGTGTACGGAAAGAAGAACGGCACCTGCGAAGTGCTGTACCCGGTAGAGTTGTCCTTTCCTGTGCCGAAGGACCAGCTCACGGCATATTATGACGGCGAAAAAAAACGTCTTGCCTGCAGCGATGGGAAAGCGGTGAAAGTCTACGATGAGGGGGGCAGCGTTGTGGGTGAAGTTGTTGCGGATGAGGCCAGAAGTAAATCCGGTGATGTCGCGGCAGTGGTGTTGTATAAGGATGACCTGATTTTTTACCGGGACGGGCGCCTCATGAGCAGTCTGCTTCAGACGGAATCGGTGAGACCGTTTCTTGAAAAACAGACATTTTCTCCCCCATTCTCAAAAATGCCGTATAATGTTTTTATGGAACGCCGCGGTGATGTCCTGAGTATTAATCTTGGGAATGTGGGGATGTACAGCCTGAGCGTTATTGACCTGAAACAGAGGGAGATACTCCTTAAGAACCGGCGTGTTTCCTCTATGCGGACCCGTCTCACCGGAAATGAGCTGTATCATATTGCCGGCGATACCGGCACCTGGAAACTGGTGCGGTACATGATTAAGGAGAAAAAAACCGAGGTTATTGCCTCCTTCCGCGATATTCTTGATGTGGAGCTCTTTGATTCAGGATGTGTCGTGATGAAGAAGGATTCAGTATCTCTCATGGACTATACGGACAAACGTTTTGTGCCGCTGATATTTCCCTATGAATTCAGGGGACGGTGCGGTAATGCCATGATGCTGGAATACAAAGGAAAACAGGTCCTCGCTGATTTTCCGAAATTCTATGAAAAGCTGGTGTATCTTGAGTCGGCAATACCGTCGCTCTTCACGAAGGGGGACA
>DAOSYC010000036.1:0-20041 GCA_035380905.1 Spirochaetota bacterium | reverse complement strand
TCGGCACGGAATATAAGGATGGACGTGTGCGCTTTCGCATGCATTTTTATAAGTGAGGCCGCGCGTTCTTTCATTCCGTATATCGCATGGATGCAGATGAGGGCATCCGCTTTTTCACCGTCCCACTCCTCCCATGTCGACTGGACTATAGTTATCCGTGAAGCGATGGATGAATTGATTTTCCCCTGAAGCAGTGCGGTCATTTCCCGTGAGGGTTCAATCGCGGTAACGTGATGGCCCTCCGCGGCAAGGGGAATTGTAAAGTGTCCCGCCCCCGCGCCGGCATCGATAATTGAATCGACGGGGCCGATGTGGTCCTGTACCTCCTGTAGCAGGTTCCCCGGATATCCTTCTCCGGTAAGCCGTTCCTCGTATTCCTCCGCGAAACGTTTTTCGTTGAATCTCATGGTACACCTCTTGTGCGTTGTTACGATACCACATATTATAGTACAGCCCCCCGGGGGCAATGATTTTTAATAGTACTGTCGTTATTAACATGCGGGGTATCCCCTTCTGTTTATGGCTACTCACTATCAACCGGATTGTTTCTTCTTTGGTGCTGAAATAATGAAGTGACTGTGAAAAACTAGATGTTCCAGAATGGAGGATTTTTATCTTCGAAGAGCATAGGGCGGTATTTCGCACCGGGTTCAGACCTCGGACACCCCAGAACGAAAAAGTCACCGAGGCGTTCGTTCCTGCCAACAATCCTGTAGGTGATGTCGTTGTTCGCGCTGCACATCACTTCGTTTGCCTTGCGCATCATGTGAAAAGGGCATTTTTTACATTCCGAAAGTTTCATTTCTTTTTTCCTCTCACGGTGGTAGCGGAAAAGTGATGAAGAAAATATACAGTATGGGATGGGCGGGGGCAAATTTTTTGAGGGTTCTGGCTGCTTTCAATGATTACAGTGTTTTGTCGTTAATGCTCTTTCCGGTGACTGCCGCCCTGAACTCATCCGCTTTCATCAGGTCGACATACTGATCAAGCCGCGCGGCTTCGAACAGCTGCCGGATAGACTTCCCCGGTTCAAGGAGTACAAGTCGAATACCTCTTCCCGCAGTTTCGTTGATGAACCGTACAATAGTTCCTATCGCGGTGGAGTCAATACTCTCCAGCTCTTTGAGATGAAATGCGATTTTCACCGGATTTCCCTGTGTTACGGTGTCCCACAGGGAAATAACACTTGAAATATCTCTGCTCGTGAGACTTCCGCGAATATATATAATTACGGCATCGCCGAGATTTTCTGATAATAAATGAAGCATGCATTCACCATCTGGTTATGTAATAACGGTTATTTTTTTACTGGGTGCGCTTCAGGTATTCGGATTCAAATTTTTCTCTGGTCATGATCGTGAAATACCTGTCAAGCCTGGATATTTTTAAAAGGTCCATCAGGGATTTTGAAACATTGTAAAAGACAAGTGTAATATTTTTGTCCCTGGCGCTGTTGTTAAGTTTTATCAGTGACCCTATTGCTGACGAATCAACGTGGGTTAATTCCCGGCAATTGATAGCCGCACATTCCGGATTTTCCTGAATGTGATTCTGCCAGAATTCCTCCGCAGCGGGGACATCTTTAAAGTCAAACTCACCTTTTACGTGAAAAATTACAATATTGTCTGCTTTCTCAGCGGTTATTTTCATTACAGTCCCGCACCTCCATGTGGTGAGTAGTGCTGTTATGCCGTAACGGCATTTTTTTTCTTGTGCCCTTTTTCCGGTGAACATGCTGGGCATTTCGAGTCAGGTGTCAGCAGGATATAATCCTTCCCGCAGGACTGGCATGTGCGGCGCTGCAGAAATACAGGAAAAACAAACAATATGGTATTTCCTGATTTTCTCTTTAATGCCGCCCCCTCCTGCAGAAGAGTGTTGATGACGTGTGTTACGTTGTCGCTTTTCCCGAGTTGTACCGCAATCTGAGATGCTTTCACAATCCCGTTCTGGTTTTCCGCAAGTTCAAGCAGGTGTCTCCGTATACCGTGAACAGTATTTTCACGGGCCCCTTTAAAAAAACGGGCCCCCCATGCGATAAGGGCGATCCCGGCGCAGATGCACGCAATTCCCACCAGATGGCGGTGCAGAATTCCAAGTGCGGATATCATGAATAAGGCCCCGAGGGCGGCGGTAAGTATCCCCGTGGTTGTCAGGACTGTGCCTGACAGTATTTGTGCAATCATCTGTAATTCCTTCCGAAAAGGGTATAGGGCTATGTGGTAATTCTTTTCCTTAATATTGCGAACTCAAATCCATCAAGGAGCACCCTGAAGGATGCTGCATTAATATTTTCTGAAAGGGCGGTGACTTTCCATACCTCACGGCCGTCTGTGAAAATAATTGTAACCTCAACATCGGTACTGGTTCCTCTTTTCGCGTCAAGAATATTGGCGCGGTAGTCAATCAGTTTTATTGCTGCCACTTCCGGGAAAAGAGGGATGAGCGCTTTTTTCAACACTTTTGCGAGGGCATCAACGGGACCGTTTCCTGTTGATGCTTCGTGGATATATCTTCCATCTGCTTCAATTTGCACTGTCGCTTCAGGGGCAATACCGTTATCAATAAGTCTGTAATTGCCGATAACAGAGAAAGGAGCCCTGTATGAAACAAGAGAACGTGCAATTGAAAGAGATTTACTTGCGTCCTGGATTTCGTAATTAAGCATTGTGTCCTTTGTGATTGGTTTTATCTTACAAGCAGTTAACATGTATTATATTATATTGATAAGAATGAAACCTGTTATTGTCAAGAAATAATATTGTGATTGATTATACATTTCATATAGCTAATATGTTTCAGGTATCGCGGTAGACGCTGCGGAATGCTGTCAACGTATCGTTGCTGCTAATTTATTATGAATTTGTTTTTTAATTGATTTTACGGGTTTGGAACTGCATAGTGGTTTTTTGAAAAAAGAAACAGTATAATAAAAATCCTCAATTGCAGGGAAAATACTGCAGGGGATACATTCTAACATGAAACTAGCACCATTATTCCCGTTCTCCTTTGAAGACGGAGAATATGGTGGTATAATTTCTGAATGCCGTATTACAACCGGCATGAGAAACTAATTAACACGGCATACTATATGGATGAAGTAACAATAATATCATATCCCGGAACAAAAAATGCGAATCTTCTTTCCCTCGCGAGAGGAAGGTCAAAATATATGCTTCCCTTTGGCGGGAGGTCGAGGATTGTTGACTTCACGATAAGAAACTCGATGATTTCCGGTGCGCGGAAGACAATACTATTCAGCAACATAAAAGACAACCTTGAAGATTACGTGGAACATTATGGACCTTTCAGGGGGGAAAATTTTCCCGCGATAAAAGTAGTCTCAAAAGAGTATTCCGATATTCATGTCTGTTATGATCTGATTCTGGACAGCAACACGAATTATTATATTATCTACAGCGGGGACGATCCCGCCCTGATAGATTTCAGGGAGATGCTGGGACTCTTCAGGAAGTCCAGAAAAAAGGCAATGCTGTACAAATTAAAGTTTGGCGGCCATGCGACTCTCGCCCATACGGTGCTTATTACAACGCAGAAGACGCTTCTGAAGGTCATTGATTCCGCGATTGAAGAAGAGAGAAAGGCCCCCAACATTTTTGATATGATTATCAACATGATGCTGAATGACGGGATCGATACCGGTACATTCGGGGTAACATGCTGGCCCCTGCACAATATTCCGGACTATTATAATTTCACCATGGAAGTGGTGAAGAACAGGGATATTTTTTCACTGATATATGGTGAATCCGAGATTAAAAGCTGGATACAGTATGAACGGTACGCGAATGTTGGCGTAAACGCGAATATACAGAATTCCTTTATATCAGATGGATGTGATATCAACGGGACGGTAATTAACTCCATTGTGTATCCGGGAGTTACGATTGGCAAGAAAGCGTACGTGAAGGACTCAATACTCCTGCCATACGTCCGTATAGGCGCCGGCGCCAGGATTTTCCGCACTATTGTCGATGAAAGCTTTATAACTCCCGGTGAAGAAGAGGAGTATTACAATAACATCGGCGAGAACTGTATTGTTGGAACAGAAAACGAGGGTCTGAAAAATAATGATTACCCGCGGTCAATTTTCAGCAGTATTTCTCTCATTGGAAACGACTGCCGGATACCAGGGGGAGCCAGGGTCGGCGGCGCATGTTACATAGCCCCCGGGCTGGGGATGGATTATTTTTTTAAAACACGGGTCCTCTATGACGGGATGTCCATTGTAAAGTAAGCATACGTGAATCCGAATCCGGTTGTGTGTAATGTAATTATGAAATTCTTTCGTAACATTATGTTCGTGTTTCTGGCGGCATGGTTTTTCTGTGATGCGGCAGCTGCGGAAATTGCAGTTGTTCCGTATAAAATTGAGAATCCCTCCAGCATTTTCCCCGTTGAAACCGGAGCAGAATACGCGAAACTTCTTTCCGTCGCGGCAATTATAAGAAAAGAACTGGAAGTCTATTCGCCCCGAGATATCGATGCTGATATCCGGAGAAAAAATATTGATCCCCAGGGCACGGTTACAGAAGAGAATCTGTATCTTCTTGGAAAATCGAGGTATCTTGACCATGTTCTCATCGGTTCACTTTTCCGGAAAGGGGGCCAGTATGTTTCAGAAAGTCTCCTTTATTCAGTTCGTGACCGGAAGGTGCTTGTAACTGCCCGTGTGCAAAGCCCTGACCTTTTTGAACTCGCGGAAAAGGAGATACAGGCGGTATTTACACAGTATAATGATGTCCGGAGGGCTTCTCAGAGTAAGCCCGTTGATGCGGCATTTGTGATTGATATGTCATATAACGTGGCAGGGGAGTGGGACGCGCTTAAAAGAGGGATCAGCCGTTTTGCGTCGGTGCTGACTGATGGCTGGAGTCTTGATGCCAGAATAACTATTGTACCTTTTTCGAAGCAGCATTCAGGGAACAGCGCTGTCCCCAATCTGAAAACGGCATATGCCCTCAAAAAAGGGCTGGAGAGGCTGCGTCCCGGAGGGGGCGGTACTGTTTCAGATTTTGAAACAGCAATGCTGCATGCTGTGAAGAGCATACCATGGCGCGGCAGGGCATCAAAGGTTATGACTGTTATATCGAACTCGCCGCTTACAAGGTCACGGTATCTGGAAAATTATGCCTACATTGCCCGAAAGAAAAATATAACAATATATACAGTATCCCTGGGGAAAATGAGTGCCCGGGGAAGGGGATGCCTTAAGGATATGGCTGTGATCGGGAATGGCGATCACTATAACGCAGCATATCATCAGAGGGTTTTTGATGCGAGAGGGGGGGCTGTTGATCTTTTTATGGAAGACGGCAGGCTTTTTGAGTCCGACAGCCTCAGCAGGGAATGGAAACAGGGCCTTTTTCATTATGCCGGCCGGGGCCACAGTAAAAGGGCGCGGACACGTTCGTTCTTAAAGGAGATTTTTTATAACGATAATCGTTACAAGGTGGATCCCTATACTCTGAAGGATCGTTATGAGAAGCTCGCGGGGGCCCGAATAATAAATACAGGATCACTTGAAACAAATATTTCCGACCTTATGCCGAAGATAGCTGAAAAGCATTTCAGCCGCGGGCACTGGACAGAAGGGAGACGGGATCGTTCCATCGCGAGGGTCCTCCTTGAGGACGGGCGCACCACTCTCTGGATACATGTTCACCGCCGGAAGGACCTGGATTTTTTCAGGAAAAAAAAGCAGTCCCGTATACTATTTCCATTGGGGGTTGTTGTTGAGCGGAAAACATCGGCCCCATTCGGTGTCGCGCTGAAACCGGAATGGTACCTTACCGGCCTTTCCCGGGACTATATCCCCGATATGATGAAGACATCCCTTGAAAAGCTGATACAGTCCCCGGACCACTATACCGGGAGGGGTTTATATTCCCCGCCGGTTTGGTTTCTTGAAGTAAAAGTCGGGAAAATACTCGGTGCACGGGACAGACGTGACATCCGTGAATAATGGCTGCTCCTCTTAACGGCCCGCGCTCCTTCCTGTTTCCATCCCCAGTTCAAATGCCGCCCTGTTTTTCTCGAAATCCGGAAACTGGTTCTTTACTGTTGCAAGCAGTGATTCTTCTGAGATGGGCATGTTCCCTACGGCATAGGCGATGCCGAGGGAAAGGGTGTTCACCTGTTTAAGAGAGTTGAAACGGGATTTTGATAGTTCTTCTATATTATGAATGTGGACATGCCGTGTTACCTGCCGTATCCGTGAGTATATCTCCTCCCGGTCCGGATAGTCCGAGTCGCCGATCCGTACGGACACGGGGATCAGGGGGAAGTCGTTTATTATAACAATGGAGTTTTTATTGAGGTACTGCACATGGCGCAGGGCCTCAAGGGGTTCCATTGAAATCATCATGTCCGCTCCTGCAGCAGGGATAAGCCCTGATACCGCCATCTTCCTCTCATCGAAAGGCTCTCCCTTTTCCAGGCCGCGGTACCGTACGTTCGAGGTAACAACGCCTTCACGCTGAGCGCCCCCGCGGCGCTCGGCTCCCACAACAGTGAGACCCTCATGTATTGCGGCGAGTTTGAGGATTGTTCCAAGGGATATTGCCCCCTGGCCGCCAATGCCGCAGATTAATATGTCATACCGAATCACGATACTTTCTCCGTTTCCCTGGCTGTGCCGGGATGCAGTTTGATTTCTGTTCTTACTATGGCGCCGTTGGGACAGAGGTCCCTGCATGAGCCGCAGCGGAGACACGCGGCCTCTTCGATATAATAGAAATGCCCTGTTTCGTTGTAGTCCTTGCGGATTGCGGGACATCCCAGGTCAACATAGCATTCATTACAGAGCTGACAGCGCCCCTCTTCAATTTGATAATATACTTTATATTCAGGGGGATTAATCTTGATGCGCCGGGCATACTGCAGGGCGCATTCCTGTTCCGCGATAATGACACGAACTCCACCCTCCTGTCTCAGGGCATCCCGGACGGCAGCTATGGAGCCCTTTATGTTGAACGGGTCAATTGACCGGATATATTTTACACCGATGGATTTAAGAAGCCCTTTGATGTCGACAGGATCAAGTTTTTCCCCGTGTATTGAAACATTTGTTGTGGGGCTTGGCTGGTGTCCTGTCATTGCGACCCACTTGTTGTCAAGGATAACGAGGACCAGGTCCGCGTTCTGCTGCACGGCATTTATTACATTGGGGATCCCGGAATGGAAAAAGGTGGAGTCCCCTACGTAGGCAATGACTTTCTCTCCCTCAATTTTCTGGAGCATTCCCTGGGCGATACCGACACCGCAGTTCATACAGGTTACCCAGTCGAATGCGCTGAAGGGGGGAAGGCATGAAAGGGTGTAGCACCCGATGTCCCCGGCGAATATCACCTTTCTGTCTGTGGCCTTTACGATAGAGTACAGTGTCGCGCGGTGCGGACATCCGGTGCAGAAAGAGCCCTGACGCGGCGGAATATCGCGGGTAAGGGTTTCAGCAGAATCCCGGGCGGTTCCAACTGCTTCCGGGAGCGGTTTCCCCAGCTCTCTGCTCAACGCGCCGGCAATGATGTCAACATCAAGTTCACCGTAGCGGGGAAAAATCTGTTTCCCCTTTACGGGGGTCCGTATTTCTGTGTCATAGAGCAGCTGTTTTATCTGGTATTCAAGAAATCCTTCAAGCTCTTCCACGACAATGATGTCATCGAGGCCTTCGGCGAATTCAGAAATCTCTTTCACGTTTAAAGGATAGCTGATCCCGATCTTTAATACTGGCGCATCCAGAATGTCAAGCAGCGCAAGGGCCTCCATGAGGTACAGGTAGTTTATGCTGGATGATATGAAACCTGTTTTCCCGGAAGCGGGAACGACCTTGTTCAGAGATAATGATGGAATGTCCTTTTCGAGCACATCGATGCTTTCCAGGGCCCGGCGGTGGTTCGCGACTGACCCGCCGAAAAGGTTTATATAGCGGGTCGGGTTTCGTTCGAAATGCCCCTTTTCCTGTACCTCCCGCGGTAGTTCGCCAAGTGTCAGGGAACCGATGTTGTGGCAGAGCTTTGAGGGAGCGTTGAGTATGACAGGCAGGTTGTATTGTTCGCTCAGCTCGAAGGCCCTGATTGTAAAGTCCTTTGCCTCCTGGATCGTTGCGGGCTCCAGTATAGGGAGATGGGTATGGAGAGAATACCATCTGTCATCCTGCTCGGATGTGGAACTGGTTGCTCCCGGGTCTGACCCTATCACGACTACGAACCCCGCCTTCACGCCGGAATAGGCGGCAAAATGGAGTACCTCGCTCGCAACATTCATCCCCACGTGTTTCATGGTGACCATGGAACGGATGTTGGCCCAGCTTGCTCCCTGGGCACCGTGGGCCGCGACGTGTTCATTGACGCTGAATTCCGTATGGATATGGGGGAACTGCTTTTTCAGTGCTGCGAACCCTTCTCCAATTTCTGACGCGGGAGTGCCAGGATAGGTGCTGAAGTATCCCAGGCCCGCTTCAAGTCCGCCACGGACAATAGCGTCGTTCCCCATGGCGAGAATGGTTTTTCCTGATTCATTGAGTGCAAGAGGGTTCATAGCTACCTTTTATATTCTTTGATGATTACGGTTTTATCTTCGAATTCCGGAATGGAGGCGCCTTCCGGGACCGCAAGGAAGTCTGCGCCGTTTTCAATAAAGAACCGTGCGCGTTCATGGGCAGCGCCGCTTCCCGTGGGTGTGCGGATTCCGATTGTAAATGTTTCAGGAAGGGTTTTCTGCTTCCGAAGGGTTGTTGCCAGCATCAGTGCCTGTGACGGATCGAGGTCGTATACCGGTTTCCCCATCCCCTCCTTTTTCCCGAATACGCCGGATGCGATAACAACGCCGTCGAAACCAAGTTGTGCAGCGGAAACAAGTGAAGCCGCAGCAAGGTCTCTGTTCTTGTTGCTCAGGATGATTTCAATAAAGCGTTTTCCCCCGTTCATGGCCCCTGCGGCAGGTGCGGCCAGCGGGAGCATGGCGCCGTATTCCCCGAAGAGTATTTCTTTCTCCGGTCCGATATCGGAGAGCATCGAAGCGATGTGTTCAGTGGTGTTCAGTGCCGGTATATAGTATAATGTCTGCATTATTTCTTCTCCCAGATGACTTCCCTGGGAAGATGAGATTTTCCCCAGTCCGTCGCGTCATGATACCGCAGGTACAGATCACCCTGCCCGCGTTCTTTCAATGTTTCGTATATCCGGTGCCATACGCACTCTTTGTCAGGAAATACTTCACATAGTGTCCCCTCAATTCCTTCACAGGGGCCGTTTCGTATGCCTTTAGGGCAGAGTGTAACGGGGCACAGTTCGGCGGTGTCATTGAGCATGCAGTCGCCGCAATGTGAACATCGTTCGTAAAACTTCCCGAGCCGTTCCACCATTCCCAGAAAGCTTGTGTCAAGGGCGGCGATAACAGGTTTTCCTGTAACCTCGCTCAATGCCTGTACACCGCTGCCGCAGGTAAGGGCAACAAGGGCTTCGGCGTTCTCCAGTTCCTCCTGAATACGGCGCATGTCACGGGTCGCAATCCGTTTGTCGCAGGGCGCTTCAATGGAAATGGTTGCGAGGATGTTTTTCCCCGTAAGGTGTTCCGCCATTTCCTTCACCTGGGCGGAGCCTCCCGTCTGGCATGCCGCGGCACATTCCGAACACCCTACAATTATAATGTTGTTCCTGTCCTTCAGGAGGGCTTGAATACGGTTGAGGTCTTTTTTTTCTGTAACGATCATTGTAATGTCTCCCGGATTGTATGGCCGCGTTTTTTCGCGGCGGTATGGACGGAATTAATGTCAAAATAAAATATTTGATTATAAAGACCACCTATCGGCATTGATCATAAATATCAAGTATATTTTGATGTCCATGCCGCCGGTGTGCCTCAGGTAGGGGATGCGTTGAGGGTGATGGCAACCGGTTCGATATCACACTGTTCCTGCTGCGCGCTGTCTGCTGTACAGGGTTGGATGATATAACTGTATCAGAGATGCTACTGTATCACGATCCTGTAGGGGAACAGATACAGCGCGCTTTCGTTCCGTGAATACAGGAGCTCAAGGTTCCGGATCATGGGGAGCAGTGCCCGTACGCCGGAAGGCAGTTCATCCCTGAGGCTGCGGCGCGCGGACAATTCCATGAGCTGCGCCACGAGGGGGACCCTTTTCCGCGGGAGGTGTATTACCCGGTGCCTGCCCCGGATGCCGGCTTTCATGCGGGCGTACTCAATTGCCGCGGTGATGCCGCCGCATTCGTCAACGAGCTTTTTCTCCAGTGCCTGCAAGCCGGTGAAGACCCGGCCCTCTGCAACAAGGGGGATCTTTGACGCTTCAATATTCCGCGCCTCACGTACAAATTTTGTGAAACGTCCGTAAATGAATTCAACGCTTTTTTCAATGACTTTCCGTTCTTCCGGCGAGAGGTCCCGTGATTCAGTGAAAATGTCGGCAAACTCACTCATTTTTACGACATCCTTTGTGATGCCGATTTTTTCATAGAGCCGTTTCAGGGATACCTTTCCGCTTATGACGCCGATGGAGCCGGTCAATGACCCTTTGTCGGCGTAGATTCGGTCGCCGGTAGTCGCAATATAGTAGCCCCCTGAGGCGGCAATGTTTCCAAATGAGAACACAACCGGTTTCGGATTCTCCTTTTTCATTTCCACAAGTGACTGGCGCATAAGGTCCGAGGCCGCGGCGGAGCCGCCCCCGGAATCAACCCGTATTACCACGGCAAGGACGCTTTTGTCGGTGAAGGCTTTTTTCAGCAGCCTGCCGTAGGTTTCATCACCGGTCACTTCCGGTGAAATGACTCCCCGGTTGTCAGAGCGCCCGCGGATTATTGATCCCGTAACATGGATCACCGCAATTTTCGGGACCGGACCCCACTGGTAAATCCTGTGGCTCTGGTGCAGGTATTGTCTGTGGGATACCGGTGATGCGCCATCTTCATGTTTTTCGCGTACTTCCCTTTCTGCTGCAGCGGGATACGCCACCGAGTCCACAAGACCAGCTGTTTGTGCTTCATCGGGTGTAAGAATTCCCCGGGCAAAGGCCTGCTCGATCACATCTCTCCCAATACGGCGGTCAGCGGCGACATCAAGGATGTACTGGTCATTCAGGTTTGTCATGAGGGCCAGAAGGCTTTCCCGGTAATCCCTGGACATGTGGGTACTCGTAAAGGGTTCATTGAAAAATTTATATCTTCCTTTGCGAACTGACTCGAAACGGATCCCGATTTTGTCCAGGAGGGCCTTGAAGAAATACACTTCAGCCGCGAGGCCGCTGATCTGAAATGTCTCCGCGGGGGTGTAGTATATTGTATCAGCCGCTGACGAAAGATAATATGCCCGGTTCCCCGGGACCATGCAGACCGCGTATACTTTTTTGCCGGTCCTTCTGAACCGGTGCAGTTCCTCCCGGAGTTCCTGTATCTGCCCGATCCCGAGATTCGCGGAATCAACAGTCATTAGAATTGCGCGTACGGTATTGTCACGGGAGGCGGTCCGGACCGCGCGGAGAATGCTGTTAAATGTAGAATGGTCATCTGCAAGAAGACGTTCTCCTTCAATTTCATTAATATCGCCCCGAATGTGAATTGTTAAAATCATGGGGGGTGATATAGACGGTGCCCGGAGACGTTCGTTTGTTATGGTGACGCCGAATACCGAAACAGCCCCGGCGTCCCTTCTGTTCTGCAGGGAGTAGTCGAACACCGCGGTGGACGCCGAAGAACCGGAAAAATCGAAGGGAAGCGAGAGACCCGCGGAATAGTTCCTGTCATCGTCTACTGACGCGAACAGTGAAATATCGTTGGGCAGGGTTATATCGACACAATACATCATGTGTCCCTCTGAAAAATCCTCACCTTCTCTCCTCTGGTAATCCGCGGAAAGTGTCAGATAGTGATAGAAGGGCCGAAGGGAAAGCGAATATACGTCTGTGCGCGGTATGCCGGTATTGTTAAGGGAAGGGTTATTTACGTCCCTCGCGGTATACCCGAAGGAAAGAAACGGGAAAGGGCGCAGGAGAAATCCAAGGGTCCAGGACCGGTAGTCGTTATATCCATCGGTATCACTGTCAGTGAAACTATAGTTCGCCCCTATGCCGATGACGTTGCCGATGAACAGGCCTTTGCCGATGGTGTATAACCTTGTTCGTGACGGAATGAATTCATCGGTTGTTTCATCGTAGACGGAGTCGAACCATGTTCCCGAAAAGGTGAATCCCAGGGTATTGAGCATGACCTGGTGGATTCCGCTGCTGTCCCGGTGATACCGCATGTGCCGGTAGGAAAATGCGGTGGCGTCAGTGGTGTCAGAAAAAACAGGATTGATCAGCGGCGCAAAAGCTCCGGTGCTGTGGCTGACTGAGGTTTCCGGGACAGGTATCCGGACAGCGTGCTGCTGCAGCGGATATACCGGACCAGACGCGAATATGAGCAGCGCCGCCAGGGCAGCGGTTGTGCTATGTGATTTTAACCGCAATGAGGGTAATATCATCTTTAATGGTGTGATTGAACTTTGAAATATTGTCCACAATTTCATGTATTTTCCTCTCAATGTCAGCGTCCAGGTTTTTCGCTATTACGTCATAGAGCGATTTCTCATTGAATTCATGTTCGGTTTTTTCATCATAAATTTCAATGATGCCGTCAGTATAGAGTATCAGTTCATCATCTTTTTCAAGGGTCAGCTTTGATGAAAAATAATTGGCATGGGGATCGGCACCGATTATTTTTGACCTTCCCTCGAGGGGGAAGAATGATTTTCTGTTTTGGGAAATATGGATCGGCGCGCAGTGGCCGGCATTGATGTATGTGAGTTCCCGTGTAATGTTGTTATATATCCCCGCGAAAAGAGTAATGAGTTCGGTTCCCTGGTAACTGTAGTTGAGGAAATGGTTTATTTCTTCAATCGCCGATTCAATTGGTTTGTTTTCCTTCAGCATCCCGTGCATGATGCTGTTTGTCATGGTGAGTATCATTGCCGCCGCGAGGCCGTGGCCTGACACGTCCCCTATTATGAGGGCGGTATTGTGCTTGTCGAGTTCAATAAAATCAAAATAATCACCGGTTACCTTCAAAAACGGGCGGTTGTAAAAGCTGATGAGGAGTTTGCTTTTCGGCGGTGCTTTTTTCGGGAAAAGACGCATCTGAATATATGACGCGATATCGAGCTCCATTTCAAAGCGGCGGTTTATAATATAGTCTTTAAACAGCCTGTCATTTTCCATGTGCTGTGTTATCAGAAGCGCAACGGTATCGATATAGTTTATGTCCATGCCGTTGTACTGTTCTCCGGAAAGTTTCTCTCCCGTGAGAAGCACACCGGCGACGCTGCTGTTCCGGAAAATCGGCGTCGCGAGAATTGCACCCCGTTCTTCCATGAAATGAAATACCATCTCCTGCTCGGATGAATTTTTAAGAAGAAAAAACCTGATAGTGGTCCCTGAATTCCGCTGGAAAAAGGTTTCCAGCTCAGTCCTGTCGGTAATGTGCTCAATGCTGTTGTTTGTGTCCTGCGGGGAAAGGTCATAGGCGGAATCAAACAGGACAAGGCGGATGTGGGTGATGTGCATAAGTGTCTGGAGTTCTTCGAATATATGGCGGATTTTGAAATTCATGTCCTCCGGTGATGAGGTGAGGTTTTCAATTTTCTGCAGCGACTTTGTGTACCTGCTGCGGTTTACATAGATTACATTGCTGACTCTTCTGGTGACAGTCCGTCCAAGATACAGTACATAGCCGAAAAGCACAAGGAACCCTGCGTAATGCAGTGTAAGCCCGGAAATGCTTTTTACCCGCCATGCAGTATAAAAAATGAAGGATGCCCCGATTACGGCAATGGCAATATTTTTTACAAATAGAATAAATCCCCTCGCGAAGAATAATCTGAAGCTGAAAAGATTGTACTGAAAAATACTGTTGCCGATTACCAGGGGTATGATGAGAGTCAGCCCTGTCAGGAAGTGCAGCGCCGGGGGTATGTCGGTGAACAGCCAGACTGCGTACATACCGAGAGGCAGCAGGTATGCGAAGATTATTCCTGCAATGATCATGCTTTCACGTTTGACGACATAGGAGTTGCGTTCCCGGAATATATTCATGAGGAGTTTCCATATTGCCATTATGCCGAAGGAGAGAAGGTAGGTGAAAATTGCCTTTAACGCAAACGCGTCAAAAGGCCTTTCGGCATAGTCGGCTATGAAACAGAAAAGAAATATGGTGAGAAGGCAGAACAGCACAATTGCGTTTCTGCTTAATGTCTCCCGTGAAAGATTGTACCCCACAAGCATGGTGATGTACCCGAGAATTATTATTACCAGAATAAACAGCAATTTGAAGTCATTGAATGAAAAAAGGTCAATGAGGCAGAAATAAAAAAGACTCAGGCCTATGGATGTAAAAATAAAAAGTCTGGCCTGATAGCTGTTTGACCTGAAAATTCTGATAAAAAGACCGTAAAGAAAATGTATATTTGCAAAGAGCAGCAGAATAATAAAAAACCATGCCAGTTTTTTGTTGAATCCGTGATGAATAATATTTTCCGTGTATCGCGTCCCGTTCTGCTCAAATACAACAGAATATATCTGGTCATTACGCATGTCCTTCAGGGTATCTATGATTGAACGGGAGTCCGTATCGGTGTCGCCTATCTGTAGAACACGAAAGTGATAATAGGGGGACCGCTGGAGGAAATCGATATTGTATATAAGCTCGCTTCCTATCATTATTCTTTCAAAAGGGTATATTGACGCGATATCCCTGACACGGGCAATGAAACTGATGTCAAGTATCACAAGGATGAGCAGCAACATGATATGTCCGGCACGATGTTTCACTGTTTTGGTTCCATCCTGATCATAATCAGAAGCATGTCTTTTTCCTGCATTGAGGTCATCGGCGTAATTAGTTTCATTATCGCGGAGCGGGTTTTTCCCGCAGATAATTCATTGTTCTTTTTCAGGAATTCATGGATTTTTTCTTTCTGCTCGTCGATTACAGCGGAAAAACCTTCACAGCTGATGATGATGGTATCACCGGGCCGGAGTGTAAGCTGTTCTGCGGCGCTTTTTTTGGGCGATATAAGCCTGCGGGGAAGACCGCTGCTCATGCGGAATAGAAAAGGTTCCGGATATCCGCTGTTGCAGTAATTAAAAATTCCCTTCTGGTCGAGGGATGAGTGGAATATCGCAATGTCTTCATCGAAAAGTTCCCGCTCTTTCAGCATGGAATTTAATTTTTTAATTGTTCTGGCTGTTGAATAACCGAGACGGGCATAGCACTGCAGTAATGCCTGAATTCCCGGCATGTAGATTGAGGTGCCTGTGATGTCGCTGTGAATTCGATATGATGATATCCGCAGTGCCCCGTCATGTTTATCATTCACGAAGACATCGTAAAATTCCCTGGTCTGCAGGGAATTTGTTCTGTGATGGATGCGTACCTGGATTTTCCCGATGTCAATATCCTGTCCCGGAAAGAACCGGTGGTGGATTTTCGAAGCGAGTTCCTGTTCCTTTTCTATTTCCTTTTTCTTAAGGAGTTCATGAAAGAAAAAACTGTTGATTGAAAGGACTGCGATTTTGGATGCGAAAATTTTTAAAAGATCAATTTCCTTTATGGTGAATTTCCTTTTCCTGGCCCCTATGACAACCAGTCCAAGGAAAATTTCCTGAAAATATATCGGTACAATAATTTCGCCGTTTATTTTTGCCAGTTCAGCGGCAATTTCCCGGTGATGACTTATGGACATGTCAAGGTTGTTTTTTATTATAATGTCCTCCGGGCCGTCAATGGCACGGAAAAGCGTGTTCCCGCTTTCTATATTGGCATTTTTGATTACACGGCTCCGTCTGTTCTTTTGATAAAAGATGCTGTACTGGTCGGTTTCCGGATAATAAAAAATCAGAAGCCCGTTTTTTACCTTTGTGAGCGCGATAATCTGGTCAAAGGTTTCCTTGAGGAACTGGTTAAAGGCGTTAATATTGAGGATTGAATCGACAGTCCTGGCAAAAAGGTCTTCATAGCGGACCGGGCTGATTATTGAATCGACAATACCGTGAATATAGTTAAACACGGGAAGTATCGACATCAGCAGTATAATAAAAAAAATCAGAAGATACGGCCCCCCAAGACCGTAAAAAGTCAGGGGCAGTGCTATCCCCAGTATAATGAGGATAAGCAGCAGGTCAAGACCGTAGGTCAGTGATATGTTTGTTATCCGGTTTTTCATGCGCTGAAAAATGTTATATCGATATCATTTTTGACTGTTTCGAAGACATGGGATGCCGGGAGATTGCTGTCTATAACGATGAAGTCCGGTCCGGTAAATGAAAGATAGTTTGCCCTGATTTTCTGAAGAAGATTTTTCTTTTCAAAAAAATCCGTTATGCCGGAAGGGTCCCGTTCCCTGATTCTCTGCAGCGCACTGTCTGCGTCAATATCCAGGAGGTATACCCTGTCAGGCACGGGGAACCCCTGCTCAAGGTTTATGTCTATGATTAAACGGGGGTCCTCGTCGAGAGCTCCCTGATAGGCGGCATTGGAATGATAATATCTGTCCAGAATTACCATTTTTCCCGCAACCATGGCCGGAAGTATGTTGTTGCGCACATCGTCCTCCCGGTCAAGGAGGAACAGGCGCAGCTGTTCTTTCACGCTTACAGGTCCCCCGGAGCCCAGGAGTGCCCGTATTTCTCTTCCCCATTTCCCCTGTGACGGTTCCGCTCCTCTGTACGCGGGAATCCCCCGGGATTCGTAGTGGCGGTATATCATCTCTGCAATGGTTGATTTTCCTGATCCGTCAATCCCTTCAAACACGATAAAGGGACGGTTTTCTGCTGTCATGGTATATCTTTCTCCAGATTGCTGTTGACCGGCCACGGCCGGTATCATGAACATATGGTGCAGATTTCTATTATCAGTAATTGTATCGCCGGATAGTTCTGCCTGCTGATTAGATCATTAAAATGATAAAAAGTCAATAAGAATAATAGGAAGACCGGTGAAGAGTGCAAATCTGTCCGGATACTTCCCGCAGTATCCGGACATGACGGGATTACAACGTGGAACTCTGAAGAAACTGTACCCGTATCTCGTTGATGCGGCTGTTCCCGTGTTTTATCCGGTTTCTTAATTCCGCAATCTTTTCAGGGGGAGGTTCCGTTTTCCCTGTAAGGATTAGAATAAGCCGGTGGCCATCGGGAGTGGTTTCCGTTTTCATCTGGAATATTGAGAGGCCCGGGTGGTGCTGCAGGATATCTTTCCGGACTGTCTCCTGGGATGTGGCGATCTTGAATCCGTCCCACATGTAAATCCCAACGGGGATGGAAATGGCGGTCAGTATTATGATCGACAGCGCGATCTGATAGAGCGCCCTCTTTTTCACCTCCCCTTCGTCTGCGAGAACAGGATGTATTTTCATTGCCCAGAACACCACTGCGCCTGCAAGTGATATTGACACAAGGTTTATGATGAATAGAATTGTCGCCCCGGTGGCAATTTCCCGGTTGAACTTTCCTACACCGATTCCAATTGTACAGAGAGGCGGCATCAGCGCCACGGCAATTGCGATACCCACAAGGGTGTTGCTGATTTTTTTATTGGCGTTTCCATAGGCTCCCACAATGCCGGAAGCAACCGCGACAATAATGTCAAAGAGACTTGGTTTTGTCCGTGCAATTATTTCCGCAGAGTACGTCGGGATCGGCACAAGGTATGCGATGATCGCCGAGATGAGAATAGCAATGATGGCGCCCTTCGCGATGGACTGCATGGATGTTTTTATCAGATCGATATCGCCCCATATTACACCAAGAGAAAACGCAAGGATCGGTGTCATGAGAGGGGCAACGATCATCGCGCCGATTATCGTTGCCGTGGAACCCTGAATAAGCCCCGTTGTGGCGATGATGCATGAGAGCACCGTGAGAATGTAGTACTCTATTGTGGGGCGGGCGCCGTCTGAGAGGAGCTTGAACACGTTAAGGTCCTGTTTTTCCTTGGCCTTTATTTTTGCATACTGCTCACGTTTTTCTTTCCAGAAGCTTATGCTGGTGTAGTTTTTCAGTGTCCGTTCCTCGGGCTCAATTACATGGTCGAGCATTCCCCGGACGTCCTGTGATGTTGAGGATATTTTTTCCCTGACTTTCGCGAGGCCTTCCTGCTCTGTTCCTTTGTCGGGTTTCTTTTTTTCAGAGGGGGAGGTGTCCCTGTTCTCTGCATCCGGTTCGCCGGTTCTTTCCGGGTCGGATGCTTTCATTTTAATTTTTTTTCTGATGCCCGGTTCCTGCGGGGCAGCCGTTTCCGGAGGTTCCTCCCCGCGGGCCGTTCCCTGTGTTTCGGCTGTATCCGTTTCCCGGGAGGGATTTCCGGAAATTCGGTCAATAAACCTTGAAAACAGATTTTTTGTTCCCATTACGGTTCTCCTCAAATATGATGCGTATAAACGGTTTCTGTGTTTTCGCGGGCTGGTGCCTGTGCTCTATGGGATGCGGAAAAAACCTGACACAGGGCAGCCTTTTACACACAGCGCTTCCTCAGTCAAGGGAAGATTTTATATGGTCGACATACAGAAGTGTCGCCCCCACTGCTCCGAGATTTAACCCGAGAAATCCGATAACCGGAACAATGGATATCAGAAAAAAACCCGTTCCGAGTCCCACGGTGGTAAATTTGAATTTCCACATCACTTTCAGTTTTTCACGGAACACCATTTTTCTCCGCTCGAGGGGGAAGTCAAAAAACTGGAACCCGAGAAAAAACATCGCGGAAATAAAACTTATCGCGGAATACAGTACGCTCCCCGCAAAGGGGATGATGTTGAGCAGCAGCAGTATGATCTGAAAAACGGTGATAATTGTAAGGAGTTTGATAATATTACCCGTAATCCGGAGAATATCGCTGATCATTTCTGAAAGCGAGAATGAGTCATCAAGCACTGTGCCGGTGAGACGGGATTCAACTTTCGCGGAGATGATATCATTGAAGGGGGCGATAATTATACTTCCGGTTATGGAATACATTAACGCGGTGATTATGATGAGCAGGACCGCGAGAATCGGCGATATGATATAACGCAGTACCTGAATATACCATGCGTCACCACGGGGAAGGAGGCTTTGCATGAAATCACCGAGGTAATGAAAGGACAGAAAAAAAACCAGAACCAGAATCAGAATATTCAGAATAAATGGAATCGCGAAGTGCCTGAGCAGGCCTTTCTGCTCCATTACGGTAATAATTGATCTGAAAGGGGCTCCCATGCCCTGTGCGAAGGCTGCGAACGGCCGGATGCCCGGGAGGCGCTGTGGAATGGTTTTTAGTGTCATTACAGGTTGCTCCAGTTTGATAAATTTGGTGCTATACTGTAACTGACATTACAGAATCTGCAAGGAAAAAACCGGAACACTCATGTGCGAACGCCGGGATTGAGAATTACCCTCACCGGTATAAAAACGGTCTTCGCCGGTCAGGAGAGTTTCAGTTTCGCAAACATGCGAGGGGCACCTGCAGAGACCCACAGCCCCATTATCCATGAATGCAGAAAGGTGTATACAAGATAACCGGGTGTGGTTATGCCGAACAGAAGCTTCCCTCCGAAGAAGAGAAGAAACATAACGGTAATTCCTGAGACGTACCGGAGGGCCCCTTTCCAAAAACTGTCTGCCGGCAGAAACCCGGCGGTGTTTCGTTCTATTATAAGGCCGGTGCAAAACCCGGATACTGCGCCGATCGGTGCTACAGACCACCGTGATGCAAGTATAAGTGCAAGGAGAGCCGGTACAAGAATTGCCCCGGCAGTGAGCAGCGCAGGATGAAGCGTTTCCACGACGCGTTCAAGTTTGCTGAAAGCCGGCCATGATGCTGCGAGGAGCAGTGCCCCGAGTATCCATCCTCCGAGAATGTCAGTGGGGAAGTGTACCCCGAGGTAGAGCCGTGAAAGGGCAATGGAGAGGATCATCACTACGGCGAAAAAAGTGAAAAGAGGCTTTCTTACCCAGACAGCGAGGTATGCCCACAGTACGAGGGACTGCTGCGCG
>DAOSYC010000035.1:0-24301 GCA_035380905.1 Spirochaetota bacterium | reverse complement strand
GATGTGCTGTGTGTGCAGTACACCGCCGGCCTCACGCCATTCAATGTGACGGAAGGCCTCATAGTGCTTCCGAAAGAGGGGAGGAACAGGGGCGCTATAGCACTTGATGTGAATGTTCCCCCTGATGCCGTGGCGGCGCTGATTGAAGCATTCGGGCCGGTGGGAAATTATATCAGCACCTCCGGCAGGATAAACCATGCCACCCATCTCCACGCATGGGAAAGCGCCGGCACAATTATTCATGCCCCGAAACCTGAATGTATTTTCTGCACCGATCAGAAGGAGTGGTACCGGCTCATGGGATGTAACGAAAGAATGAAATTCTCCCGTTTTCGTGATGCCATCGAATCTCTCGGGTATCGTCCCCTGAAGGCGGTGACACCGTATCGTCCGGGCAACATATTCCGGTTCGACAACCTCGTGGTGGGTACCATGCCCTTTAAAGGAAGTTCCTCCTCCCATGTGGGGCTCATGCTGGTGAATGAGCGTATCTTCCATATCGGGACTCTGGGATGCGACAATGAACGCCCTGTGTGCGGGGGGATGGGGCCGGTGTGCGGATACAGGGGATGCGACGTGCCGAAGTACGGACGGGACATAGATTTTCTGAAAACAGTGTTTCTGGAACACGCCGATTATCTCACCGGTACCGGGACTTCACTCACAGAACGTCCTGATATCACCCCCTTTGAATACATGACGTCAAAACTTGAAGGCGCACATAACATTATCCTTGAAGCATACAATGAAGTGCGGCGGAAACAGAAGTCCCCGAAAAAACAGCTGGGGGCACTCCTTGAACGGGAACTTCTTTTCCCGCGCGGCGCTGTGCCGGATGTGCAGCGGGGCCTCTATGAATCCCTGGAGTACTGGACCATACGAAACCATCTGGGAATGTGAGAACACAATATCCCCGGGAGGCGTCTTCTTGTTGACAATCTACTCCTGTTGTATACAGTTCAATATCATTGTACATGGGGGACTGCATGAACATACTCAAGGAACTTGTCGATAGTGTGAGAAACGACGATTTCGTGTATATCCAGACACATAATTTTCCCGACCATGATGCCGTTGCCTCGGCGTTCGGTCTGCAGCACCTCCTGCGTCAGTTCGGGAAAGCGTCCCATATTATTTATGAGGGTGATATTCAGCGTGACTCATTGAATAAAATGATAGAGGACCTGAATATTCGGATACTCCATAACACAGAACACAGGCTCACGGAACATCATAAAATAATTATCGTTGACGGATGCAAGGGCAACAAGAACGTCACCGACCTTATCGGCGATGAAATCGCGGTCATCGACCACCATGAAGTGACAGCGACTGAGGATGTACGGTTTGTCGATATCCGGCCGGAATATGGCGCATGTTCTTCTATTATATACGATTATTTCAGGGATTTTAATTTTACGGTCCCCCGGGATATTTCGACGGCATTAATGATAGGTATTAATATGGATACCGCTCTCCTTACCAGGGGCGTCAGTGAGGCCGATGTCCAGGCATACGCGGACCTGTACCCCCTTGCTGATATCAGGATGCAGAATTCTCTTCTCCGGAATTATATCCAGACCAAAGACCTTGATTTTTACAGGTATGCCATCAACAATGTTGAGATAAAGAATGAAGCGGCCTTCTGTTATTTTCCGGATGGGTGTAATCAGAACCTCCTTGGTATACTTGGAGATTTCTTTCTTGCCCTTGAGGAGGTTGATTTTGTCGTGCTGTGTGCGCGAAATCAGGAAAAGATTAATTTTTCAGTAAGAAACGAGAAAAAGGAATGGAACGCGGCGCTCATAATCCAGGACGTCCTTGCGGGGATTGGTTTCGGAGGAGGCCATCAGGATATGGCGGGAGGCATTATAAATGATATAAAACATTTCAATAAGGAAGAATTATTTGAGAAGTTTTATCAAAAATTGATCTGAATACATAAGGCAGGGCGCCATGCCCTGCCTTTCTGTTGTCTTCTATTTCGTGGTTTCACTGTGTGTCGTTTTCAGCCAGTTAAGCCACCCCTCAAGTCCCTCGTTTTTCCTGCATGACATTTCAAATTTTGAAAGGCCGCCATTGAGGATGCGCAGGCTTTCATCAAATTCCGGCTTATTGAAGTCAGTATATTCTATCAGGTCAACCTTGTTCAGAATCATTGCCTTTGCTTCACGGAAGAGAAGGGGGTATTTTTCAGGTTTGTCATCGCCTTCTGTGACGGAAATGACAGCGATTTTCGCGTATTCCCCGATATCGAACTCCGCAGGGCACACCAGGTTGCCCACATTTTCAACGAAAACAATATCTGTGTTGTCGAGATCAAATTCGGCAAGGGCATCCTGGATGCTGATTGATTCCAGATGGCACGCGCCGTCAGTATTAATAAGTACTATCGGAATATCATACTTCTGGAGCCTTCGGGCGTCCTTGTCGGTGGCGACATCGCCTTCAATAACTGCTATGGAATATGTATCCTTAAGGGATTCTATGGTTTTTTCCAGTAATGTTGTTTTGCCGGCTCCCGGTGAACCGATGATATTCACCATGAGTACTTTCTTTTCTAGTAACTGTTCTTTTATCTCGTCCGCCTTGTTCTGATTGGCGTTGAGAATGTTTTTCATGACTTTGATTTCCACTTATCTTTCTCCTTCAATATTTTTTATGATAAGTTCCTGTCCCTCGAGTACTGAGAGGTCGGTGCTTCCGCATTGTTCGCAGACATATGTATGATTGTGTACAACAAATTCATTTTCACATGCGTTGCAATGAATTTTTATAGGTACAAATTCCATTTCGAGGACTGCGGAATCGGCGATTGTGCCTTTTGCCGCGGCCTCAAAGGCAAATGACATCGTGTCAGGTACAATCTGCCTCATTTTCCCTATGAGAAGTGATACTTTCGATATGGAGGTAAGACCCTCCTTTCCTGATATTTCTTCTACAATTGTCAGGATGTTTTCTATAATGCTGAATTCATGCATGATGGATTTTCGCCCGTTTTTTTTATTATTTTCTATATAGTATAGATGTATGTAAATGATTTTTCATAATAAAATACCATGTAGCACAAGGCCCCGACATTCCTGCCGGGGCCTTGTGTATATAAAAACATAAGGTAAATGGTTCAATTACTGTACAGTCGCATTCAGGCAGCCGGATGGAACAGCGTTTTCATCGAATGCCTGAAGAGATTGTTTCAGCACAAGTTCCCTGATGAACGAATATGCCTGTTCAAGGTTCCCCTTTGCCTGTTCAGTCATTGGTGTCGCCATTTCCCACTCATATCCTTTTATCGCAAGGATATATGCCGGCGGAATTTTTCCGTAAATGTCTTCGCAGAGTGCAAGAACGGACTCCGGGGACATCGCGTGAGTAGTAAATGTTATTTCACTTGCCGGTGTAAGCCTGCAGAAGGCGAATGGCTCATCCACGTGAAGCGCCGCATCAACAAAGATTACCGCATCTGATTCCGCGACGGCGACTGCGTCTTCAATATTGAGCTGATAATTCGAATCGGTGATAACACCGGGCAGGTGCTCACTTTCCAGCCGTCTGACGACTTCTGGACCGAGGCCGTCATCCTGTCTGCCCGGGTTTCCGAATCCGTATATAAGTACCTGATTCATTTCACCGCCTTATTTATACTGCTCATCAAGAACATTGCCTTCACCGTCAACAAGCTGTACATGGAGCGGCATTTTACCGATCGCGTGCGTCGCACAGCTGAGGCACGGGTCGTAGGCGCGAATCGCGACTTCAACCTGGTTCATCATGCCTTCAGTAACTTCCGCCTGTCCGCTGATTACATTATTGGCGACCCAGTTAACTGCCCTGTTCATCGGCTCGTTGTTGTGTGTCGTGGAAACGATAAGGTTAGCCATTTCAATCTGGTCATCATCGTTAATCCTGTAATGGTGGAACAGCGTACCGCGGGGAGCTTCAATAAGGCCGACGCCTTCTTTGACCTTGGTTCCTTTTGCAACCAGGTCGCCTTTCAGAAGGTCGGGATCGTTAAGGAGGGCCTTTATTTCCTCGGCTGAATGGAGAAGCTCTATGAGGCGCGCCCAGTGCATGTGCATTGACATGCCGTTTGGTTTGCCCTTTGTGTATGCCTTGAATATCTCAAATTCCTTCTGTGCCAGTGGTGTCGGAATGAAGTCACACACGTTAAGACGTGCAAGTGGGCCAACGCGGTACCAGCCGTCTTTTTTGCCGATAGATTTGAGGTACGGGAATTTCATGTAGCTCCATGACTTGACTTCTTCGCCGACATACTGGAGATAGTCCTGATAATCTACATCATTAAGAATCTTCTTCCCGTCATTGTCCACTGCGCGGAGTACACCATGATACAGGTCAAGGGCGCCGTCCTTGCGGACAAGACTCATGTGGCTTGAAGGGAATGTCGCAAAGCCGTCAATCCACTCTGTATTTTTCGCGTGATAATCCTTAAAGAAGTCAAGTGCTCCCTGTGACCACTCGATCATCTTGTCGATGTTGAGAGGGTCTGCGCCTTTGAGGAATTCATCACGTTCTTCTATAGTAAGGTGCTTGTTGATACCGCCGGGAATCGCCCCGGTTCCGTGGATCTTCTTTCCTGCGGTGGCGCGGATGATTTCCTGGCCGAACTTTCTCATCATGACGCCCTGGACAGCGAGTTCCTTGTGCATCAATGCGACGCCGATTACGTTTCTGATTGCCGGATCGCCGTCAACACCGAAGAGGAGGTCTGGTGATACAAGGTGAAAAAAGTGAAGGGCGTGTGACTGAAACATCTGGCCAAAATGCATAAGCCTTCTCATTTTTTCGCCTGTCGGGGTAAGCCCTTCGGGTCCTGCACCAACAATCACATCAAGGGCCTTTGCTGCCGCAAGGTGGTGACTTACAGGGCAGATGCCGCAGAGCCGCTGAACAAGAACAGGAGCTTCCCAGTAGGGGCGTCCCTGTACAAATCGTTCAAAACCGCGGAACTCAACGATGTGGAGCCGTGATTCCGTTACATTGTTCTGCGGGTCAAGCTGGATTGTTACTTTTCCATGTCCTTCGACACGGGTTACTGGTTCTATTGTTATCTTTCGTCCCATTTTTTCCTCCGGAATTAGTCGAACTTAACTACTTCGTAAGGCAGATTCAACTCTTTGCCTTCAAGCAGTGCTACAAGTGCTTCCCATATCAGATCAGCCCGCGGAGGGCAGCCGGGAAGATAATAATCGATCTTTACGATATGATGACATGGATACACCTTATCCAGAATCATAGGAAGCTCGTCATCGTTCGGGATGATATTGTCGTCAACGGTGGGGCAGTTGAGATATGCTTCCCTGAGGCATTCTTCAACAGGGATATCGTTCCGCATTGCAGGGAGTCCCCCCATTATCGCGCATTCCCCTACAGAGATGAGGATTTTGCAGTTTTTGCGGAAATTGAGAAGGTTTTCCACATTCTCGCTGTTACAGCATCCGCCTTCGATAAGGCCGATATCGCACTGTTTGGTAAATGTTTTAATGTCATCGACAGGTGATTTATTAAACTCAACGAGTTCAATCAGCTGCAGAATTCTATCGTCAATGTCAAGAAGTGACATGTGGCATCCGAAACAACCTGCAAGTGATGCAGTAGCGACTACTGGTTTACTCATTATATTCCTCCATTTCTATTCACGTTACAGCCAAATTTGAATTTTATGATCAACGAAATCAGCCTATTTCTCAATATCACTTCCGATAGGCATTGTATCGTATTTCCTCTTGCCGATAGGGACTGCGTACCCGACTTCCTTCCTTAGAATTGCACCCACCGGGCAGAGTTCCATTGCCTTCAGGGCTTCTGCGTCGGAAAGCTGCGCTACCAGTTCGTTGTCCATGCTGATTTGCGCATGGCCGCCGCGCATGACCAGACCGAAAACTTTCCTGCCGTCGGCGGATGTAACACCGCGGACGCACCGGAGACACTGAACGCATCTGTTTTTGTCGATATAAAGTTTCGGAGATGATGCATCAACAGCCCTTTTGGGGAAGAGAAATGGGAACCGGGGAACCATCATCAGGTAGCGGTACCCGAGTGCCTGCAGTTCACAGTTTCCGCTCTTTTCGCATGTGGGACACATGTGGTTCCCTTCCACGAAAAGCATTTCAATAATTGCCTTTCTGGCGTCCTCAAGTTCCGGAGTTTTGTTTTCAACGACCATGCCGTTTGTTACCGGAGTTGTGCAGGCTGCCATGTTTCTGCCCCCAACTTTTACGGTGCAGATGCGGCAGGTTCCCGCAGGTTTGAGACCGTCAAAATGGCAGAGGGTTGGGATATAAACCCCGTTGTCCTTCGCGGCTTCTACAATTGTCTGGCCGCTTTTTGCTGAACATTCTTTTCCGTCTATAGTGAATTTAATATCGCTCATTGCTAGCTCCTTACCAGTTTTTAATGTTCCCCGAGATTCGGAATTCTGCCCGCAGCTTTGCAGGACGCTTTGACCGCTTCTGCGAGATCGAATGATGGTACGTAATCGCTGTCTTTCTGCACCTTCGCTTCGTAAATTTCCCTGAAGTTCTGCAGTGTGCTTTCAATCGGGTTTGGAGATGTCTGCCCGAGGCCGCACCGGCTCATGGATTTAACAATTTTACACCATGATTCGAGTTCTGTGAGGTCCTTGTCTGTTCCTTTCCCGGCCATTATGGTTTCAAGCTTGTTAAGGAGCAGTACGTTTCCGGCTCTGCATGGTACACACCAGCCGCAGGATTCCTCAACAAAGAACTCCATGAAGTTATGTACTATGTCCAGAAGGTCTCTGTCGGGCCCGAATATCATCATTGAACCGCCGGTTGCCAGTTCGTCATAACAGATACGTTTCCCGAAATCCTTCTTTCCAATGCATTTGCCTGAAGGTCCGCCGACCTGTACCGCTTTCGCGGTCCGTCCTTCCACCATTTCCAGAAGGGTTTGAACTGTTGTGCCGAATTCAACTTCGTAGATGCCGGGTTTTTTGCAGTCTCCAGAAACACTGAGGACCTTCGTGCCTGAAGATTGTGCGGTTCCCATTTTTTTGAACCAATCACCGCCTTCAACGATGATTCTTGTGGCGGAGCAGTATGTTTCCACATTGTTGACTGATGTAGGGAGGTCCATAAATCCCTTCTGTACCGGAAAAGGAGGTCTGTTGCGGGGCTCACCTCTTTTCCCTTCTGCAGATTCAATCAACGCGGATTCTTCACCGCACACATAGGCCCCTGCGCCCATCTGAATGGTTATATCGAAATTGAAACCGTCTTTGCCGCCTGCGTTTTTTCCAAGGATGTTTTTTTCGCGGAGGGTCTTGAGAACATTCTCGAGATAGTTTTTCATATACATGTATTCTGCTCTCAGGTACAAAACTCCATTTTCAGCACCTACCGCATAACCGCCGATTGCCATACCTTCAAAAAGCATTTCCGGTTTTTCGGTGAGAAGGACCCTGTCCTTAAAGGTTCCCGGTTCTCCTTCGTCGGCATTGCAGATCATAAATTTCCTGTCCCCCTCTGCCTGACGGCAGAATTCCCATTTCATACCAGTCGGAAAACCTGCACCGCCGCGGCCCCGGAGATTGGATTTTTTGATTTCTTCGATTACTTCTTCCGGTTTCATGGAGAGTGCTTTTTTAAGGCCAATTCCCGCTTCCTGATCGGTAAAATATACAGGACCTTTACGCTGGATATTGTTTTTTACCATGGCTTTAATGAGTTCATTCTGGTTATTGCCCTCTCCGGATTCTTTAACCATGTCCTGTGCGCTCAGGCCGTTTTTCATGTCTTTGACAAGAGCTTTTACCTTGTCCGGCGTCAGGTTCGTGAAGATAACGTCGTTGATGATTGCAGCGGGTTCCTGGTCGTTCATGCCGATGCAGGAGGTGTCGAATAGACCTATCTGGCCGTCTGATGTCGTCTGGCCGAAAGAGATGCCAATTTCCTCCTCAAAAGCCTTCGCCACAGCGGCTCTTCCCATAAGGTATGCGGTTGGATTATTGTTCAGGTAGACCGCATATTTTCCCACGGGGGTTTTTGAGAAGAAGTGATAGAAGGTAACTACCCCTTCGACATCAACTTTGGAGAGATTTAGTTCTTTTGCTATCTTAATGATAGTTTCATCTGAAACACAGCCAAGCTCAGATTGAACATCACGCACAATGTCCAGCAGCCTGGTTTTGTTTCTCTGATACTTTTCAATGACATGTTTGACTGTCGTTTCAATGTTAGTGCCCATAGTACCCCTTCTTGTACATTAAATTATCAAAAAAACCTGTATTATAAAGTCCCTGCTGAATCACACATCATTATTGATTTAAAACAGGGAAAAATGCTCATTGTTGAATATTCAAATGTCCCATGAGACAAAAGAAAACAAATCACATGGAGTTAGAATTAATTCAGAACCGGGAAAACCTGCATGTACACAGCTGTGCATTGAATTTATATATATAGTTCACCACAGGCAAAGTTTTGTTCATTGTTGTTTCGTACAAACCGGAAGAATAATGTGAATACTTAGTGAAATGAGAATTGTTTGAGAATAAAACACAGCAAAGCCCGCAGTCAGGTGAAATGCCGGTCACGATATCATTTCTTTACTGCACATGATTCAGGGATTTCAAATATCGTCAGACACAACAGCAAGCCCCCGGAAGAGCGTCCCCATTGCTGTATTGTTTATTCCTTTCCAAATCCGGGAGGAAATACCGTTTCCAGTATTTCCCTGAGGCCTTATGGGCCATAGGTGTAACTGTAGGCCGATAAGATCGAAATATCAGCGTCTGGCTTGGTTACAAAGAAAATGAATTAACGGTATTTGTCAAATAATTTTAAAAAAAAATTACAAGATGTTGTTATGTGTAAAGAATCACTGTGTAATGTAAGTTGACGGCGAAATGTGCAGAATGATAAAAGCGGGTGATAAATCGGGAAAATTTCCCAAAATATACGATAATAAGTACAAAAATGTACTTAAAAGTAATAAAAAGGAGTAGAATAGGGGTGGCAAATCGGGGAATTTTGGGATAATGAAAATAATAGATGCAAGTATTAAAAAAACAAATAATATTAATGCTGAATGATTAAAATTAAAATAATAAACATGAAATAAACGAGTGCGGAATCCGTTAATAGTGCATATATGTCGATTTTCGGTTCAAAATACAACAATCTGTAATAGCATCTCTGCATAAATTGCGAATTTTTGATTGAACTGAGATGTGCCCGCAGGTAAAATGGCATACTAAGGAGTTCTGTATATTGATGTTTGTGTGTGTGATGCAGGCGCAAACAGGCAGATCCCGGTGCAGTGTCAGGTTGCGGGGCAAGTCATGAATAGCAATGATGAAACAGTACAAGTAGCTGAACATACACGGAATCCAATTATTTACATAATTTTTCTGCTTCTTGTTATACCGGGGGCATGGATTATGTATAATGACTATTCTGTTTCCGGCACATTCAGCAGACTTCCTTTTGCTGCAGGTAATCTTCTTCTTGCCCTTTTTGTTGCAGGTGGTGTGAAGGTCGCTGATCAATGGGAAAAAGCGGTGGTCCTGCGTCTTGGCAGGTTCAGGGGCCTCAGGGGGCCGGGTATTTTTTTTATAATACCGGTTGTGGATACCATTCCATACTGGATTGATAACCGTGTTATCACGACAACTTTCAAAGCGGAAAAGACCCTTACAAAAGATACAGTACCTGTAGACGTTGAAGCTGTTCTGTTCTGGAAAGTGTCAGATTCAATGAAAGCCGCATTGGAAGTGGCTGATTATAAATCTGCCATAAGCTGGGCGTCCCAGACTGCGTTGCGGGAGGTCATTGGGAAATCAGAACTTGCGGATGTTCTTGAAGGGCGGGATATTCTCGACAATAAGCTTCAGAAGATAATAGATATTAAAACCGAGCAATGGGGTATCCATGTCCTTTCGGTGGAGATACGGGATGTCCTTATTCCGGCAGAGCTTCAGGACGCCATGTCGATGCAGGCGCAGGCCGAGCGGGAGCGCCAGGCGAGAGTTATACTTGGTGACTCGGAGAGGCAGGTGGCGGCGATGTTCGAAGAGGCCTCAAGAACATATGCGAATAATCCTACCGCCCTTCATTTGCGGGCCATGAATATGCTTTATGAGGGGCTTAAGGAAAAGGCGACACTTGTTCTGATTCCGTCATCGGTCCTTGACACTATGTCTCTCGGGGATGTTACAGGAGTTACTGCGTTAACAAAAAATCTTCAATCTGAGAAAAACGATCGTGCTTCAGATTCAGATGCCGGAGGTGAGAAGTAGCGGCACTGGTATTGTATAAACGATAAAAAGTACGTTGTCTGCGAGATGACCACATCCGGCATAGTCCGGAATGGGGGCAGATTTTGCTGTGTATATATATAAATATGGTAATAAAATATAATATGTTTGCATGAATTTTTCTATATAGTTTTTGCATTTTTATTGACATTATAGGTTGGTAACAAAAAGGTGATTAAATAAGTAAAGATTATTGTGATCATAATTACTTTGGCAGGAGACTAGTATGGGTAACGGTAACATTACACTTACAATCAATGGTGAAGAAGTTACCGCACAAAAGGGGCAGACAATTCTTGAGGCTGCCCGGGAAAATGGTGTTTTTATTCCCACATTGTGCTATCACCAGAAGATCAGTAAAACCGGCGCCTGCAGGATCTGTGTGGTGAAAATAAACGACAGGATGATTAAGACGTCCTGTACAGAGCCTGCTGTAGACGGCATGAAGGTTGATACTGAAGATGAAGAAATTGTTGAAATCAGGAAGGGTATTCTTGAACTGCTTTTAGCAGAAGGCGATCATAATTGTTTATATTGTGATGCCAATGGAGACTGTGAACTCCAGAGCCTTTGTTATCGGTATGGTATTGAGCCCTCTGGATCAGATTTTCCAAAAAATGAAAGGGAAATCGATTATGATTCCAGTTACGGCTTAAAACGAAACGAGAACAGATGTATTCTCTGCGGCAGGTGCGTGAAGGCATGTGCTGAAATCCAGGTTAAAAACGTATGGAGTTTCGCCGGCAGAGGAAGTCATGCGCACCTTACATCGGACATCAATGAGAAAATTGGTGATTCATCGTGCGTTACATGCGGTACATGCGTGCAGATGTGTCCTACCGGTGCACTTTCGTTTCAGCAGGTACTCGGAAAAGGTCAGGCGTGGGAGCTTGATAAGGCATCGAGTATTTGTATTTATTGCGGCGTCGGCTGTAAGATAGATTTCTACACAAATAAGGAAGGACAGCTCGTAAAGGCAATCGGATGTGATGATGGCCCCAATCTCGGCCATCTCTGCGTGAAGGGACGGTTTGGATTTGACTTCGTGCAGAGCGATAAGCGTCTGACAAAGCCGCTTATAAGGAAAAACGGCAATCTGGAAGAAGCTACCTGGGATGAAGCACTTGATCTGGTGGCATCAAAGTTTTCAGGTTATAAAGAAAAGAACGGGCCGGATTCAATAATGTCCTTTTCCTCCGCGAAATGTACAAATGAAGAAAATTATCTGCTTCAGAAATTCATGAGGGCGGTGATCGGCACCAACAATGTCGACCACTGTGCGCGATTGTGACACAGCTCAACTGTCGCCGGTCTGGCGGCAACACTCGGTTCAGGAGCTATGACAAACTCAATTCGCGAAATTCCTGTTTCTGACGCGTTTCTTATCATCGGGTCCAACACGACGGAAAATCATCCCGTTATAGGCTCCATGATTAAAAAAGAAGTTATCCGTAACGGTAAAAAGCTTGTTGTTGTAGATCCAAGAGAAATTGAATTATCTAAATACGCAGATGTGTTTCTCCAGATTAAACCTGGAACAAACATCGCGATACTTAACGGCTTTATGCATGTAATTCTCAGGGACGGACTTGAGGACAAGGAATACATCAAGACCCGCTGTGAAGGTTTTGAAGAACTTGCAGAGACCCTTAAAAAATATACTCCTGAGCATGTCGCTGAAATTTGCGGCCTTGATGATCCTGCAAAAATAGTTGAAGCTGCCCATATTCTCGCGAAGGCGAATCCTATGGCGCTTTACTACTGCATGGGTATTACCCAGTTCAAGTCAGGTGTGAACGGCGTGAAGTCCTGCGCGAACCTTCAAATGCTTCTCGGCAACCTCGGTGTTGCGGGGGGCGGTGTTAATCCGCTGCGGGGCCAGAATAATGTTCAGGGCGCATGCGACATGGGTGCGCTTAATGCGGTATATCCGGCCTATCAGAAGGTACCGGATGAGGCAATGAAGGAAAAGTTCGAAAAAGCATGGAATACTACAGGGCTGTCTCTGAAGCCGGGATTCACAATTGTTGAGTCTTTGAATGCGGCAATTGCCGGTGACGTGAAGGCGCTCTATGTATTTGGTGAAAATCCGGTAATGTCGGACCCCAATCAGCATCACGTCATTGAGGCTTTGGAAGCGCTGGATTTTCTAGTGGTGCAGGACATCGTACTTACTGAAACAGCGCAGTATGCGGATGTTGTGCTTCCGGGATTTTCATTCCTTGAAAAGGAAGGTACCGCGTCCAACACTGAACGGCGCGTGCAGAAGATGAACCGCGTGGTTGCACCTGTCGGTGACAACCGGGAGGACTGGTGGATCATTATGCAGCTTGCCAACAGAATGGGCCATCCCTGGAAATACGATAAGGCTGAAGATATTTTCGAGGAAATCAGGCAGGTTACACCTTCGTATGCCGGTATTACCTACGAACGTATTGAAAAGGAACTCATTCAATGGCCATGTCCGACTGAGGAACATCCGGGAACACAGTTTCTCCACAAGGACAAGTTCTCACGGGGCCTTGGTCTTTTAAGCGCCATCGAATATACCGCTCCGGCGGAAGAGGTTGATCCGGAATATCCGATTATCCTTACCACGGGCAGGCTGCTTGAGCATTTCCATACGGGAACAATGAGCCGTAATTCACGTATTCTCGATGCGATTGTTCCGGAAGGGTATGTCGAGGTTAACCCCAATGATGCGCAAAATCTCAATGTCGCTGACGGAGAGCTCGTTGCGGTGTCTACACGTCGGGGAAGTATACGTATCAAGGTAAAAGTTTCCAATCGTCCCAAAGCCAATGTTGTGTTTATTCCCTTTCACTTTTACGAGGCATGCGCCAATAAGTTGACAATTGACGCCCTTGATCCGGGATGCAAAATACCCGAGTTCAAAGTGTGTGCCTGTAAAGTTGAGAAGATAGCGGTGTAGGGGGGGAATGATGATACAAGTACAGGAAATTAAGAATGTGGTTGATAAGTGGGGCAATGACAGTGAAAACCTCATGCTTATCATGCGGGAACTGGAAACCCGTTCAGGTAGTAATCAGGTCGATAAAGATACTCTGAAGTCACTTGCGGAGGTCATGAATATTCCTGAAAGTACGGTTTCCGGCTTTGTGGATTTCTATACAATGTTTAAAAAACATCCCCGGGGGAAGTTTCTTATCCGGGTTTCCAAGTCCGGGCCTGATCATGTGATGGGCGCCCGTGATGTGTTTGACTTTATCGAAGAGTATCTCGGCATTAAACCCGGTGAAACCACTGCGGATGGCATGTTCCATCTGGAGGCATGTGAGTGCCTTGGCGTCAGTTCAGTTGCTCCGGCAATGATGGTTAACTATGATATCCATGGTAACCTGAACCGGGAACGTCTGAAGAAAATCTTTGATGATTACAAGAAAAAAGAGCCCTCATTTAAATCGGACTGCGGTCCGGAAACATATGCCGATGCCTGTATAATTGACAACGCGAAACAGACAAAACGTCTTCTTGAAGCAATAGGGAAGGTAAAGCCTGAGAGTGTTGACAGTTATGTGCAGAACGGCGGCTACGAGGGACTTAAGAAAACACTGAAGGAATGCAAGCCTGAAGACGTGGTGGCTGTTGTGAAAGATTCCGGCCTTCGTGGCCGCGGCGGAGCCGGTTTCCCGGCTGGAATGAAGTGGTCTTTCGTAACAAAAGGTGATATGCAGAAGTATGTCATCTGTAACGCGGACGAAGGAGAGCCGGGAACATTTAAGGACCGGATACTCATGGAGGGAAATCCCCATGCCGTGATTGAGGGGATGGCAATCTGCGGGTATGCAATAGATGCATCGATTGGATATATCTATGTGCGTGGTGAGTTCAGGAAGTCCATTGAGCTTCTGCAGAACGCCATTGATCAGGCCAGGGAAAAAGGTATTCTGGGTAAGAATATTTTCGGCTCAGGGTTTGACTTTGATCTTTTCATCAAGGAAGGCGGCGGCGCATATGTCTGCGGCGAAGAGACATCACTCATCAATTCGATGGAAGGTGAGCGGGGATATCCCCGGTTCAAGCCTCCATTCCCGGGCGGTGCCGGTTTCAAAAATCTTCCTTCGAACGTAAACAATGTGGAGACCTTTGCCTCAGTACCGATGATTATGGTACAGGGCGCAGACTGGTACAAGGAAATGGGTCCCACAAACTGCTCCGGAACAAAGCTGTATTGTCTGTCCGGCAAAATGAACAACACCGGCCTCATTGAAATGCCTATGGGCACTACTCTTAAGGAAATCATTAATGATTTCGGCGGAGGTATGAAGGACGGCAAGAAGTTCAAATTCGCCCATGTGGGGGGATCGGCCGGCGGTATTCTCGGTGAAGACCTCATGGATCTTCCCCTTGATATTGACCAGACAACAAAAGCCGGCGTTACACTCGGTTCCGGTGTGGTGCTTGTTGCGGATGAAGATACATGCGCGGTTGATTATCTTCTTCAGATTATGAGCTTTTTCGAACATGAATCATGCGGTCAGTGCGTGCCGTGCCGTGTGGGCACATCACAGCTGCACCATATCCTCAAAAAGTTTGCGGCCCGTACCGCAAAAAAAGAGGACCTCGATGTTCTGGTAGAAAAAGCCACATTGATGCAGAAGGCTTCACTCTGCGCTCTTGGACAGTCTCCGATCCTGCCTATTAAAACCATGCTTAAATATTTTAAGGATGAATTCATAAGGCACTGCGATCCGGGATATTCATGTCCTGAATGCGACAGGTCACTGAAACGTTATTATTCAGGGGCAGGTCATTAAAAAACACGTTAAAAATCCGGGACGGATGGGAGCAATCCCGGACGTCCCGGAAATAATATAATTAAATGATTTTCTCAGGGGGTTACACTATGGCGTTTAACACACCAGCACAGGTAGCTGAAGCTGTTACCAAAATGGGTAAAACGAAAGGCAAATTACCCATTCTTCAGATGATCGTTCTCGGTATTTTTGCCGGCGCGTACATCGGATTTGGTGCTGAACTCTGTACAATGATTCTGACAGGCACAGCAGGTAAAGTCGGAATCGGTCTCGCCAAATTCATGGGTGGTGCAGTGTTTAGCGTAGGCCTCATGTTAGTTGTTATCGGTGGAGCAGAACTTTTTACAGGAAACAACCTCATGATCGTTGGTATGGTCAGCGGAAAAGTTACCGTAAAAGAGCTTCTCGTTAACTGGTTTTTTGTCTACATTGCAAACTTTGCCGGATCAATGCTGCTTGTGTACATCATGTACAAGAGCAACCTCTGGCACACAGGTGCCGATGCAAATGCGACTGTTGCACTTAATATCGCAGCAGGAAAAGTAAACCTCGGTTGGGGCGAAGCATTTTTCAGAGGGATTGGATGTAACTGGCTCGTATGTCTTGCTGTATGGCTTGCTGTTGCAGCAAAGGATGTTGGAGGAAAGATTCTCGGTATTTTCTTCCCGATCATGGCTTTCGTTGCTTCAGGCTTCGAGCACTGTATCGCGAACATGTATTTTATTCCTTACGGAATTATCCTTAAGGGCGACGCATCCCTTGCAAACGTTGTTGCTGCAATGGGACCAAAAGCAGACGCGCTTACATGGGGCGGATTTGTAGTAAATAATCTTGTTCCTGTTACACTCGGAAACATCGTTGGCGGGGCAATTTTTGTAGGACTCGCATATTTTATGGTTTTCACACAGAGCTGTAAAGAAACTGAGTGTTAAAAAGAAAGCATATTCTATTTCGCATTATAAATGATTGAAGGCTTTTTGCATTATGCAGCCGGGAATTTGATTGAATGGTAATTGTGTTACGAACGGTATAGTAACCAGCTGCAGCATAGGCTTTACAATGGAATAATATTTCCGGAGGGGGCGCCACATTTTTTGGGCGCTCCCTTTTTTATTTGCATTAAACTCTCCCGGGAATAATAGTGACAGATTGTATGACTATCACATCGGTAATATTTTATTGTAAGGCAACAGGGGATACATACTGTGAAAAAATTCCGTCGTATTGCGGCATATTGCATCGGCCCGCTGGTGATTCTTCTCGGCTGGTATATCGGTGAAACGGAACACGCGCCACTGGAAAATCTTGTCCGGGGGAAGGGGCGGATTATATCTTCCGTGATACGTGAAGAGGCAGGGACACAGAACATGAAGGAATATATTCCGGAAATTTCGTATTCCTATACCGTCGGGGAGGCACAGTATACTTCAAAAAACATTACCTTTTCGCCGGTAATTTTTAATACAAAGATGGAAGCTGAAAGGGTAACAGAGCGGTATCGACCTGAAGCTGTTGTGCAGATTTATTATGACCGCACAAATCCTTCAACGGCATATCTTGAGGCCGGTACCGTTGGTAACGGAGGATTGACCGTGGTCCTTGGTATTATTATTTCATTAATCCTGATGCCCCTGCTGTTTCTTACAGGAAGACGTAACAGGGGCGCGGGTATATCGCAGGGCGGCAGCTGACACCTATGGGGAACGACGCGGGATATATTCAGAAAATTATTAAAAAAGTCGGCCGGGCAATTAACGAATACGGCCTGGTTGGCGAAGGGGACAGGTGTCTTGTCGCCATGTCCGGCGGAAAAGATTCACAGGTACTCCTGGAAACATTTTCAATGAGAAGAAAAAACCTCCCGGTGTCCTATGATGTGTATGCTGTCCATGTCGATGTGCGTCCGGTGCCGTATGAAGCGGACAGGGCATATCTGGAATCCTTCTGTTCACGGCTGGGGGTTGATATTATTTTCAGAGGGGTGGATATCGACACTGCGGGTAAGAACCCCGGTGATATCTGTTTTCTCTGTTCCTGGCACCGCCGCAAGGTGCTGTTCGATATGATGAAGGAGCTCCGGTGCAACAAACTTGTTTTCGGGCACCATATGGATGATATCCTTGAGACACTGTTTATGAACATGGCCTATCAGGGGTCTATCAGCACCATGCCCCCGAGGCTTTCCATGTTTAGCGGGGAGTTCGATATTATCCGTCCTCTCACCCTCCTCACGAAGGAGGAAATTCTTGAGTATGTACGGATACGGGGTTTCCCCGACCAGAAAAAGGAGTGCCCCTACAGCGATAGTACCGGACGCGGGGAGGCGGGAAAATTTATCGCTGAATTTACTTCCCGGAATAAAGACGCGAAACAGACAATATTTAACGCCATGAGCAACATTAAGCCTGAATATCTTCCGCGTAAAATAAAACAGGAAAAGGATTAAATTCCGTATTTCCCTTCAATGCTTTTCATCTCAATTATATTTGTAATCCGCTCAAGGGTTAGCCGGAAGCCGTGTATGTCTCTGTGTATCCTGTCCTTTTTGGCCAGAAGAAGAGGGATTTCCCTGTCGTGGAAAAACACAACTGTAATAAGGCACAGTGTTATAATGTCGGATAGAATGGCCATTATCTGCTGACCGCGAAGATGGGGAGGGGCAGCGACCCGCTCGTCCCAGTGGGGCACGCGGACAATACGTTTAAGCAGCATTGAGGGCTCAAGTGGAATGTCCTCACCGTTTGGAGCAGCCTGATGTTCCGGACGGTGGCACCGTTCAATATCCATAAGCTTATCAGCAAGGGACTTCATGACAGTAATGAAGTCTTTTATCAATTGCACCATTTCAACTTCGGTCTGGGTTCCTGCTTTTTTTGAGTTAACAAGGGCAAGGTACCTTTCGTCGGGGAATTTTTCAAAGACATAGGCGTATTTCGCAAATTTCTCTATAAGTGAGTGAATTTTCGATATCTCAATCTGGAAGTAGCCGGTACTGAATATTTTAACGGAGGAACCGCTTTCCATTTCAAGTTTTCCTGATAAAAATTGCTCATACATTTCAAGGAACAGCTGGAGAAATTTTTGTGACAATAATGCAGGGAATTCCCGGTCTTTCGTGAAATCAAAATTCTTTTTCTGAAAAGACTTTTCGTAAAACAGTTCAAGAATTTTGTAATTAAAACTTCCGTCAGGGGAAAGTGGAAGGAAGCGGACAAGCTTGTCGATTTCCACCTTCTCCTTCATGAGCGCTAACAGTTCTCCAAGTGTTTTTTCGCTGTATTCTTTGATCCGCCGGGAAGTGATAATGTCACACTCAAAATCGAAGGTATTTATTATATCCATCATTCCGCTCTGGAAAAGATCGTTGAATGATACATAACGTTTGTACTTGATCATGTTCATCGCAAGTATAAGGTTCTGCAGAGAGGGACGAGACTGTTTCTGGTCAAGAAGGCGAAGAATATTGTTTTTTACCGCAAAGGGGTCAATGTTCCATTCCGGATACCGTTCAATAACGGTTGTGACTGCCGATATAATGGTTGCAGGATATTCCTGCCGGTAATGACATGTGATGAAGAGTGTTTCCAGCTTATTCATTTTATCAATAATGTTTTCATCCTTAAGATCAAAGCTGAGAAAATTGACATTAAGAATTTCACTGCATAGGGCGGTAAACTGTACAATGAGATTGTACTCAAGTTTAGTAAGATGCAGCCACCCTTCTTTGAGGACTTTATTCAGGGTGAGGTATAATTCACCTGCCTGTTTTTGAAATACAGTTTCTAAGAGATGCTGGATTCTCCTGTTCAGATGTATCCCCGGCGGAAAGAAACTGTGTCTGATGTAGTCGGATTTTCTCCCGGCATTTTTAATGAAATGAAGAATCTTTCTGAAGTCATAGAAAATGAAACTCAGGGTGTCGTTTTTTCGTAACCGTGATTTAATGTTTTTTCTGTTCTTTTCAGCCCTAAGAGCAGAAGTCAGTCCAGCGCTGCTGATAGTAGACTCAATTTCCTCCTGCATTTTCTCCGCGGGGCGGGGGCGGACCGTTCTGTAATCATTATCTATCTGCTCAATGTGTTCAATCATCACATGAACCGGCATGTCGCTGCGTAAAATTTTTTCTACCTGTAGTTTTTTTTCGGGGCTTCTTGTTTTTTGAAGAAGTGTAGCAAGATCAATGTAGGACTGTGATGCAGACCCTGTGTTCAGTTTATTGTTGTTATCGTTCCTTTCCATAGATTGTAATAATTAAAGATACAGAAAAAGAATTTTCAACAACTTTTCATGATTTGGCGGAAATATACGTCAGGAAACATGGGGTAATTATTTCACGGCGGCGGGTACAAAAAAAACCGGCTCTCCAATTTGGGGGGCGGAGAGCCGTCAGGTTTGTTATATGAAAGAGTATGAAAAAAAAATGCAATATAAGTATACCGGCATTTCAATGCAAGGTACTTCTCCTCAGAAGTGAAATGCCGGTAGAAAATATCCCGTTAAAATACCCGAAACAATGTAATAACTACTTAATTACAATAGATCCGATTATCGAATTTTCTACCAGTTCCAGCGTCGGTTTAAGGTGCGGATTTACATCACCGTTATGAGGTTTCATCTGCTGCAGCTGCACAATGCCCCAGAAGGCCCCCCATACAAAATCGCTTATATAAAACTCATCGATATCCTTAAAGAACCCCTGTTCCTTTGCGCGTCGTGCAATTTCCCGGCCCTGATTAAAGCAGTACTTCCCTTTTTCAATGAAACTTTCCCGGGTAGTATCGTTGAGTTCGTACACCATTCCGATCTGCTGAAAAATTGTAAAGAACATGAAGGTATCAGTGTCCTGCTCGAAGCAGTTATAGTATACCTTGAATATATCCCGTATTACATCAGCTCCCGATTCATACTCAAGGGCTTCAAGCCTGAGATTGATGTCGTTCACCTGATTGCCGATGTCTTCAATAACGGGAATCAGTAAAGAAAAAAACAGTTCATCTTTTGTGTCAAAGTACTGGTAAATCGTCGGCTTGCTTACTTCAGCCTCAAGGGCAATTTCATCCATTGTCGCTTTGCTGTATCCTTTGGCGAAAAAAGTCTTTTTTGCCGCACGAAGAATTTCCTGAATACGTCTGTTCTTTTCGCGCTTTTTACGATTCTGGATTACTGTTTTATGATTTTGCATCACCGCCATGTTGCGACCAATATTACGACCGGTAATTTCCTTTACTGTTAGTAGCAAAAATACCATCAGTTCGAATAGTGTCAAGAACTAATAGTAAAAAAAAATACTGTAAGTAAAATTATTACCGGCGGTTAAATATGACGATAGTGGATTCAGTACAGGAATATTATGTACTGTGATGAGGTTTCGGGTTACATGTCAACGTCAAGTGTTATGAGGGTGAGGTCGTCTTCAAAGGTTGATTTACCTGTTGCCCAGATGTTAAGAGTGTCAATAACAGAAACGGAAAATTTTTCCGGAGAAAGCGTCCTGTTGTTTTCAATAAATTGAAAGAGGTTATCCTCTCCCCACAGCATTCCGTCAAAATTTCTCGTTTCTATTATTCCGTCAGTATACAGAATGATGCGGTCACCGGCTTGTATTGGAACAGTTTCGGACTGGGGGTTAATTGTTTTAAAGGGGCCGATAAGTGTACCCCTGGGATTAATTTCAATGATTTCACCGGTGTCGTTTTTCCACAACAGGAGCGGGTGGTGTCCGGCACTTGCGACAGAAATAGTTTTTTTCTCAAGATCGATATAGGCATACAATGCTGTTACGAACTGCCGTTCAACTTTTCCGTAAAGCGTTTCGTTCATGTTTGATAGGACTGCCTGAGGATCCCCTGCTATTTCCTTCTGCAGAGAAAATGCTATTTTTACCATTGATGCAATAAGGGCTGCCGGAATCCCGTGGCCTGTGACATCAGCAACGAGGATGCCAAGATGGCGTTCATCAATGATATGGAAATCATAAAAGTCCCCCCCCACAGCCTCCATAGGGAAATATGTAACATGGAGGTCGACACCTCTTACAACCGGGAGCTGATCGGGAAGGATCGCGGACTGAATTTTCTTGGCTATCTCAAGGTCCTTCTGCAGTGCAACAAGCTGGTTGTGTTCTTTTACTGCCTCTTTCAATGTGAGAAGGTTGTCAATCCTTGCAAGGAGTTCACGCTTGTCGAAAGGTTTTTTCAGGTAATCATTGGCGCCGAATTCGAACCCTATCACCATGTCCTGTATTTGTGTTTTTGCCGTAAGGAGTATTATTGGAAGTTCAGACAGCGTGTACTTCTCCCGGAGAATATTACATACCTCGTACCCTGTCATTCGCGGCATCATAATATCAAGCAGAATCAGGTCCGGAAGGGGATTCGTTTCCAGGAGGTCAAGGGCCTCCCGGCCGTTGGTTGCGGTCAATATTTCAAATCCCGCAAGGTTGAGGTGATTGGTTATGACAAGAAGGTTCACCGGTTCATCGTCAACAATAAGGATTATTCTTCTGTTTTCATCTGGTGACGCAGTGGTTTCGTGACCATTGCCTGTCAATTCTCTTCCGCCATGAAGCAGGGATATTGCGTTACTTTCATTATCCTTCATCGATTCAGTGAACTGATCCGGGCCGCAGGTCAGTTCCTGCTGCTCATCCCAGAGGGGAAGGGTGAAAATCAGGTCTGAACCTTTCCCGACTTCGGACTCTACCCTGATAGTGCCTCCGTGGAGCTCAACGAGTTTTCTGGTAATGCTGAGACCCAGGCCGGTGCCGCCGTATATACGTGCAGTTGAGGCATCAAGCTGCTCAAATGATTTGAAAATGTCATCAAAACGGTCCCGGGGTATCCCGATGCCGGTATCGGAAACAGTGATCTCCATTAAACCGTTTTCTGCAGTGGCGGATATTGTGATACTTCCATGTTCAGTGAATTTTATCGCGTTGCCTATCAGGTTGTAGAGTATCTGCTCAATCCTGTTTTCATCGCCATACACAAGAGGTACTGTGGAATCGATTTTACTCCGTATTATTATATCTTTCCCTGTGACGAGGGTGTGAAGGAGTGTAATGACCATGTCAATGATGAGGCGGATATCGACAGGTTTCTGATGAATAGATAGTTCCTCATGCTTTAATTTTGAAAAATCAAGAATATCATTTACCAGATTAGAGAGCCGCTTGCCGCTGGCCATTATCATGGAAAGGTTTTTCTGTGTTTCCTCGGGTAACGGCCCTGTGGCGCCGTCAATCAGTGATTCCGCAAGACCAATAATTCCCGTGAGTGGTGTACGGAGTTCATGGGATGTGTTGGCGAGGAATTCATCTTTGAGACGATCAGCTTTGCTGAGGTTGTCAACTGCCTCCATCTCAGCTTTCAATGCCGCCTGCTGTGCCAGGTATTTTTCTCTCCGCTCTGTGTTTATCCGGTCCCCCAGGGCGAATGAGAAAAACGTGACCCCCACAAGGGAACCGATCTGCTGTGCATACACAATAAAAAACATGTTTGGAAGAACACCCAGCCTGAAGAGTACCTGAATAATATTTCCAATAATAAGCGCTGACCACGCCAGTATAAAAAACCTGGCGCTCTTGTTTCCCTTCCTCATGCTTACATACCCCGTAATAAACAGAGAAGCGGAAACCAGCATTACCGTCATCAGGGACAGTTTCAGTGAAACGCGGTATGGGAAGAGAAGGGTGACCCCTGAAAAGAAAACAAGCGCCGGCCATGTAAACTGGTATACACGGTACATCACAGGAATGGTTTTTCGTAAATTGAGAAATGCGGTGCTGAAAAGAATTCCGGTAAAACATGCAAAAACAACAAGGACCGGAAGAATCTTGTTGGCGAATACAGGCCATTCCGGCCAGAAATACTGAAACCCGAAGCCGTCAAGTGTGAACTGGTATATCCCGTATGCGGCGACATACAGTATGTAGAAAAAATAACTTTTGTCTCCAAGAACGAAGAAGAAAAAAAGGTGATAGATGAAAATAATTATCATGACTCCGTAATAAAGCCCGAAGAGATAATATTCTTTCTGCTGGCTCGTAATCATGGTTTCATGATTACGAAGGGTGAAAGGAAACTGCATGGAGCTTTCTGTTTTAACTCTGCAATAGATCTTCTGTGTGTCGCCCGGTTTCAATAGTAACGGAAATATAAAATTCCTGTGTTCCATTGGTCTGTTCCGGAATGGAAGCATGTCACCTGACCGGAATTCTTTTTTTTCTCCCTTACTGTTTATAATGTAGCATTGAATATAATCGAGAAAGGGGTAGTCGAGGTCAAGGTAGTATGATTTGCATTCCTCAGGATGGGAGGTCGAATATGTTATGTCAAACCGCACCCAGTATACTGAACTGGTATACCCGAAATTGGGTGTCTCCCTTCGTAGTTTTTTGAACTGACGTGACGCGGTCCCGGTTGTTACGTCCTCAAAGGTGAGCAGGCCTGATTTGTCTTCAATGTATTCCATATGGTTGCCGACAGCAACAGAATCCGCAGTGTCGTTGATGGTAACTACAGGCGCAGCGGACAGGGGGGCCACATTGATGATAGATGGCAGGAGGAGGATCAACGCAAAAAGAATATATCTGGTGAAGCCCTTATTGATAAAGCAGCACACTTGATTCATGGTTATTGTCCGCCTTCAGCATGTATATGGTCAGGCCCGGATCCATTAGGTCGGCATGATTATAGTGATTTATTACTATAAATATTCAGATGCAGGTCAATGAAAATTTATTATCATTGACCGATAAAATGATAATTTCTACAACTTGTTATGGTGGTGTAAAAATGATATTGGTGGAAGGTGGAATAATGAAAAAAAGCAGGGATACCAGGATTGGAATAATTGGCGCAGGTGCGGCGGGGCTCAGCGCAGCGTACTTTCTCAAGGGAAAAGGATACCGGAATATAACAGTTCTGGAGCGGGAAAATTATATCGGCGGGATGTGTTGTTCGCCGGTTATTTATGGCCAGGCCAATGACATGGGGGCCCTGGAGGTGACCCCGGACTATGAAAATCTACTGGAGCTCATTGAGGAGTTCGACTGCGAGATGCTGCCGGTGCCGGAGGTTATTCTTATCGACGCTGCCAACGGCAAGCAGTATCCCCTGAAAGAGCTTCTTGACGGACTGGATATGGGTGATATCCTTCTTGCAATCGGAAAATATTTCTATGAGCTGCTCAGGCACAGCGATTCCCTCCGGAAGCCGGGGTT
>DAOSYC010000034.1:15078-24331 GCA_035380905.1 Spirochaetota bacterium | reverse complement strand
GAGGTTACTGTTTACCGCAAGGAGAAGTATTTATGAAAATCATCTACTGCAGCAATCCCCATGGATCTTTGCCTGCGATATATACCCTTTTAAAAGAAACAATAGCCGACCTGTATATAATTTCCGGTAACATCCTTGATACACCTTTTTATTCCGCAGACCTTGCCAGTGAATATGAGATGCTTCAGAACACCCTTTTAACAAGAAGAGGAACGGAAAAACAAATACCGCTATCCGATTTTGCGGTATCATTATCCGCGGACAGAACAACTTCTGCCGACATACAGAAAGAAAGCGGGCACTACCTCATGTTAACGGAAAAAGCGACTGAAGGAATGCAGAAAAAGTACACAATGCTTGAACGAATTTTATCAACAAAACCGTATGTGCCGGTATATGTCCTCCCGGGACATAACGACATGGATTTCAGCGGGACATCACTTAAAGACAGGGATTTACATGCCGGAACAATTGTAATGGATTCAGTAAAAATATCCGGCTTCGGTGGCGGCGATTTGTACTCACACACGTTTCCTGAATCCATCTGCCGCTATACCGATCACAACAAATATGAAGACGACGTCCTCTCATTTCTTTCAAAATCACAACCGGATATTATTGTTTCTCACGTTCCCCCTTCAGATATATTCAATGATTCTTCTCATTCATCTTCTTCATTACAATCATATTGTGAAGGCAATGATGTCCTTCTCTGTCTCACAGGAATGGCGCATACTGACAAACATATTACGAAAGAATATAACACCACATTTATCAATGCACCGTCATTCGGTTCTGTCGAAACTGACACAGGGATAACCCGTGAAGGCGGTTTTTTCTATGAAATTGAGGTTAGCAGCAATCAGATATCACGGTGCACACTCCGGAAACTTGTTAAAGAACGGGTATATGATATTGCTTCATATTCCATAACAGGAAATACCGTTTCTGAAAACATTATTGACGCAAAAAGATTTGATGCCCTGAAACAGGAACTTCCGCTGGATTCACTTACAGAGCGATATGAGCACATTCCGGAAATCAAAAGATTCAAAGACATCCGTAACTTTTTCAAAATCTACCAGACAGAACATACTGAAAACAAAATCTCACAACTCATTACAGCCCTTGAAAAAATGGGCACTGAATTCAGTGATGTCGCCCTTGATCTTGTGGGATCCGCGAATCTCGGCCTTGCGCAGAAAAGCTCAGACCTGGATATGGTGTTATATATACGGAGTTCAGAACAGGCATGTTATGATGAAGACACTATATGCGACCGTTTCAGTCAGGCGGAACAGCGGATCAGGGAGATTCTTGACAGCACTGTGGAGTTCGAAATTATTGACACCATAAATCTTGATCTTGTCGAGGAAAGCATTCGTGACCTGGACTATGATAATTCATCACTGCAGCGTTTCGTCGTGTATCGTTCAATGTGCAGACCTGTAAATTACAGGGTGATCGCACCTGTCGAAGACCTCCTGAACAGCAATATATTTCTCCGGCGTGAAATCGAGGAAACCATGAGTGAGTACCTTCAGGTTTTCGGCACTACAAAGGACACAACAAAATCCTTTGACAAATACCGCACAAGAATCCGCACACTCGGTGTTGACATACCGGAAGTACTTGAAAAAAAGATACGAAATTTTCTCCAGAAGGATTGACAGAATATAATGAAAATACAAAACGCATACTACCTGCTGAGCTCATTCAAAGAGAAAGACTTCCCGGACCTTCCCCATCCCGAGTTCGCGTTTCTTGGAAGATCGAATGTCGGAAAATCATCACTCCTCAATATGCTGACAGGGCAGAAAAACCTCTGCAGGGTCGGCCAGAAACCCGGCGTAACGAAAGCAGTAAATTTTTTTATAATAAATGAAAACATTACTTTTGCGGATCTGCCGGGATTCGGATACGCGAAACTCCCCAAAGGGGTGAAGGAAAAATTTTATCCTCTTATCAAAAATTACATCAGAGCAAGGGAGCAGATAAAACTTGTATTCCTGCTTATTGATATCCGGAGGGTCCCGGGGGACTATGAACGGGAAATAATAATGCTGTGCACCGAACGCCGCATACCTGTGGCGATAATTGCCACGAAATGCGACAAGCTTTCAAACAATGTCCTAAAAAACAACTCCAGGGATATTGCTGAAGCACTGGAAATAGATACTGATTCCATTTTCTTTACTTCAGCAAAATCCAGAATGGGAAAAGATGATATTTTCAGTCTAATTGAAGACTATCGATAATATTACCGGCTTTCAGTCCTGAAACTCTTTATCGCTTCCAGTACTGAATTCCTCTTTTTATCATAATATTTTTTCTCTCCCCCTGATTCTATTATGTAGATAGTATCTGTATCAACAAACAGCGCCACCCCGTAGATATAGTCCGATGCATTATAACGAATACTGTATTCAGTATATCTTCCCTGTATATTATCCGGTGTAGCGAGTTCTTTCGCTGTTACCTCATGATACCCGTTCGACTTGAGGTAATGCTGCACGGTATCACTCCACATCGTCAGATCACCATAGGGCTCATTTTTTATACTACGTGCCTTAATACGTATGCTGTCTGAAGAAACAAATTTCAGTACATGTTCCTCCTTTTCATACTTTGCAAACCCCTCCGGGGTTCTCATCGAATACCGTGATGTTTCGCATGCACCGGACAGTAAACATAGAGTAGCGACAATAATCAGCTTTTTATATATCATAATATTCAACCTGTTATAATATTTCGATTAATTGTTCCATTCATGACGATATTAAAAATTCCCGATAAGCCGGTGTATGCCAAGCATCTTCACCCATTCCCACCGGGTATCATCATTTCTTTTCACGGTCCCGCCGGATCTCCTGTTAATGGATACCTGTATCTCGGGAAGCGACACGCGGTCCCGATAATAATGTATCCTGCCTTTAATATTTTCCACATCTACAATAACTTTTCCCAATTCACGTTCAACGGCGAGGGTATCCGAAAGTTTTGAACTGTTAAAAATTTCTTTCAAGTCCCGCAGCAGTTTCTTTTTCACTTTCAGCTGCGTTTTCAGGTCAAGGAGTATTTTTGATACATCCTGCCGTGACTGGTTCTCCTCAGAAATATACCCCATCCGCGAGATAGTAGTTTTCAACTGCACCTCACGTCCCGCCGGGAGCCGAAGATCAATTCTGTTATTAGAAAAGAACTTCACATATCCTCCGTTCCGTTTCGCGAAATCCCTTATACTCTCGATCACTGCATCAGGATCTCCAGCCGCGAGTGAATACCTGTAATTATATATCACCATGTCCCCGGCGCTGAATACCGCTCCTGAGAATACCATCAGGGTAACAACTAACGGCACAATACATAACGTGACTTTTTTCATTTTTCATACCCCACGGTACCTAAAAATTTTTCGATTACCTCTTTATTCTTTTTATATACTTCGTCATTGTCAACACGTGCTTCAAACACCACAATTTTATTACCGGCGACACCAAACGCCGCAATATAACTTGACGCATCGCCAAGCTTGATCCGGCAGGTGTTAAAGGTAAGCCCGTTCCGTCCTTCAACGTTTCCCTTTTCAGCTACACGGTATTTCCTGTTTTCAAGATCAATAGCAAACGCTTCCTGCCAGAATTTTTTATCGGCGGGGGGATAATTCTCCACGCTTCCAATACGCATCGAAACTGTCCTTGAAGGGTTCTGAAAAAGATACTGCCCCCTCCTTTCATTAAACTCTTCTTTCAACAGAAAAAATCCCTTTGGATTTGTGTACGATATATTACTGTCCATTTCAAATATCGACCGCTGCCGGGGATTCAAATTCGCTATCCACCTGAATGGCGATGTGATGTACTGACCGGATATATCTCTCACAATTGCCTGCAAATCAAGTGAGATGGTTGAAAAAGAAGCCCGGTCCCGAAGGTAGCTAATCTGTGCGGTATATGAATCGATTACAGTATTAAGACGTGCTATTTCCTGAAGCACCTTCACCCTTTCCTTTACTTTATCGACACGCTTCAGAAGCTGATACAGTCTCTCCCGTACCCTTTGTGCAGTTTTGAGACGAAGGTTGGTATCATGAAACTGCATGGTGACATCCGATGCTGAAACCTGTTTGTGAAGCACACGCCCCAGTTTTTCCACATCCCTCGTTGCCGCATCAAATTTATCCACCGGTATACGAAGTACAATCTTTGCTCTCCTGTATGAATCAGAAGTATTCACAGACTGAAGAAAACCGTTATACCGTCCAACAATGCTTTCAACTTCTTTCACTGTATTTTTAACACTTTCCACACTTATCCTGAACCTGCCGTCATATATGACCATTCTTCTCCGTTCCGGTTCAGTCGGCTGCCCTGAGGCTGGAGCATCATCCGAGGACTCCCTGTCACCTTCCATGGCGTTTCTACTCATGGCTCCAGCAGCATCACGCCGCCGCATACTCTCCGCGGCAGGAGACAAGGCAGCCTGCTCATCCGCAACCCTTTCAGACCGCATACCCCCTCCAAGTGAACGTCCCGCACATGAGGCGCATGCGGCAATTACCGCAACAATAAAAAATAACGATACAGGCTTACATAGTTTCAGCATATTCAGTATCTCCTTTTATGTATGCGATCCATTACAACGAATGCATAATTCATAAATACTTACACGTATTCATTATACAAACAGGATTACCTGTCCTAACCGTGATGCAGGCAATCTTCGAAAACCCGTTTCTGAAATATGGATTAATTGTATGATACATTTATGGGGTACGTCAAACAATATTTCGCATTTTTATTGTGTACAGAAAATCGTGAAGTATGTATAGGCGGGGAGTTCTATTTACGCAACAGGTGTGCTGCTGTTCATTTTTTTAATGTGTGTGATCATAAAAAATGAGTTCAGGATACACCGGCCCGTATGAAGTATTTCGATGTTATATCTGTGTCATCAGATACATAATACGGCTGGCCTTATTCCCGGGCATAAGGGAAATCAGGTAGGAGGTGATGCTTGAACGTCCCGCTTCTTCCGCGTTTGAGTCAATCTGGCGCAGGACGTCAATAATGAGCGAATCCTCCCACTTCACCATAATTGCAACAGCCTTCTCCGGCTGTATACTTTCAATTTTCTGTGCCAGCACCCGTACATTTTTCGCATAGCCTTTATATCTGTTCTTCTCAATCTCAAGCTTTTTCTTCTCAAGCTCAAGGCCTTTTTTCATTTCCTGAATTTTCTCCCGTTCCGCATCAAAGGATTTCTCCCCTTCAACAAGCTTTGCCTCTCTGCGGTCCAGTTCTTCAATACGCTCCTGGAGCTTTACCTTCTGCTGTTCAAACTCCTCCCTGGCCACAAGGGACGGCTCATCACCCCGCGCCTCAAGGACAGATGCAGGTTCCTGTGAATACACCCCGCCCAGCATTCTCGTAATATCAATAAGCCCTATATGGTCTATCCATGCCACAAAAACCCCGATTATAAAAACCAGCAGCAGCAGTAAATATATTACCTTTGATTTATCAGAAACTCTGGGCATACCTGCACTCCTTGAATACTGCAAAAATAATAGTGTATTCCGTCACCATGAAAGACGGCACTACCTGTTACGCTGATACGAATCGATCACCCTGTTTACATAATTCTGTGTTTCCGAATACGGTGGAACCCCGTTATGACGATCAACAGCGCCTTCACCGGCGTTGTATGCGGCCAGTGCCTTTCTATAGTCGCCATTATACCGGTCCAGCAGCTGCCGTATAAGCTGGACACCACCGCGCACATTTTCCTCCGGCATAAAAGGGTTTTCAACACCAAGCTGACGCGCTGTTGCCGGCATAAGCTGCATCAGCCCCATGGCACCCCTGGGCGATACCGCTGAAGGATTATATGACGACTCTGTTTCAATTATCGCATTCACAAGGCCCGCGGGGACCCTGTTCGCATTGGCATACTCCCTCGCCATGGTTTGAATCTCTTCTATTGACATATGCCGCGCGTCAGTGCGGTTTATCTGCTGCACTCCCCGGGGTTCAGCAACAGTACTTTCATTTTCACGCATCCTCCTGGAAACCTGTTCGTCAAATCCCTGCGCCTGTGTCTCCCTCTGCTGCGCTGGCTGCTGATTTTGATTATGTCTCATTGATTTAAAACGTGAACGGATCTCATTGATCCTCTGCATTACTGCATACATGTCTTCCATCATGGCATACCCCTCACTGCATGGACTGCAGCAGTTTCCTTACATATAATTTCTGGTTGGCGTCATCATTTTCTTTGGCAATTTCCCTGTTCACTTCGTACTGATACTCCTCCCATTGCCGCTCCTTCAGCCTTTCAACAACCTTTTTTTCCCGGGATGCCTCAACAAGCTTCGCACGGACACGGCTGATTTCGCCTTCCATACTGTCTATCCTGTCCTGTGCGGCATCAATTACCTTGTTGGCAAACTCGACAAACCTCTCGAACATCATTGACTCCGCATATGAAAATTTCCCGCTTTTGAGTTTTACCGTAAACTTTGCCCGTTCCTCCGCCATTTTCCGGCGGTATTCCTCCTGCTTCATTCGCTCTGCATTCTGAATATTCAGTAATGCCGCCAGTTCATTCTTAACCTCTTTTTCCCTGGCTTCACGGATATCAAGGAGCTTCTGCAGTTTGAACTGAAATTTCTTCATCCTTCGGACCTGCCGATAATGATACCGGATATAACATTGTTCATGCTGTTACCGCCGCACCGGTGCAAAATACGGAGCGGGCTGCGCACCCTCCCGCGGCATGGGTTTTTCATCTTTCCTGAAATAATTTATCAGGCGCTGCCGTATGCCGGCATAGTTGTCCTTTTCGTATATATCCTGTCTGAGAAACGCGTTCAATTCATTGATCATATCAATTGCGGCATCCACATTCGGATTTGCTCCCCTGGCATAGGCGCCAAGGTTTATCATGTCTTCCGCGTCACGGTACGCGGCAAGGAGCTCACGGAACCTGTTAGCCGCTCCGGCATGCTCTTTATCAATCACATCTTTCATACATCGCGATAATGATCCCAGGACATCAATCGCAGGATAGTGGTTTTTGTGAGCCAGTTTCCGGTCCAGAACAATATGCCCGTCCAGAATACCGCGCACTGCGTCTGAAATCGGTTCATTCATATCATCCGCTTCAACAAGAATGGTATAGAACCCTGTAATGCTTCCCCCTGCCTCTCTGGTGCCCGAACGTTCAAGAAGCCGCGGCAGGAGCGAAAATACTGATGGCGGATATCCCCGTGTCGCGGAAGGCTCGCCAATCGCAAGACCCACCTCACGCTGCGCCATCGCAAAGCGCGTTACCGAATCCATCAGGAGATTCACGTCTTTCCCCTGGTCACGGAAATACTCAGCAACGGAATGCGCAAGAAACGCCCCCCTGATCCTCACCATCGGAGGCTGGTCCGAGGTAGCAACAATCACCACAGACCGTTTCAGGCCGTCAGTACCAAGCTCTTTATCGACAAAATCCCGCACCTCTCTGCCCCGTTCACCGATGAGGGCAATCACATTCACGTCCGCATCGGTATAGCGCGCCATCATGGCAAGGAGCGTTGACTTGCCGACACCGGAACCGGAAAAAATGCCAAGCCGCTGGCCGCGCCCCGGCGTAATAAGGCCGTCAATGGCCCGTATCCCCACGGAGAGCGGTTTTGTAATAATGCTCCGCTCCAAAGGGTTTATCGGTTCAGCCTGAACGGGATATCTGTTTTTGGTGAAGATATCGCCCTTCCCATCGATAGGCACTCCCGTGCCGGACACCACACGCCCCAGCATCTCATCGCCCACGGCAACCGTCATAGAGGAGCCCGCATCCACCACTTCCGCCCCTGATACAATCCCCTTCATGTCCCCGATGGGCATGAGAATTACCCGGTTTTTATTGAATCCCACAACTTCAGCGTACAGATAGTCGCCCTTCTCGCGCCTTATTTTGCAGAGTTCACCATATTTTACCGCCGGCCCCATGGACTCGATAGTAAGTCCCACGATCCTCTCAACCCTGCCGGTGAGCCTGACAGTATCAGTTTCCGATATAATGTCCTTGTATTTCGACAGAACATCAATTGTTTCATGTGGGAGTATCCGTACCATAGTATTCCCGGAACACCTACATGGTGCTGGAGTTCCTGATTGCCTCTTCTATTGTATCAAGCTGTGTTGATATTCTCGCGTCAATTGCACCAACATCTGTTTCTATAATACAGCCCCCGCGGTCTATACGGGAATCTTCATAGATATTTACTTTCTTAAGGGACTCCATCATTTTGATCAGTTCATCCTTGTGCGCTGTGGTCATATCAAGGTCGGCGAAGTTCACACGGATATCAATCCTGTCGCGGTCTTTCACGCGTCGAATTGCTTCTTTTATGTTATTGATTACAACTTCACGGCGTTCAACAATTTCGTCCTTGATTACTTTTCGGGCAATCATGAGAATCATCTCGGTCATCATCTTTTCGGATGATTTAATAATTTCGTCACGGATATCGACAGCGGTAGATACAATTGTCCCGAGACGGTCGATAAGGCGCATTACTTCAGCCTGTCCTTCCTTATACCCCTCCTCACGGCCGGCATCATATCCTTTCTTGTATGCTTCATGCTCAATTTCGGAAACCTTCAATTCCGCTTCCTTGATCATCTTTTCAGCTTCAAACTTTGCCCGTTCAATTTCACGCTCTGAATCGATTTTCAGCTTTTCCATTTCAGCCTTGATCTGTTCACGGGCATCCTGCAGCTCGGTAAATGCGGCCTTTTTCCCATCCTCCTCGATTTTGGATGCACGTTCACGTGAATCATCGAGCATACGCCGTACTTCCTCTTCCGTTTCACGGCGATACCGCTCAAGCTCAGCTTCCATCTCCTCAATGGAGGGACCCTGATACACATCTATAGGGTTTCCGTCTTCATCAACCTCAAATTCTTTATATTCCTCATCGCTGAGCAGATTTTTCTGGTACTTTTCCGGAAGCTCAACCTGTTTTGGCGCTCCTGCGGTAAATATTTCAGTCGGTTTAAAAACAAGTTTAGACAATTAACTCCTCCTCGCCGGCACGTGCAACAATGATGTCGCCGGCTTCCTCCAGTTTCCGGATGATATTCACAATCTTCTGCTGCGATTCCTCAACGTCACGCAGCCGTATGGGACCCATGAAATCCATGTCCTCCCGGAGAAGGGATGCGGCACGTTTTGACATGTTCCGGTAAATTTTCTCCTG
>DAOSYC010000034.1:0-14978 GCA_035380905.1 Spirochaetota bacterium | reverse complement strand
GCGCGCTCAAGCACTTCACGTGCATAATCAATACCGCCGGTGGAAATAAATTCCTGGGCCATCATGAGTTCCTGGAACTCCTGCAGCACCCGGTCCTTGTCCTCGGGTTCTACCTTATCAAGCCTCGCGATTTCAAAGGTAAGCTGTTCAATCTCATCTTCACGGAGGTGCTTGAAAATCTCAGACGATACATCTGAACCCAGGGACACCAGAAAGATGGCAGCTTTCTGCCGTCCTGTTAACTGAGATTTCTTTGACTGAAGCATTGTAATCCTCTTTTACAAAAATTCTCCCGTGTTCTTCCCATGAAATGCATCAGAATACAGCCTCCCCTGCATATACCAAAACGCACAATGACAAAACAAATCCCCCCACCGTGCAGCACCGCATGTACATCTGTTTTCCGCCCTGCATCATTCTGCATGCAGATTCTCTCCGCCTCCCGCAGGAAGGATCTGCATTACGACTCACTTGTATATATACCACACCGGGAAAACATCACCTGCTGTATTTATTTTCGACACAAACCAGCCAAATGCTTCATTTTTAATGTCGTAAAAAAAGAACAGAATGTCAAATTATTTATTTCCCGTCTATTCTTCGGCCAGCCAGGTCCGCAGGAGCTGCGCGACATCATCAGGACGCTCCCGTGCCAGGTTGATAGCATTCTCCTGGAGTTCAAGCCGCGCCTTTTCCTCCAGGGAAAGTTCAATTTCAACACCTTCCTCTTCTGCAGCCCTGAGAGCAGCTTCACGCATGCGCTGCTGCTCCCTGGCAAGCTCTTCTTCCTTGATCCGTCTGCGCCGTGCAAGTTCTTTACTAATGGCGCGATACAGAATGACTCCGAGGAAGAGCGCGAACACCCCTATGAGGGCCGCAAGAAGCATCCGCCTCAACTGTGCCTTCCGCTCGTATTCCTCCCGCAGCGACTGCCACTGGCTGCTGCGGTCAAACATGATATTCTCAACCGCCACCTGGTCGCCGCGGACTTCACTGTAGTTTATGGCTTTCTTTACAATATTTTCCGCCTGTTTGATCTCCTGCTTTGAAAGAGTTGTCTGAATCGGTGTTTTTGTGGGATCCAGATCATAGCTCCCGTCAGGGAGCCTCGGCAGGTCCTGCTGGCCGTCGATCGCTATTGCCACGGATATACCCGTTATGGCAAACGGTTCTCTCTGAATTTTCTTTATACTTTTATTAACCGCATGGTTCCGGACATTTTCTTTTTTATCATACTTGGAGAACTGGTCATCACTTGCCTTGTAGCCCGGAGGACGGTTCCCCTCTGTTCCAGCGGGGCCCTCAGGATTCCATCCATGCCCCTGAAAATGCTCTTCCGTGGACTTTTCTGAAACGGTGAGAGATTTCCGTACTTTCCTCTCGGAATACGGTGTCGCGGGATTGTCCTTTTCCATTTCAATCGGACTGTATTCTTCTCTGTCCTCACTCACTTTGTCCCAGTTAAAGCTCATACTGAGCCGGACAATCTGAATACGGTCAGAGGAGTAAATCATCTCAAGGCCTTTGCGTATATCTTTCAGATAATTCAGCCTGACCCGCTCCTCTATACGGTGCCGGTACTGAAGCAGTGTAAACTCGGCCTTCGCCTGGTCAAAATCATCATCAAAATCAGATATTATCTTCCCGAACTCATCGGTAACCGTTACATTCTCAGGTTTTAACCGGACCCCTACCGCCCGGGATACCAGATACTGAATACCTTTAATTTCCTTTTTGTTGATTGAATCATATCCGGGGGCCTTGTGAATGGTAACAGCCGCAGTATAGGACGAATCCTGATCCCTGAAAAGCTCATCTTCTGTCATTGCAATTTCGACATCAGCCTTGTCGATATTCTTTAGTGACTGAATATGACGCTTTACCTCATCCCGAAGTGCACGCATATACTTTACATTCAGCTCTTTGTCCGTTTCGGTCCATTTTGAAATATCAAAGAGCTTCCATCCCGGTATCCCCTTGGGTATCAGGTTCTCCTGGGCAAGGCGGGTCATGATTATGTCTCTTTCATTGGGACTGACAAGTATTGCCGTTGTGCCTGTTGTGGTATATGTATACCCCATTTCCTCAAGCTTTTTCGTAACCTGACCAAAATCATTGGAACTGAGTTCCGAAAAAAGGACCGATCTCGGTCTCTCGCTGGAAACAGAAAAGAGCACAATAAACGCAATCATTACCACACCGGCAACAGCGCCGATAATGATCTTCTTGGTGGTATCAAGCTTACCGTATATGTCTTTTAACTGTTCAATCAATTTGCTGAAAAATTCTGGCATATGCATCCTCCCTAAAATCCGGATCAGGAGTCAATTTGTTATAGTCTTCCGCCCGAGAGACCGCAGAAAACTCCCATTTTCAATGGTTTAAAGTGACATAATACAATATGAATGCACCAAAAAAAAATGTAAACAAAAAAACGATCATTCAGCAAAAAAAGTGACATAAATTCCTGTATCTTCATCATTTTTTAACATCTTTCACCGCTGTTTTTATGCACATACTATTGCTGCAGTAAATAATATAAAAGGGGGTGCCTCAACACTACCAGGACGATATGTTTAAGACACCCCCGCATAAAGCATTCTACAATCAGGCATTTTCCATACAGAACAGTGCCCTGTAATAATACCTTTATATTACCGCAGGTTCATAAGATCCCTGAACGCACGGATAGCCTCATCCCTTATTGATTTTGTAAACGTCATAGCCACTTCTGCTTTCTGGGCAGCTATCATTACCGTGTGAATATTTACGGATTCCGGTTCATAAATCATCCGCCGTGTAAGCTCTTCCGATTCCACCTGCAGATTATTCACCTTCGCCACGGCACTGTTCAGCGCATCGGCAAATGATCCCGCCACATTATCATCGGGAGACTGTCTTCTCCCGTCAGAATAATGGAGGGGGTTGGTAGCCTGCATCCGTACCACATGTCCCTGAAAACCCGGGTTCTGTATATTCATTGATTACACTCCTGAAACATTATTGATTTCTTAGTTCGACAACCGAAGAAAACTGCATTTCGTTGCCAAAATCCTTTGTCGCGTACCGTTTTTTCATCACATCCCTGTAATCTATATCGTGGGATATGTGCATTTCCATTTTACCTGTCAGTTCTTTATACATCTAACAACCCTCCCCTTATGCTGATACCCTTCCAAGCTCAAGGGCCTTGTTGAACATTGATCGTTCACTGTTTATAAGCATAATATTCGCTTCATATGACCTGGAAGCCGATATTAGATCCGTCATTTCCATCACCACATTTACATTCGGCATTTCAACATATCCTCTTTTCGGGCCGATCTTTATTGCATCGGGATGGTGAGGATCATACACCAGCCGCAGTGGTGAGCTGTCCTCCTCGATTTTCACCACACGCACCCCCCTTCCAAGACCATGTTCAATCCTGCCCGGGACCATCGGTGATTTATAGTTTGGACGGATATTTACCGGGGCGAAAATAGCCCTCCGTCTGCGGTAAGCGCCACCCTCCGGTGTTCTCGTCGTTGTCGCATTTGCAATATTGTTACTGATAACATCCATTCTCAGCCGCTGTGCGGTAAGTCCCGAGGATGCGATATTAAAGCTTGCGAACATTCCCATACTGCCCTCTCCTTATTCCTATACCGGTCTCATTACCAGTTTCAGCATGCGCAGATTGCTGCTGATGCTGGTAATATAGGTATTGTACCGCATCTGACTTTTCGATGCGTCCACAATCTCCTTCTCTATATCCACATTATTGCCGTCATTCCGCATGGTAGTATTATAATCAAGATTGATCCGGGGCCGGACATCACGGATATTTCTTTCCACATAAAAAGGAATGTGCCGCTCATCAGTCATTATTGCGGGATACCGGTTGTCCTGTCTCCGGTTATCATCAATTACCCTTCTCAATTCACTCTCGAAATTTACTTCACTTCTTTTAAAATGCGGTACATCCACATTCGATATATTATTAGCGATAACTCTTCTACGGGTCATCTCAACATCAAGAGACCGTTCAAGAAGATAATTTGTACGCATCAAACCGCTCTGTTCAAACATCTCACACACTCCTTACTATTCCTTACTAACTACATCGGAATATTTAAAAAAACCGTGAGTACTTTTTTATGAGACATAAGGTATTATTTAAGAATTTTTACTATACGCTTAAGAGACGTTTACTGTTTTCGTGGTTATGTTTTCTGCAGAATTATTCACCAAAGCAGTGGCAGCATAAAAAAAATCTGCGGTGGGGAACCGCAGACTGCTTATTCCCCGTGGGGAATAATTTCGGAACGTACAGAGGTAAAATTTTAATTAAAGCATCACTATCATATTTGCTGCATAATATTTCACAGGCTTATAATTATCCCGAGAGCTTCTTCAAATTCTATTGTTTTATCAAAAAAATAATCCGCCCCGAGTTCATCACATTTGCGCCGGTATTCCTCTCCGGCATAATTGGTAAGCATTATACAAATGGTTTCAGGACAATTCGCCTTTACCGCCTTAAGCACCCCGATGCCGCTCCCGGTTTTCAGCCCTATATCTATCAGAGCAATATCGGGCTTCATGGAGGATATCTCCCTCACCGCATCACTCATATGCTCTGCCATTCCTATTATTTTCAGCTGCCGATAACCGGTAAGGAGCTCGATTATCTTGCCGCGAACCATAAATGAATCTTCAACAATATATATAGTCTTTGTATGACTCTGGCTATTCCCGTCAGCGCCGACAGCCTTTGTTTTTTCCTTAATCAAATCCTTCATTTTCCGCGAGGCCCTTTCTGATAATATTAACGGCAGCAATGTATCACCCATATCTGCTATCATCTTACGCCTTAATAGTACGCACCAGCAGACATAATGTCAATACAGGTATTACCTTATAGTAAATACGAAAATGTCTTATTTATCTGTAGGGATAATCCCTACCTGCGATACGACTTTATCCTACGGAGCAGCCCGTCTGCATTAATCCACAAGCTGATTATCAACACAGTATTTAATCAGTTCAGCATTATTCTTCATATTCATTTTCTGCAGAATGCGGTGACGATAGGTGCTGACAGTTTTCACACTGAGGAACAGTTCCTGCGCAATGTTTGTTACCGTGGAACCTGATGCAATCCTGCACAGAATCTCATACTCCCTGTCCGTGAGCTTTTCATGGGGTGTCTTCGATATGTCCTCATCGAACTGATTTGCCAGCTGTTCAGCAATGGTGGGGGTGATATATTTTCTTCCGGACAGCACCGTTGCAACAGCTTCCACAAGCCTGTCCGGGAGAATTTCCTTTGTAAGATACCCTGCCGCACCGGACTTGATCGCCCGCAAGGCATACTGGTCCTCCGAATGCATGCTCAATATTATTACAGGAATTTTAGGGTGTTCTATACGCAACTGCTTCAGGACCTCAATGCCGCTTCGTCCGGGCATGGTGATATCAAGAAGTATCAGATCATATGCTTTCTTCCGGGCTTTTTCCAGGAGGTCCTGCCCATCACCAGCTTCATCAATTTCTCCAAGTTCTTTGCATTCACCGAGGATATGGATAATTCCCTTACGTATAATGACATGATCATCTGCGATAATTGCTTTTTTCATGTGATACCTACTCCAACATGTTTCACCTGGTGCATCCAGCCCGGAATTGATACACAAGCAGAAAAATTTTTGTTATGCAGCATACAATTGTATTCGTCATTCCTTAAGGGAAACACAAGCTACTGAAGTGGGATTTTTACTATAACACTGGTACCCTTCCCGTTAGCTCCCTTTACAATAAATTCACCATTGAAGAAACGCACCCTTTCCCGCATCCCGATAATACCAAATGATTTCGCACCCTCGGTTTGTTCAGGAGATATTCCTCTCCCGTTATCAGAGATTTCCAGAATAAGCATGTTGTTCACGCAATTAAGTTCCACGTGCACAGCTGATGCACTGGCATGGCGGATTACATTTGTCAGTGATTCCTGAAATATTCTGAATAACGCGACACGCAGGTCATCTGTAAGCTCATCACATATATCTTCATCAAGCAGTGCAACATCAATCCGCAGCGCCGCACGTTTCGATGTCTCAGAGGCAAACCATTTCATAGCGGCTGCAAGGCCAAGATCATCAAGAATCCCCGGCCTTAATTCAGAACAAATCCCCCTCACCGTCATAATGCCTTCATCTATTATTGAGGACATACCGTTGATTTTATCAAGCACGTTTGACTCGTCGGGATTTACTTTATTTTTAATATATGAAGCATCAAACTTCAGGGCTGTCAACAAATGTCCCAGATTATCATGAAGGTCCCTGGCTATTCTTACCCTGTCTTTCTCACGGTCAACTTCAATATGTGCAGTAAGGTCGAGCAGCTCCCTGTTATACTGTTCTATTTTATACCTGGCTTCTCTTTGTTCTGTAATATCTACAAGCAGTATTGCACATGTTCCCGGGAGCGGCTGAAAACAGGTGACAGAAAACCAGCGTGCAAGTCTGGCGAGATACTGCTCAAACGTGACAGCCTTCCCCATACTCTGAACCGTATTCATGTACACCTCGAAATCATGACCATTCGCAAACAGCTCGGCTGTTGCACGCAATATATCATCATCCTCCCCGATACCAAGCATTTTCAGATATGCAGTATTTACTTCTGAGACAGACATTTTTCCACCGGCAGTATTGATATCTTCATTAATAGTAAACAATCCATACCCGTTAAGCATGCTTTCAAACAGCATACGGTACTTACGCTCATTTTCCATCGTTTTCAATTCAAGGGAATGCTGATGAATCGCAAGCTGCACTGTTGCAAGGACTGCTTCGCGGTTGAAGGGCTTCAATATAAAACCATAATGTCTGATGTGAGATATTCTCTTCAATATTTCTTCGTCTTTAAAACCGGTTATATATATTACCGGTATCGTATAATCCCTGTTGATATTTTCGGACAATGTTATACCGTCTATATCCCCTTCAAGATATATATCCATGAGAATAAGATCCGGCAGATGTTCCCGCACCGCATCCATGACCCTGTCACCCTGGGCAATGACATCACACACGTTATACCCCTTTTCATTGAGGAGTTCCTCAAGTTCCCAGGATACAAATGCTTCATTTTCAATGATTAATATTTTTTTCTTCATTGCCACAGGGCTAACCCATACTATATGCATCTTACATTGAGGAATAATACGATTTTCTTCGGGTATAAGCAACAACTATTATCGAACATATCGCAGGAAAATCTACATACACATTCCTGCTATTCAGTCTCATCGAACAATACTATACACATTCCATGAAAAAAAATCAAATTTGAAATATTCTTATAGGTGTAACACTTTTTTTTATGTAGGAATTATCCTACATAAACCGTAATAGTATTGCAATATATTCACTTGAAAAATAATAATGATTTCAGGTAATTACTGTGCTATAGATGCATCATAGAATATTGCACACCACAACATGTCATGAAAGATACTGATAAATCAAAAGAAGCTCTCATCACGGAAATCAGAGAGCTGCGCAAGAAGCTGGAAAACACCACTCACGGACTGCATGAAGAGCGTTTCAGGGCACTTGTTCAGAACTCGACAGATATTATTTTCATACTTTCACCAGAAGGAATCTGCACCTACGCCAGCCCCTCTGTACTCTCAATTCTCGGGTACAAACAGGAGGAGATTGCCGGTACAGATATTTTCAGCTATATCCATCCTGATGACCATGCTGAACCATGGTCCAGATTCCAGAAAGCAATATCAAACCCTGACCGCACCTACTCATCGGAACTTCGCTTCAGACATGCGACGGGGAAATGGGTGTTCCTTGAAGCAGTTGCAAACAACCAGATAAACAACCCCGCAATCAATGGTATTGTTGTAAACTCCAGGGACATTACTGAACGCATATGGGCCCTTGAAGCGTATAATGAATCAAAGGAATTTGCTCAGAGTATTATTGACTCATCGATGGATATTATAATCGCCGTCGACAACGACAGGCGTATCACCGAATTTAACCGCGCCGCACAGGAAGCCTTCGGCTATTCCCGTGAGGAAATGCTCGGGAAACATGTTAATATTCTGTATGCTGACAAGCTTGAAGGTGAAACGATTCACACAACAACCATACATGACGGTACCTGCATCAATGAAACTATCAACATCAGAAAAAATGGTGAAACATTTCATGTCCTCCTCTCATCTTCAATACTCAGCAACCACCGCGGGGAACGTGTCGGAGTAATGGGGGTCTCACACGATATAACCGACTTCAGAAAAGCTGTCGAAGCCCTCCGTGAAAGTGAGGCCCGGTTCAGGGCCCTTGCGGAAACAACATCCGGCGCGATTTTCATAGGGAAAGATAACATGTTCTCATATGTAAATCCCGCCACCAGTAAACTTTCAGGATTCAGCGAAGAGGAACTGAGTTCCATGAATTTCTGGGACCTCGCTCATCCGGACCATCGGGACTGGGTCAGGGAAATAAGCAGTAAACGAATGACCATGGACAATGTCCCCTCACGGTACGAGCTCAAAGTAATAACCAAAAACGGAGAAACGAGGTGGGCGGACGTATCAGCAACAATAATTCAGTACAAGAATCAACCGGCAGTACTTGGCACCGCGTTTGATATCACAAACCATAAAGTCAACGAAGAGGACCTTAGACGGAAAGCATCAGAGCTTCAGGCAATATTTCAGGTTCAGCCTGACATTTTTTTCCGGGTACGCGCCGATGGAACCATAATAGACTGCAAAACCGGGAAGGCCACAACTATTCTTACAGATCCTGACATGATCCTTGGGAAAAATCTCAATGAAGTGTTTCCTGATCCTATCGGGAGCGAGTCACTCCAGGCTGTACAGCAGGTAATCGCAACCAGGTCGCTTATAGAAACAATGTATACGCGAAGCACAAAAAAAGGTACTGAGTATTATGAAGCCCGCCTGCTGCCGCTCCATGAAAATGAAGTCATCGCTATTGTCCGTGACATAACCGGGAAAAAGAAAACCGAGGAGGAACTGCTGAAAGCTCAGCAGCTTGAATCAATCGGGCTCCTTGCGGGAGGCATCGCCCATGATTTCAACAACATTCTTGCCGCGATTCAGGGAAACATATCTCTGGCAAAATTGTACGCAGCCGAAAACGGGCTCATCCGGAGGAAACTTTCAGACTCCGAAAAATCCATTGACCGGGCCCGGGAACTCACCCAGCAGCTTCTTACCTTCTCCATCGGCGGGGCCCCGCTGAAAAAAATATCATCCATATACACGCTCCTAAAAGAGTCAGTCCGTTTTTATCTCAGCGGATCAGATATTAAATGCAAATTCGAGATTCCCTCTCCATTATGGCTTGTCGAAATTGACGAAGGTCAGATCAGCCAGGTTATCAACAATATAATAATCAATGCGGTACATGCAATGCCGAAAGGAGGCACAATAACAATATCCGCCCTTAATGTACAGCAGGATGCCAACAATGAAATCGGCAGACAGCATAATTTTCTCATGAAGCAGGGCGAATATGTGATGATAAAAATCGCAGACCAGGGGATTGGTATCGAAAAAGAACATCTGCCGAAAATATTTGACCCCTACTTCAGCCTCAAGGAAAACGGAACCGGCCTTGGACTCGCCACATCGTATTCCATCATAAAAAAACATGGAGGCTATATCGATGTTTCTTCAGAACCGGGTTCCGGCACTTCGATGTATATATATCTACCTGCCACAAAATCAGATGAAATTATTGAAATAAAAGACCCTGACTCCACGGGATCATATCCTGGAATGGGAACTGTTCTCCTGATGGATGACGACGAGAACATTCTTGAGATTTGCGGCGAAATGATCCGTAATCTCGGTTATGATATTATATATTCCCGTGACGGATACGAAACAATTGACATCTACTCTGAACACATTGAATACGGTCAGAAAATTGATGCGGTAATAATGGACCTTACCATCCCGGGAGGCATGGGGGGGAAAGAATGCATACACCGTCTGCGCGAAATCGATCCCGGCGTCACGGCAATAGTATCAAGCGGATACTCAAATGACCCTGTTATGGCGGATTACCGCGCATACGGATTTCAGGGGGTGATATCAAAACCGTATCGCGTTGAGGAACTCAGCAGAATATTGTACGAACTGATCGCATTGAAAAGCAGCCGGTGATGAGCCCCTCCCCGCATCTCACCGCCGATATTCCCTCTCTACGAATAATACTATTCACCACCCGCTATTCTTTGAAAATAATACGGTAATAGCATTTTAGGCCATAATTGGATTTATTTTCACAGATAAAATCCGATACATTAATAAGGGTTCTGATATAATTTCAACGCCCGTGCGCAATACTGTTATAAAACCGTTCGTTTTTTACAACGGGAAGCAGCTTGTTTCAAAAAATATGAAATTCGGATTCTTAATTCATGACCGCTAAAACAAAAATAATATTTCTTGGATTCGCTGTCGCAATAGCCTTTCTTCTCGCGTATTTTTTTATCCGCCCGGGAATGATTGAAAAGAGTTATATCGGGACAGTTACTTCAACAACGAATAATATCGGATGGCTCCTGAACGGTTTTGAAAAGGAAAAGCCCCTGAAGGACCGCGACATTGCGAAGTTCAAAAAAAATATTGAATCCAGGTTCGGGAAAGTACACTTTCTTGCCATTGCAGATTCCGACAGGAAAATACTCAACCGTGAATTACTGGACAGCTCAAACGAGCTCTATTTTTCAATAATCACTAATTTCGAAGAGGGTAAAGTTCTTAAGAACCCGGGGATGATTGTACGCCATCACAACCAGCAGAAATACTATATCATTTCAAAAGATATTAATGGAGGATATATTGTTACTGTTTTCCCTTTCACATTAACCCGAAAAACGTATATCAAACTGGCCCTGGAAGTGTTCCTTGTGCTTCTTATCGCAATACTTGTAACCACCATACTATATGTGATGTTTTACAAAAAAGGCAGAATAAAAGATGACGCAACCTATCGCGTTGTTGATGTGGGCGCCCCGGCAAAACCGGCACCCGTGGTAAAAGACGAACACAAGGCTGCACAGGAGCTTTCAAATTTTGCGTCAGAGACACTCAGCACATATGTATACGACCTTTTCAGGTTCCTTTCCACTTCCTACTCTCCCGATCTTGTGTCACTCTACATCATGAGCAGGGACACAGAATCAATGGCGAAATCATATGAAATGCGCGGCCACAGCTTCCTTAAAATCGATTCAGACAATTTTGATTCTATTGCAGTGAGCAACGAAGTCGGCATGGAACTGAAAAACGGGTCAACACTTGTCCTTGACAACGGCAACCGGGCAATCCTTCCGGTAATGTTCAGAAATTCTCTACTCGGAGCCCTGGTGCTCCATCGCGGAATTCCTTTTAAGGGGCCGGAAATTACGGACATTAAATCACAACTCGCAACGATCTCACGTTTTCTCAGCGAATACATATTCTTTAACGACGTTGCTATTGATGTAGAAACCGGCCTATACAGCAGGGTGTATTTCAACCTGAAACTCAGAGAGCAGAAAAAGCGGTCCGCATCGGGAAGCAGCTATACTGTAATGATGATTTCACAAATCGGGGACGATACATTTCTCGATGACGAACAGCACGGCGAGCTTATCAGGAGTACGGCAATGAAAATCGCGGGGCAGCTCCGTGAGGATGACATCCTCTGCCGAATAGAAAACTATATCGCAGCACTCCTCCCGGACATTTCACTTGACGAATCCATAGAGCGTGCGGAACTGATAACAGCAGCCCTTAATTCAGCAAAAATAAAAATGCTGAAAAACCTGAAAATAACACCGGTGATACATATAGGCATCGCATCAACAGAGAATCTCGGCAAGGATGAAGATATCCTTTCGGCGGCACATCAGCACCTTGAACTCGCGAAGAGACGCGGGGAGAGCTACATACACTATTCGCCGGTACGGAGCGTGTAGTTTTTCATTCATTAGACAAATACATTTCTTCTCTCTATATACGCAAAAGAGCAGAAGGCATTTCGCCTTCTGCTCTTTCTATTATTGGGAATAAATCTATGTAAAACTAAAACGTCCCCTTCACGCCGCCGTAAAATGCCCTTCCCGGCATTTTGTAACCCGCAACTTCCTGGTAGTCTTCGTCAATTGCATTCTCTACACGTCCGAACACCTGGAAGTTTTTAGTGATTTGAAGCGATGCCCCGAGGCTCAGGAGGTAGTAATCTGACATATCTTCATTCATACTCGTATACGTTGTTGGATGAAACCATGTATCTTTTCTTTCACCTACATATTGAATACCGGCATTAATATTCAGAGAATCAAAAAGATACACATTCACGTACATGCTACCCTGATGTTTCGGCCTTCTGATAAGCCGCTCATCCTTTTCAAGATCATCAGCTCGCCTCGTGTAGGTATAGGAACCTACTATGGAAAGATAGTCTCCTGATACAATTTTCGCTGAAACTTCAATACCATCGGTAATAAATCTCTCAGTGTTGACATACTTACTCGATACATAACCAATCATATTTTTATACTTTGTGTTAAAATATGTTACATCGACCACAAAAATGTCAGAAAACAAGCTTTGCTCGATACCAAAATCATAACTCCTGCTCTCTTCCTCATCGAGTTCAGAGTTACCCGATGTTGGCGCATAGAGCTGATATAGTGAAGGCGCCCGGAATCCAGTGGCATAATTACCTTTTAATCTCGTTTCAATTACCGGAAGTTTAATACTTCCCGATAACTGATAGTTCACATGTGATCCAAAATCTTCGTTGTCGGTCAACCGTATACCTGCTATTGCATACACCCTTTCGAAAAGTTTCAAATGATTTTGTAAATAAGCCGCTTTTGTTGTCATTGTTTTATCATTGAGGCTGGAGGGTGTACCACCATAATAGGAAATAAGTGAAATGCTTTCCTGTTCAACTTCAACACCACCGGTAATCTCATCGAAGTTACCAATTTTAAGCGCCTGCTGCCATTCCGCATGTTCGTGAGTGCCCTCATACCATGTTCTTGAAGAAGAAAATGTGTGAGAAGCATCAATTTCATCATTCGTCCTTCTTTCAATATTCATATAATTTCCCGAGATACTGTGTTTCCAGATACCGAACAGTTCCTGTATATATGCAGCACGAGCCGATAACTGCTTAGTATAACTAACATGATTAGGGTCATCATCATATTCTTGAGCATCAATATCCGATACAGCATCAAAATACCTTATTGCCATCTCGACCCGCCCTTTTTCAAACACCCTGCATCCAAGCCGTGTGGAAAGTGTAGTGTTCTCATATCCATCGCGTTCATACTCAGTTGTTGAACCTTCCAGTTCTGCGGCCTTACTTATACCGCGTGTATCGATACGTGATATACCAAAAGAATAATCTGCCTTATCGTCACCACCTGACAGACGCAACGATTCCCTGAAAGTCCTGAAAGAACCTGCCTCGATTGACACATCAGCGCGCGGTTCTCCTCTACCCTTCTTGGTAATAATGTTAATTACACCCGCAGTTGCATATGACCCATAGAGGGTACTTTGGGCGCCCCTCACCACTTCAATACGCTCAATATTATCTGAACTCATATTCCCAAAATCATATGCACCATTGGTACTTGACGGATCATTTATTCTGACTCCATCAACAAGTACCGCGACCTGGTTTGAGTTAGCACCACGCATAAAGACACTTGAAATGCCTCCTGCGACACCAGACCTCGACACTGTGAGCCCCGGCGTTCCTCGCAGGGCCTCTATGACAGTTTTCTTTCCCCGCTGCTCCATTTCCTTTTCTGTTACAACAGTAATACTTGCGCCAGTTTCACGACTGCGTATGTCTGTTTTCGTGGCGGTGACGACAACTTCATTCATCGTAAATTGTCCATCACGCTGTTCACTGTCAGCAGCAGTACCGAATTCCGGTACAAGAACTGCGGCAATGAGCGCCCAGAAACACACACATCCTGTAATAAATCCTCTCATGATACATCTCCTGAAATAATTTGATTTGAATGTGGTAATCCGGACGAGGGTGGCGGGTTCTGATCCGGAATTGAGACTTCTCCCGTTTCAGCATAAAAAAACACGCCTCCGGGCGTGTTATCATTGTCGGTATCCGAATGTGGATGTGAAAGATACCAACCGATTCCCGTTCCTCGAGGATATCCAGTCTTTCGGAGTTCCTGACTTATCTGCGTACGCAGAATCACAGTTGCGGGCCAGCGCGGGATTCTCACCCGGCTTCCTCCAGTTGTTACAGCCTTAGATCACTTCAATCCGGATATAAACCCTGAAAAAAGTAATCATACGGCTTTCCCTGACATATTCATTCCATGGTATATATTGTCAAGTAAAATGAGTGAAAATACTGCCGGGTTGTGGTATGGTATGCAATACTGGGTTCGTTGTATAATTGTATCTGCGGCTGCCTGCTGTGAATTTCAGCCGGCAATCAAGACTCGACAGAAGCCTTTCGGGTAATAATCCACTGCCATATAAAAAATACAGGTATTCCCGCAATAGTTACACCTATCGCGATAAGTGAAGTTTTTGTCCACGCAATAAATGAAGCGATCATCATCGCGGAATACAGCACGATATACAATACCGGCGTCAGAGGGAAAAAATGCACTTTATAGGGCCTCGGTATTTCCGGCCTGGTTACACGAAGCATAATAAGTCCAAATACTGTGAGCAGAGGGAATATTCCAAGTGCGAATCCCATGTAGACAAGAAGTAATTCAGGGTCGTTGAATATGAATACATACAGCACTGACAGGATAACCTGTATCGTAATCGATACAAGTGGCGTGTGAAACCGGGGATGGACCCTCTCAAGAAACCTGAATATCACCCTGTCCCGGGCCATGGCGAAATAGATCCTTGGTCCCACCATCACCTGCACTGA
>DAOSYC010000033.1:23400-25086 GCA_035380905.1 Spirochaetota bacterium | reverse complement strand
AGGAAAACCTGAAGGCCCATGGTATTGATGTCCTGCTCAGTACCGCGGTTGATGAATTTACGGGACGTGATAATTTTTCGGGCGTCTCTGCCGGCGGCGCTTCAGTCGCCGGAGACCTGTGCATACTCGCCGCGGGGTTCAGGGCAAATACTGCACTGGCGGAGAAATCCGGCATAGAGTGTACCCCCAACGGCATTGTGGTCGATACAGCTCTGCGCACCTCAAAGGATTCCGTGTTTGCCGCGGGGGACTGCATTTCGGCATGGTCCGTGATTGACGGAAAGACCACGGGGGCAAAACTTGCCACCTCGGCCTACAAGCAGGGTACTTTCGCGGGCCTCAACGCTTCAGGGGGCGCGGCGGGATACCGCGGGACTGCCGGGACTTTCGTGACCCGCGCAGGAAATATTGAAATAGCGGGTACCGGATATACCACTGCCATTGCCCGGGAGCATGGATATGACCCGGTTTCGGGAAAAATAAAATCCGGGATACTTCCGGAGTACTTTCCCGGAGGCACTGAGATAACGGTGAAGGTACTGTTCGATAAAACCACCGGGAAGCTCCTCGGGGCCCAGGGGGCCGGTGAGCGGGGCGCCGCGGAGCGGGTGAATGTGATCAGCACTGCCATTGAGTTCGATATTCCCGTAACAGAGCTTCCGCGGATTGAAATGGCATACTGTCCGGCAGTGAGTGAAGTGTACGACCCGCTCCTCAGGGCAGTCGATTTCGGATTGAGGAGGATGAAACGCTCATGAAAAGAACACCGCTCTATGATGAACATGTACGGCTCGGGGGGAGGATTGTGGACTTTGCCGGGTGGGAGCTTCCGGTCATGTATTCCTCAATCGTGGAGGAGCATACCGCGACCAGAACACGGGCCGGGTTATTTGACGTGTCCCATATGGGGGAAATTTCTGTACGGGGCAAAGGGGCGGCGGAATATTTATCGCGGATGATTCCCACCAGAATGGACAAGCTGGAACAGGGGAAGTCGATGTACAGCTGTTTCCTGAATGAACGGGGCGGTGTCATTGATGACCTGTTTGTATACATGGTTTCTGATGAAGAATATTATTTTGTGGTGAATGCCGGCACAAAGGACAAGGACCTCCAGTGGATGAAGGACCACGCTGTCAAGGGCGTTGATATTATTGATCTTTCCGATGAAACGGCGAAAATAGACATTCAGGGGCCACGTTCGGAGGAAATTGTATTGGATGTGCTTCGTGACCCCGTAGTGCAGGAACTGAAGCGGTTTTACTATACTGACACACGCTATAATGATCATGATATAATGGTATCGAAATCAGGATATACCGGTGAAAAGGGATATGAGCTGTATGTCCCGAACGGTATCGCATCCACCATCTGGAATGCGCTCCTTGAAGCGGGGAGCGGTAAAGGCCTGAAGGCGGCTGGACTTGGTGCACGTGATTCACTCCGCCTTGAGGCGTGCTATTCATTGTACGGGCATGAGCTTGGTGAAGATATATCCCCGGTTGAGGGAAATATCGGCTGGATTATCAGTTCATCAACGGATTATGCCGGTAAAGCGGCTGCGGAGGAACTGAAACGGAACGGCGCTCCCCGGGAGCTTGTGTACTTTGAACTTACCGGGAAAGGCGTTCCCCGGGAGGGATGCAGGGTCCTTTATTCCGGAAACGACATAGGCTATGCCACAAG